>NZ_CP028271.1:313306-626613 GCF_009914055.1 Mixta intestinalis
AACTTTTCCATCGTCTGTTCAACGATCGCAGGCACGCGATCATAAAAAGCATTAACGCTTTCGCGCCCCTGAAAATAGGTATCCGGGTTTTGGGCCGTGCCGCGCATTACCGGGCGATCTGGATTTAATGCGCGTTCGCGATGCTCTCTGACAAGTTGCCCGGATATCATGGCACGTATGTGTTCACGGGGCAGACGTGAAATCTTATTGACTTCATGTGAGGTACGAAAACCGTCAAAAAAATGAATAAAGGGAATGCGGGATGACAGGGTGGCAGCATGGGCAATCATCGCCATATCCTGTGCCTGCTGGACTGAGGCGGCGGAAAGCATGGCAAAACCGGTGGTTCTTGCGGCCATCACATCCTGATGATCGCCAAAGATAGATAGCCCCTGAGCAGCAAGGGAGCGCGCCGCAACGTGGAAAACGGTAGCGGTGAGTTCACCGGCGATTTTATACATATTGGGCAGCATCAACATCAGGCCCTGTGAGGCGGTAAACGTTGTGCTCAACGCGCCAGCCTGTAGCGCACCATGTACCGCACCTGCTGCGCCGCCTTCATGTTGCATCTCTACAATCGAAGGCACGTTGTCCCAGATATTGGGAAGCTGTTTGGCTGACCACTCGTCCGCCAGCTCCGCCATTGTAGAAGAGGGGGTGATGGGGTAGATAGCGCAGACTTCGCTGACGTTGTAAGCAACCCAGGCGGCCGCCTCATTCCCGTCGGTCATCACCCAGTTCGTATCTTTATCGCTCATAGATGGGCCTCCTCTTCTGTCATTTCGATCGCATGGCATGGGCACTGGTTAAAACAGGCCGCGCAGCCGGTGCATAACGTATAATCGAAACGGTATCTCAGTCCTTTGCCGAGTTTGATCACGGCACCTTCCGGACAAGCGCCATAGCAGCCATCACATTCAAAACAGTTTCCGCAGGAGTAGCAGCGGGACGCTTCGTAACGCGCCTGCTCAGCCGTCAGCGCACCGATGATTTCGTCAAATCCACTACGCGCTTCTGGCGTAATAATGGGCTGGTGGGTGGCATCAGCATCGGTGTTGTACCACAAATGCAGGCCCGGATATTCCATGACCGGGACCGGAGCATTTTTTTGCCAGGGACGGTTGCGTAACCAGCCGTCAATATGACGAGCTGCTTTTTTGCCGTGACCGGTGGCGATTGTCACCGTGCGTTCGGAAGGCACCATATCACCGCCGGCAAAGATACCGGGGACGCTGGTCATCATATGTTCGTCCACCTCAACCACGCCATCCTGACGCAGTTGAATACCAGGGATACGTTCCAGTACGCTAAGATCGACCTCCTGGCCCAGTGCTAAAATCAGGCTGTCGGCTTCCAGCTTTTCAAAGCGTCCCGTTGGCTGCGGACGCCCGTTGGCGTCTATTTCCATTTCCTCGACGGTCATTGTGGTATTGTCGATATAACGAATTGCGCGCAGCCAGTTAATTTTGACACCTTCTTCCAGTGCTTCATCAGCTTCAAACGAGTGGGCTGGCATATGGTCACGATCGCGACGGTAGATAATCATTACCTCTTCGGCACCCAGACGACGAGCGGTACGGGAAGCATCCATCGCGGTATTACCACCGCCATAGATGGCTACGCGTCGGCCAAGCTTCGGCGCTTCGCCGCGTTCCACGGCGGAGAGATAGCTAACGGCATCAAGAATTTTTCCCGCATCGCGGGCTGGAATAGCGACCTTCTTCGCCAGATGAGCGCCGATTGCCATGAAGACGGCATCAAAGCCTCCTTCTTTTTTGGCTTTCATCACATCGTCTACTTTCTGATTCAGCTTTAGCGTAATGCCCGTATTGAGTATCTGCTGAATTTCACGATCCAGTATATCTCGTGGCATCCGGTAGGCGGGTATACCGAAACGCATCATGCCGCCGCCCATCGGACCGGCTTCGTGTATTTCTACTTCATGGCCCAGGCGCCGCAGATGCCAGGCGCAGGAAAGGCCGGAAGGACCAGCGCCGATAATCAGCACTTTTTTGCCGCTGCGGGCCGCATTAAACCGGGGCTTCCAGCCATTTTCTAATGCGCTGTCACCCAGAAAACGCTCTACAGCATGGATGCTAACGGCCTGGTCAACCTGTGCGCGATTACAGCTATTTTCACAAGGATGATAGCAGACCCGACCATGCACGGCTGGCATCGGATTATTCTCAATCAGTTTTTGCCAGGCATCTTCGTAACGCCCTTCCTGCGCCAGCGCCAGCCAGGCCTGGATATTTTCTCCGGCGGGACAGGCATCATTGCAGGGAGGTAACGAGTCCTGATAAATCGGCCTGCGCTGACGAACAGGCCCGGTGCCGGAATAACCGGTAAGATCCGGTGGTAACGTCATGTCATTTTTCATTTTGCTCATCACATTGCCTATTTCTTATGGTTGTTTTAATACCGTGCGTTATGAATGCGCTTTTCGCACTGCTGCGCCGCGAATGTAACGTTTTTTTATTTCGGGGCTGAAGTTCGAAAGGATTTCACCCACAACGATCGGCGTGTTTTAAACAGAATAGGAATTTGAACGATCATTGCAGTAAACAGGGAGCGCTTTAGGCTAACCGGAAAGTAGTGTAGCGCTGCTGTTTATACATTCTGAGATAGCGGTCACATAAAGATTTAAATGTAATGATACAAATATTACTTTTTTATTAATGCTGTTAACTGTCATGAAATAATATAAATGTATTCTGCAGGCTGGCGTTTGTTACGCTGATAAGGTATGGATGAAGCCGGAGGATATATTTTTTTTTGCATCAGTAGATATCATGCTATTATTTTAAATTATTGATACATAATGTTTTTTTTGGTTTGCCAGTATCCGTTGGGGGCGGGATTTGTTTGTTGCAGGATTAATGATTTTTGCAGTCTTATTGTAAAAGCCAATTAAAATTTTTGCATCTGTAATGCATTCATAAATAAGAAGAAGTGCTTTTTTTGGGAAGGTAAATAAATAAGTAAATGAGCTATAAAATAGCAAACTTATAGTTAAGTATTATGTGATTTTTTTGCTGTGTGAGCTTATCACATGAGCAAGGCAGTAATACGCGATAAGGATAAGACAAATAATTTTTAGCATCTGCGGAAATATCTACACCGCTGTGCAGAGGCTACGCTGATAAACAGGGCGTGTATGTAACCCAGCGTTTTTAGCTAAAAGAGGGGCTGATAAGAACAGGGCGAAAGCCGGTAAGGGAAGCTGTCGCCCCTGTTTACTTACCTTATGCCGGTTATTTTTTCTTTTACCAGATGTACCGCGATATGTTGCGCTTCAAGCTTCTGGCGATATCTCTCATCCAGACCATCGTCGGTAATCACGTGACGAAACGGCCTGTCGGTAGCGATAGGGTAAGGATGAAACTGCCCAAACTTGGAGGAGTCGGTTAACGCATAGGTTTCGATATCCTTTGCCATTACGGCGTTAACGATATCGCTGCGCAGCATGTTTCTGCCGGTAAAGCCGGTATCCGGGTGCCAGCCGTCAATGCCGATAAAGGCTTTCTGGAAGTGAACCTGCTGAATACCGCTGCGGGTAAGCGGGCCAACTACCGATTCACTGCTTTTTTGATACAGGCCGCCCAGCACAATGACCTCACAACGCGACTCCTTAAGCAGCCCGGCGATATAGTGGCTGACGGTTACGATGGTGATGGAATCATTATTCGCCAGGCGTCGGGCCAGGAGCGCGTTAGTGCTGCCTCCTTCAATGAACACCGACTCTCCGGTATTTACCTGCGAGGCGGCATATTCCGCCAGGCTCTGCTTCAGCGGAAAACGCGCCTGCATACGCGCTTCGACGTTATCGCTTTCGATAGAGATCGCCGAGCCGTGAACGCGTTTCAGGTAGCGGCCTTTTTCCAGAGAAGTTAAATCCTGCCTTACGGTGACTTCGGAAACGCGAGTCAGGCGGGAGAGTTCGCTAACGCTAACGCTGCCTCTCTCATTAACTATCTGAATAATTTGTTGTTGCCTTGCATTCATCTCGCGTCTCACCATGTTTTCGGGGCAGGGGAGTATAACAAACCCGCATCGAAATCGCATACCGGCCCCGGCGGGCAAAGAGATTCCGCTGCCTTCAGGTAACCGTGAGCCTCTCCGCCACCTGGCTTAGCGCACGGACATGCCCAGCCCGCGACGACCATTTGCATTCAAATCGCCCGGCTGAAATCTTCCCTGCCACGTCTGCTCGTAATTTTCACGCGGAAAATCCGCCGGTGAGGCACCGGTTTCCAGCGCGGCACGCACGCTCTGTGCATAGGCGAGATTTTTAGCGCAGGCGGGCGCGGCGGGAATATACATAACATTGCCCCAGCCCTGCTGATTTTCAACCGGTGCTACCGAGTGAATCACATCGCAGTGCCACCACACCGAATCCCCTGCCTGCAAAGCAGGAATGCTGCACAGGCCCGCAGTCAGATGAGGGTGCCACTGTGGTGAAATCGGCAGCACCCGGCCCGGCGCAACGCCGCACAGCTCATCTTCTGGCACATCGTCCAGCAGCGGACGCAGCAACACATAGGCCATCGCTTCCGGTACCGGCACGACATGCAGCAGCCCTTGCCCTGACGCCATATCAGACAGTGCCGTCCAGCCCTGGAACGTGCGGAACGCCGAGCATTTCGTGGTGTTATCCACGTCATATTCGTTCACGTCAGGACGCCATGCGGCATCCCAGGGATCGTACTGTTCAAACTGGTTGTTGAAAATCTTGCTGAAGACGTTCTGATAGGCGGGCAGCAGCCAGCGTTCCAGCGCGCCAGAGTCGGTATGGGCGCCCAGCCCTTTTGAAGTCGTGCCCGGCAGGCGGCGGCGTATGCGGTCGGGATAGATAATATTGACATCGGGATTAAACCACTCTCCGCCGTCGTGCTGAAATTTCCACAGGCGATTGAGGAAGGATTGCACCGTCGCAATCTCACTGCTCTGGCGCGCCTCCATCTGCGCTTTTGACCAGTAGATCGGATAGATTTCAGGGCGAGACGCGGTCAGTGAGCCGAAAAAATTATCGCCTGGACCACGGTAAACCTCATCAAACTGGTTCTCGTCGAGATAGTTCAGCATCGACCGATCCATTTCCAGCGCCTCTTCTCGCGCAAAGGTTTGTCGTACTACCAGGCAACCGCGTCGTTTAATCTGTGCGATCTGCTCGTCGGTAATCTTTCCTGCCGCCAAATCCCGCTGCTGAACGATCGGCCAGGCCGTGCCGTTTTTGCTCTCTTCTGCGCGCGCCGCTGCCAGCTCCGTTTCGATTTTTTGGCAAACCTGACGAAACAGCCCCTCTACGTCGCCAATCTGAGCGCGCATGGCACGCTTCATGGCAACAATATTTTCTTTATAATCAGCAGGTAGTGTTAGTGAGGTGAAAGAGGTGCTCATAGGTATCTCCGCGTATCAGAAGAAAATCGCCGGATTAATGAAAGTTTTTTACTTTCATTCGTAAGTAAGGCGTGAAAGGTAGCAAAGATAACAGACTTGTTATTTGAAACTGATCACACTACTTACATTTTTATAACCAAATTGAGCCAATGAATTAACCGAAGCGGCAAGGGGCGTAAGGGCAGGCTAATGCCAAAAAAAGCGCCGTTTCACAAGGGAAGCGGCGCTCAGGATGAACAGGTGACGGGATGGCAGTCAGGCCAGATTACAGGCCGCTAACGCCAAAGGCGTTCAGCCAGTCCTATTCAAATTTTTCTACGGCGGCGGTCACCGCAGGCGTCGTGATGATTTGCTCTGCCACGTCGAGCGGCAGCGTAATGGATTCACAGCCTGCCAGCAGGCACGCCAGCGCCTGACGCGGCGTTTTAAAGCTGGCGGCCAGTACCTTAGCGCCTGGCGCGTGCAGCTTCAGCAGCTGCTGCAAATCTTTTACCGTCTGGATACCGTCACCGCCCTGGGCATCCACTCGGTTAACATAGGGCGCGATATACTCTGCGCCAGCCAGCGCCGCCAGCAGGCCCTGGGATGCGCCATAAACCGCAGTGCCCAGCGTTGGAATGCCCATCGTCTTAAGCTGTTTAATTGCCGCCAGCCCCTCTGCCGTTACCGGAACTTTTACCACCAGATCGTCAACCATCGCGCGCAGTTTCTGCGCCTCTTCCACCATCCGATCCGCCTGGGGAGCCATTACCTGAGCAAACAGCCGTCCTTTATTGCCCAGCGCTTCTCTCAGAGCGGGCAGCACTTCGTTCACCGGGATTTTACCGCTGGCGACAATGCTGGGATTGGTAGTCACGCCCGCTAACGGGAGCACACGCGCCAGGCGTTTTACCGCCTGAACGTCCGCCGTATCAAGATAAAGTTCCATACAGGACTCCTGGAAATTGGTGAGGTTCAGCAAGATTCGGTGATTATATCGTCAGATTGTTCTTTTTTATTGACCGGCATCAATATCACTTTCTTTCGAAAGTTATTAAATCTTCGAACGTAACAAGAAGGAGAGGGTAATGATTTTTAATATCCAGCGCTATTCCACACATGATGGTCCCGGCATCCGCACCGTGGTGTTTCTTAAAGGCTGCGCGCTGGGATGCCGCTGGTGTCAAAACCCTGAAAGCCGCTCCCGCCATAAAGATCTCCTTTATGACGACCGGCTCTGCCTTGAGGGGTGCGATCTCTGTCAGCAGGCGGTACCGGACGTAATAACAAGGACGTTGAACGGGTTGACGATCGATCGTCCGAAGCTTCAACCGGAACATTTTATCGCGCTGGAAAACTGTTGTCCTACGCTGGCGTTAACCGTGTGCGGCGAGGAAAAACAGGTGGAAGAGATTATGGCCGAGGTCAGGCGCGATAAGGCGTTTTACGCCCGCAGCGCAGGCGGCGTGACGCTCTCCGGTGGCGAACCTTTTATGAATCCCGAACTGGCGGCGGCGCTGCTGCGCCAGTGTCATCAGGAAGGGTTCCATACCGCAGTAGAAACCTGTCTGCATGTGCCGTGGCGCTACGTTGAGCCCGCGCTGCCGTCGGTCGATCTGTTCCTTGCCGATCTTAAACACGTGGATGAAGCGCGCTTTGCGGCATGGACGGACGGCTCGGCTAAACGGGTAATGAAAAATCTGCGCCGCGTGGCGGAAGCGGGTAAGGAGATGATTATCCGCGTGCCGCTGATACCGCAATTCAACGCTGACGAAACTTCGATTACGGATATCGTCAATTTCGCCGCCGACGAGCTCGGCGTTAAAGAGATCCATTTTCTGCCTTACCACACGCTGGGCATGAACAAATATGCCCTGCTTCATCAGCCCTATCTTGCGCCGGATAAGCCGCTGGATGCTCCGGCACTGCTCGATTTTGCGCATGACTACGCAAAACAAAAAGGCCTGACGGCGACTCTGAGAGGATAAGAATATGACCACCCTGAAACTTGATCAGTTAAGCGAACGTATCAAAGCCCATAAAAACGCGCTGGTGCATATTGTCAAACCACCCATCTGTACCGAGCGTGCTGAGCATTACACAAAAATCTATCAGGAAAATATGGCGAAGCCGGTGCCGGTACGCCGCGCGCTGGCGCTGGCTTATCACCTGGCGAATCGTACCATCTGGATTAAGCATGATGAGCTGATTGTTGGTAACCAGGCGAGTGAAGTCCGCGCCGCGCCGATTTTCCCGGAATATACCGTTAGCTGGATTGAAAAAGAGATCGACGATCTGGCCGATCGCCCAGGGGCGGGTTTCTCCGTCTCAGAAGAGAACAAGCGCGTACTGCATGAGGTTTGCCCGTGGTGGCGTGGTCAAACGGTGCAGGATCGCTGCTACGGCATGTTTACCGATGAGCAGCAGGCGCTGCTGGCAACCGGTATTATCAAGGCTGAAGGCAATATGACCTCCGGCGATGCGCACCTGGCGGTAAACTATCCGCTGCTGCTGGAGAAAGGGCTGGATGGTCTGCGTGAGAAAGTGGCGGAGCGCCGCAGCCGCATTAACCTGACGGTGTTGGACGATTTACATGGCGATCAGTTCCTGAAAGCGATCGCTATTGTGCTGGAAGCGGTCAGCGATCATATCAAACGTTTTGCCGATCTGGCGCGGCAGATGGCGGCACAGGAAGATCGCGAAGCGCGTAAGGCAGAGCTGCTGACGATCGCGGAAAACTGCGACATTATCGCACATCAGCCGCCACAAACGTTCTGGCAGGCGTTGCAGCTTTGCTACTTCATTCAGCTGATACTGCAAATTGAATCTAACGGTCACTCCGTCTCCTTTGGCCGTATGGACCAGTATCTCTATCCGTTCTACCGTCGCGACGTTGAACTGCAACAGACGCTGGAACGCGAACAGGCGATTGAACTGCTCAACAGCTGCTGGCTGAAGCTGCTGGAGGTGAATAAAATCCGCTCCGGTTCTCACTCCAAAGCTTCCGCAGGCAGCCCGCTTTATCAGAACGTGACCATCGGCGGGCAGAATTTGATCGATGGCAAGGGCGTTGACGCGGTGAACCCGCTCTCTTACGTGATTCTTGAATCCTGCGGTCGCCTGCGTTCCACGCAGCCTAACCTGAGCGTGCGTTATCATGCCGGGATGAGCGACGATTTCCTCGATGCCTGCGTGCAGGTTATTCGCTGCGGCTTTGGTATGCCCGCCTTTAATAACGATGAGATCGTTATCCCGGCCTTTATTAAACTGGGTATCGAGCCCGAAGACGCCTATCAGTATGCCGCGATTGGCTGTATTGAAACTGCGGTTGGCGGCAAGTGGGGCTATCGCTGCACCGGTATGAGCTTCATCAACTTTGCCCGCGTCATGCTGGCCTCGCTGGAAGGCGGACGTGACGCCACCAGCGGCAAAGTTTTCCTGCCACAGGAGCTGGCGCTGTCAAAAGGCAACTTCAGCCGCTTTGATGAAGTGCTGGAGTGCTGGGATCGTCAGATTCGTTACTACACCCGTAAGTCGATTGAAATTGAATATGTAGTGGATACCGTGCTGGAAGAAAATGCGCACGATATCCTCTGCTCGGCGCTGGTGGATGATTGCATCGAACGGGCGAAAAGCATCAAGCAGGGCGGGGCGAAATATGACTGGGTATCTGGTTTACAGGTAGGTATCGCCAACCTCGGTAACAGCCTGGCCGCGGTGAAAAAGCTGGTGTTCGAGCAGGGGCTGATTGCGCAGCAGCAGCTGGCGGATGCGCTGGCAACCGACTTTGCCGGTTTAAGCCACGAGCAGCTGCGTCAACGTCTGGTGAACGCCGCGCCGAAATATGGCAACGATGATGACAGCGTGGATACGCTGCTGGTACGTGCCTATCAGACCTATATTGATGAGATTAAAAACTACCACAACCCGCGTTATGGGCGTGGCCCGATCGGTGGTGATTACTATGCAGGCACTTCATCGATCTCTGCCAACGTGCCGTTCGGCGCGCAGACTATGGCTACGCCAGACGGACGCAAGGCCAGAACGCCGCTGGCGGAAGGGGCCAGCCCCTCTTCCGGCACCGATCACCTGGGGCCGACAGCGGTCATCAGCTCGGTGGGCAAACTGCCAACCAACGCTATTCTCGGTGGTGTGCTGCTCAATCAGAAGCTGAGCCCGGCAACGCTGGATAACCAGAGCGATCGGCAGAAGCTGATGATGCTGCTGCGTACCTTCTTCGAGGTGCATCAGGGCTGGCATATTCAGTACAATATCGTATCGCGTGAAACGCTGCTGGAAGCGAAAAAACATCCCGATCGTTACCGCGATCTGGTGGTACGTGTGGCGGGCTACTCGGCCTTCTTCACCGCGCTTTCGCCGGATGCGCAGGACGATATCATTGCGCGTACCGAGCATACGCTGGCTTAAGCGTATTCATCGCTGTTATCTGAGACAGTGGCTGACGGCGGGCTTTTGCCCGCCGATTTTATTCCTGCTCGCCGCACCTTGTGTTAGGCAGCACGGCGTGGATGGTTAGTGGCCTGGCACCATTGTTTCAGGAAGCCGGGCCGTCGGGCGTGCGCCGCTGGTTGGCGCTGAAAATCGTTATAACCAGCTGGCGCGTTTCAGACGCCAGTAGAGCGCGCCGCAGGCCAGCAGAGTACCGCCGATGGCCGCCGGATAGCCCCAGGGCGAATGGATTTCCGGCATGCTTTCGAAGTTCATGCCATACATGCTGAAAATCACCGTCGGGATCACCAGAATAGCCCCCCAGCCCGCCAGTTTTTTTACCACCTCGTTTTGTTGTACCGTCACCAGCGCCAGGTTGACATGCATGGCGTTAGTAAGGATTTCACGCATATCATCGGTATCGGTCACCACGTGGTGAGCGTGGTCCTGAACATCACGCAGATAGACGCGTAGCGGCTTGGGAATAATATCTTCATGCAGGCGGATAAGCTGGTTACAAATTTCATCAACCGGCATCGCCGCATTGCGTAACGCCAGCAGCTGCCGCCGTAGCGTATAAACATGCTGTACCGCTTTACGATCGAATTCGGTACGGAACATGGCACGTTCCATTTCGTTGATGCGTTCGCCAAGCGTGGCGGTGATATCGCTGTAGTTATCCACAATAAAATCGAACAGACAGTAGAGCGGAAAGCCGACGCCTTTACCAAGCATTTCCGGGCGCTCTTCCGTGCGTTTGCGCAGCGGCGCGTAGCTCTCGGAGGCACCGTGCCGCACGGTGATCAAAAACTTTTTGCTGACGAAAAAGTGGGTTTCGCCAAATTCAATATGGTTGTGTTCGTTCAGGTGAGCGGTTTTCAGCACGATAAACAGTGATTCGCCATACTGCTCCAGCTTGGGACGCTGGTGGGCGGTCAGCGCATCTTCGATCGCCAGCTCATGCAGGCCGAACTCTTCCTGCATTTTTTTCATAAAAGGCGGATCGGGTTGATACAGCCCCAGCCAGATAAAGGCATCCGGGTCTTCCATCACCTCACGGCTGATATTCTCTGGATCGATCACTTCTTCACGTGCGCCGTCGCGATACACAATACTGTTGATAACCATAAATTTACAGCTCCCTTGGCTGGGTGGTCTTTATCCTCCGTTAAAGGGTAGTCCTTAACGCAGCGGAAAGAGAAATAGCGATGCCGTGTGTATCGCACGATAAGGTTTCCGTCTGTAACCGCCTCACGGCGTGGCTCAGTCATCCGCACAGGTGAAGAAAATCTGGAAAAGGGCGTACCGATCGCCGAACGCTGGGCATCCTCCTTCCTGGTGAATTAACATGATTAACCGTGCCGTTACCCGGCATCAGCGGATAACGATTAACAATTTATGGGGTTGTTTATGGCTGGAGTAACAGAAAAAACGTCGGCGTCGTTTTTTTCAGCGGAGGAGCTGGTGCGTATGGGACAATGGTCAACACTACTGCGCGAGCTACTGAAGGGAAAAGGCGATCTGTGGAACGCCGCGGATGAAGCGCTTTTTGCTCGTCTGCAACATGCGTTACATGCGGCGGAAATAAAGAATATTGCCGGATAACCATGATGCTTCGCCGCCGCTAAAAGGCGGCGTGGTATTAATGGTTCAGCGCCAGTATCGCCTCAATTTCTACCGACAGATCGGGAGAAAAGAGTTGGCTGACCTGGACCAGCGAGCAGGCGGGCAGGTGTTCGCCAAAGTTGCGAAACAGAACCGCACGCAGCGCATCGATTTCACGTAGCGAGGTGACGAAGATAGTGACTTTCAGCAGCGCATGCAGGGAGGTGCCTTCGGCGCTGGCGATAAGAGTAAACTGACGGAAGATTTCTTCGGCCTGCGCGGCGATACCCGCTTTTTGCGCTTCGCTGCCAAAGGCGGTCAGTCCGGAAATATAGAGCGTTTCACCGTGACGAACGGCATGAACATAGGGGCCTTTTATCTCGCCCAGCTGCGGGTAATTTTTGCGTTCAGCAATGCCCATAGGGGTTCCTTATTGTTGAGGGTAACTGTCAGCATAGACTGACTTGATGTACAGGAAAACCTCCGCTAAGCGGTTTACAGAAGCTGGTGTGGGCAAGCCTGCCCCTAACGTGCCAGCGAAAAGTGATTCGGTTATTTATCGCGGCTTTCAGTGATTTTGATAATTTTGCCATTTTCATCTATGCGATAGTTGCTGCCATCGTATATCGTAAAAAAAATCCCTCTGTTTCTGGTTTTTTCTACCGTAAGAACAGGATTTTTCTCGATACATTTTTTACTTGATTTTATCTCATCAAAGCAGAGCCGATCATATTTTCCTTGTTCCTTATAACCATCACCAAACAGCCAAAAGGTAATAGAAAAAAAGCCGTCCTCTGCGGGAACAGGAATATTATATTTCTCTTTGATTGGGTAGCTATTTTTTAACCACCACGCTATTTTTCCTTTATCAGTAAGCGGGAAGTTTTCGACTAAAATCGCACTAAAATTGTTGCTTCGTTGATGAACGGCAATAATATTAACAGGTCGCAATGATAACCATGCGGTGTAAATTGCTATTACAAACCCAGCCACTATCAGAGCTAAACAACATTTCTTGTACTTAATCTTCATTGCGTTCTCCAATAATATTAGGTGTGGGATTCATCATTTTTATTAAAAATAATGCCATATATTTTTATTTTTTATTATAAAAGTTCGTTGAGGTAAACTTCTATTCTGTATTTTCCTTTTCTATTTTCCCTTTTTTGCTGATACGATAGATACCACTGTCAGCAATAAAATAAAGCCCGGTATTTTTACTGTTTCTTATCATAAGCAGAGCGTTCTTATCAATGCAATTTTCCTTGCTTTGGATATCTTCAAAGCATTTCCTGTCATGTTTACCAGCTTCTTTATATCCTTCGCCAAATAACCAAAAGGTTATCGAGAAAAAGCCATCTTCCGCAGGCCTGGGAATATTGTATTTTTCTTTCAATAATGCCTTATTTTTCAGCCACCACGCTATTTTCCCTTGCTCTGTGACAGGGAAATTTTTTACTAAAACGGCGCTATTGTTATTATTTTGATGTACCGCGATGATTTCTACTGGGCGTAGAAATAGAAACAGAGCGTAACCAATCAATATGCTTACTAAGATGAGTGGCAAAAAAATTACTTTTCTATTTTTCATGACGTTTACCTTGAATTTTTATCGTAGTTTCCATATTGGTCATGAAGGGCTTAAAAGCGAATAATTTATATCGCTGGAGAATAAACCATATACGGAAAAAACGGAACTGAGAAAATTTAACATCAAGAATATCTTCATCGTCCAGGCCAAAGTGATCCTGAACCTTGTAGTGAACTATTGCATGATAATAATCGTTATTTATATGCAATGATTTTATCGTGATGTATGTTGCCCATGTGTCATGAACAGTAATTCCCATCCCATTAAAATTATCTTGCAATCTGTCAAATTTTGGTAACTTGCCATCAAGAATAGCTTCTCCTAACTTTTTTATTTTTTCTAATGGATAATGTTTCTTCTTCCAGTTAATATTTTCTTTTAGGGCTTGGCCCAATAAGAAAAGTGTACTGTTTTGTTTGGATTGCATATTAAGTAATTGTTCTTTTAATGCAGTATTCAGGTACATACTATAAAAAGGCAAACCATTGCCATGCTGCATATGATTTATCATATCTTCGATCAGGTACTTGTACTGACCATACAAAGAAAAGGCTGTTGAAAGATGACGAAGCTCATCAAAAAGGATAGTGGCGCACTCATGGCTGGTAATTTTTTCACCTTCGCCACGGGATCCGTGAAACATGGACTGCGGCTGATTAAACGGAGTGATTTTTGTCAGCCTGTAAGGATCGACTCGGGAAGAAACATCTATCAGATGAAATTTAGATTTTAGCTGGGTTTCAGTTAAGTCACCGTAGCGCATATCCGCAGCACCATAATCGTCCATCCATTTCTGGGTTTTAAATAACGTATAAGGAAGCTGTAGGGCCGACATAGTAAAATCCCCCTGATTATCATCATTATCCATAAAGAACGGGTTGTTTTAATAAACATTTTGATAAATATTATGCTTTCTTGTTTTACTGTTTCCATTAATCATTCCTGGCGACAGTTAAAACAGATGGCTTTATTCTGCCATATCAGCGTCAACTTATGCGGGTTTATTAAATATTAACCTGTGGTGATATTACTGGTTATCTACCTTCAGCAGATATTGCAAATAAGCGAAACGACTAACGGGAAATAGAAAAGCCGCGTCCCGGTAAGGGGCGCGGCTGGATGGCTGGCTCAGGCAATTATTTCAGCAAAATAGCGCGGCAGCTTTTTCCTTTAATCTTGCCCTGTTTCAGCTTGATTAGCGCCTCTTTTGCTTTTGCGGCGGCAATGGCGACATAAGCATGGGTTGGCGTCAGATCGATTTTGCCGATTAGATCGGCGCTCAGGCCCGCTTCGCCGGTCAGTGCGCCGAGAATATCGCCCGGACGGATTTTCGCTTTGCGTCCGCCATCAATACAGAGCGTCATCATCGCGGCGGGCAGGGCCTGTGATGGTTGATTTCTTAACGCGGCGCTGGATGACCACGTTAGCGGCTGCTGTAAATAATCCTCCAGCGCATGAGCGCGTACCATCTCTTCCGGTGCAACAAAACTCACCGCCGTGCCCTGTTCACCGGCGCGGGCGGTACGTCCGATACGATGCACATGCACTTCAGGATCGTAAGAAAGCTGATAGTTCACCACCATTGCCAGCGCTTTAATATCCAGGCCGCGTGCGGCGACATCGGTCGCAACCAGCACCCGGCAGCTACCGTTGGCAAAGCGAATCAGTATCCGATCGCGGTCGCGTTGCTCCAGATCGCCGTGCAGCGCCAGCGCGCTGATATTACTGTTCTCCAGTGCGGCGGCGATATCGTCGCATTCCCGTTTGGTATTGCAAAATACCACGCAGGAAGAGGGTTGCTGCTGGCTCAGCAGACCGATCAACAGATTCAGCTTTTCGCGGCTGCTCGCTTCATAAAAGTGCTGTTCGATAGCGGGCAGTTCGGTGACATCTTCCGTGGCAATGGCTTGCGCATCGCGCTGAAAGCGGTTGCTGATAGAGATGATGTCCTGCGGCCAGGTGGCGGAAAAAAGCAGCGTCTGACGCTGTGACGGTGTGCGGTTAACGATGGCCTCTATATCTTCCAGAAAGCCCATTTCCAGCATGCGGTCAGCTTCATCCAGTACCAGAGCGCGCAGCTGCGAGAGATCCAGCGTTTCGCGCTTCAGGTGATCGAGAATACGTCCCGGCGTCCCCACCACGATATGCGGCGCATGTACCAGTGAATCACGCTGTGCGCCAAGCGGCTGGCCGCCGCACAATGTCAGGATTTTAATGTTGCGCGTAAAGCGCGCCAGACGACGCAGTTCGTTACTGACCTGATCGGCCAGTTCGCGCGTCGGGCAGAGCACCAGCGACTGCGTTTGATACCGGGCGGTGTCGATATGTTGCAGCAGGCCAAGCCCGAATGCTGCGGTTTTACCACTGCCGGTTTTTGCCTGGGCGCGCACATCGCGGCCTTCAAGAATAGCGGGCAGGGCAGCGGCCTGAATGGGTGTCATGGCTTCGAAGCCCATCTCGCGCAGATTATCGAGCTGGCTGGCGGGCAGTTGCGTCAGGGTGGAAAAAGCAGTCACGGGAAAGTCTCTAATCGGGCGGGTTTGCAACGCTCAGTTTAACAGAATCTTTAGCGGGCGGCAGTAAAAGGCACAGTGTTACGCTATAAACAAAGCAGGCTGTATTCAGGCGTACCGACGGCGTGCGGTGGTATTGTGCCGCCGACAATAGACAGTCAAATAGACAATTTTTAGCCGCGTCATATTAACAATTTCCATTGATGTCATAAATATAATCAACTGAATAAAAAGGAAATTATAAACTGGCACGCCATTTGCAAAAGATTAAGACAGATAACGACTAAATAAACATCCCGAGGAGATCACCATGGCTCATCAAATTCCAAAACATTTTGTGCATACTCGCTCCACACCATTCTGGGATAAAACCAGCGTGCCGCGTGCGCTGCTGACTCATCACAACACCAAAAAAGGGGTTTATGGTCGCCTGTCAGTCATGCAGGGCGCGGTAAAATATTACGGTCATCCTGACGAGCATGACGAGAAGGCTGAAATTGAAGTGGTGATTGAAGCCGGACATTTCGGTATCAGCCCGCCGCAGTACTGGCACCACATTGAACTGCTGACGGACGATACCTATTTTAATATCGATTTCTTTGCCGATCCTGAAGAACAGCTGGAAGGTAAAGGCATGGGGCAGGTAGTTAACGCCCGTAAAGGCGAATAAGCCAAATACGCCCCGTCACTACTGTGGATAGAGAATGGCATCAACCTGTTCATCGCTCAGGTTGATGCCAAAGAAATCGTGGTAGAAACGGCGCGTCTCCTGCAACATATCAATGTCCTCAAAGCGCTGCGGATAAAGGGTTTTTGCCAGCCACAAAAACTGTAGCGCTTCTTCGCTGGTTTCCCGGCACCACCAAAACATCCCCTGTGGGTTAACGTATACCCGATGCTGCTGTACGGCGCGCACGCCCTGCCACTGTGGTGAACTGCGCATCAGCGCGGCATCACGCTGATTCATAGCGACAATGACGTCCGGATTAGCCTGTGCAATCTTCTCCAGCGGCACTTCTCCTGTGCTGTTGGGTTTACCCTGAAACCAGTTCTCCGCCACGTTAACGGCTCCGGCCAGATCCATCCAGTCCTGATTGAGTGAAGGACGTCCGGTGGTGGTTAAGCTGCCGCCCATGCTGTGATACACCTTCAGCCGCTGCTCAGCGGGTAAATCCTGTAACCGCGTCCGTACCAGATCAATATTACGCTGGAAATAGACCTGATAGCGTCTGGCAACCTGTTCAGCGTCCGGCCCCAGCGCCTTGCCGCTGAGGGTGACGCGTTCGCGCAGTGCCTGCATGGAGTTGGCCCGCAGTGCCAGCACCTGGACGCCCGCCTGCTGCAATACGTGAGGCTGCGGGGTATGCATATTTTCCGGCAGAAACAGCAGCTGGGTGCCGAGGGCGATCACCTGTTCCGGATTAATTTCGTGACCGCTGGTTACGCTGATAACCGGCACGCTAGCAATGGCAGGATAAACCTGCCGAAACAGCGGAATACGCTGGGCTGTCGCTGAAGTGCCGACGATGTTTTGCCCGTAGCCGAGCATAGCGATAATGGTGTTTTGCGCGGGCCACGGCGAGGCGACGCGGATATCTCGATGTTCCGCTGCGGCTATAGCCAGCCCAGGCAGCAGCAGGCCGGCTAATAAGGGGAGAAAACGCAGTAATTTCATTAGCTCTCGGCGCGCCCGTCAGACGCGCCGCTCCGGTTAAAAATCAAAGGTGACCGAGGCGCGAACTTCACGTCCGGCGCCGGGGAAAGCGCTGGCGGAACCACCGGTGCCGTCGGTGCTGGAGGCGAAGATCGATCCCCAGTAGTGCTCGTTAGTGACGTTATTCACCGCTACGCGGAAGGTGGTCGGTACGCGATCGATTTTCATGCTGTAGCGTGCGCCCAGATCGAGCGTGGTGTAGCTGCCTGCCCAGCTGGTGTTGGTATCGTTGGCGGCGCGTTTGCCGGTGTAGTGCAGGTTGGCGCTCCAGACCAGCTGCTGCATCGCGGGCAGGCTGTACTCCACCAGCAGGTTAGCCTGCGTTTTTGGCACGCCGACCACCCGTTTGTCGCTGGTGCTGGCGCTTTGGGTTTTCTTCAGTTTTGGATCGAGGAACGTTATACCGCTGTAGATATTCAGCCCCTGCCAAAGATTACCGCTGGCGGTCAGCTCCAGCCCGTTATTAACCTGTTCGCCCTGTTCCTTGTAAACCATATCGCCGGGATCGACCCAGGCGAAGGGGCGTTTCAGGCGAAACAGCGCTGCGCCCAGGTTCATCGTGCCAGAATCCGCTTTCAACCCCATTTCATACTGTTTGCTGCGGTAAGGAGAGAGCGACTGACCGGCATTTTTTACCGCGTCATCAATCGGCGCGGTGCCGCCCTGTTCCAGCGAGTCAGCGTAGCTGATATAGGCCATCAGTGCCGGGGTGATTTTATACATCAGCGCGGCGTTGGGGCTGAGGCCATCCTGATTATCCTGGCTGGTTTTATGGTGCTGTTTATCGAAGCTGCGCGTTTCCAGCCAGCTCTGGCTGAGATAGAACATTGCCGACCACTGCGGGTTAAAGGTCACCGTATCGCCGATAGTCAGGCTTTGCTGCGTGTTGACGCTCGATTTATAGCGCGCGCCGTGAGTATTGATTTTGCCATCGCCCGGCTCTTGCAGGCGTGAAGGATCGTAGAAGGAAGTGTTGCCAAGATCGTAAGAGCGGCTGCCGCCTTTTGCGCCGTAAATTGACCAGACGTAGCCGGTGGTAGCCAGCGACAGATCGTGTCCGATGCTGCCGGTATCAACATGGCCGTTCAGCGTCAGGGTGTTGCTCAGCACGCGGAAGCGGCCTGCGGCACTGGAATCGCTGATGCTGCGCTTTAGCGTGCCCTGATTATCAATTAAGGTGCTGGAAACCGATCGCATTCCCCGATCCGCCTGCTGGTAACCCACGCCCGTCGTTAAATACCAGTCCGGGTTGAAATAGTGAATCAGACGGGCGCTGAGGGTATCGGTGGTGAGATCGTTGCCCGCTGTCGGCAGGGTAAAGTTTTTATTTTTACTGTCTGGTGCCTGTGGCAACGATACGCCCGGCTTATAGCTGAAGCCGCCAACGTAACCTTTCTGCACAAAGTTATAGTGGCTGGCGTTAAATTGCAGTTGCGTACCCGGCTGAATATTCCAGTCCAGCGCCAGCGCGATCAGCTTGCGGCGGCGCGTGCTGTCAACCACGCTGCCTTCGCCATCTTCATTCAGCAGGTTAAGGCGATAGCCGAAGCGGTTATCGGCATCAAAATGACCGCCGAGATCAACATGACCGCTCCAGGCGTTGCGGCTTTGATAGCCGAGCGTGACGCGCCGCAGCGTCTGTTCGGTGGGGCGTTTGGCAACAAAGTTAAACTGTCCGGCAGGGCTGGCGGGACCGTAGAGTGCGCCTGTCAGGCTGTTCAGCACGTCGAGCCGCTCCAGCATTTCGACCGGAAAAGCGGTAGTGGCGACCATATTCAGCCCGTCAAGGCGGCTGTTAGCGACAACGCTGCCCTGCATACCGCGGCTTTGCGGCCTGCCGACATCCATGCCGCCGCGCGCCTGCATCTGCGTATCGGGCAGGTATTTCAATAGTTCGCTAACGCTTTTCGCCTGCTGATTTTCAATCATTGGCTGCGTAACGGTGGTGGTGGCGTAAGGCGTATCGATCCATGCCTTATTGCCTAACGGCCCTACGTCCAGATCGGAGGTGACAAAGCCAGCGCCCGCTTTCACTTTTTCCGCGTTGGGCGCGGCGCTGGCGACAACGATCATGGTTTCCTGCGCTGCATCGCTGTTATCCACCGGCGCGGAGGCAGGTGCGGCAATGGCGAATGGAGAGATCCCTGGTAAGGTGAGCAGCAGCGCTGCTAAAGGTGTTTTGTGCATTTTATATCCAGCGTCATATAATTAGTTATATTACGCTGGCGGAAGTTAGCACTTTTTGCCTGGCGTCACACGTTATTTTTTTTAACGGGAAACTGTCTGGAGAGTGTAAGGAGGTGTAAGGCTACGCTATCACTCGTTTTTTTGAGTGATAGCGGGAGAGCACTAACGGTAATAGATGGCGATATATTGACCGTGCAGTGTTTCAATCTGCACTTTGGTATCAAAAATCTCTTCGATAACGTCCGGGCGCATAATTTCCTGCGGCGCACCGCGATAGAGCACCTGGCCCTGTTTCATGGCGATAATATGGTCAGAATAGGCCGAGGCGAAGTTGATATCGTGGATCACCAGGATAATGGTTTTATGCAGCTCATCGGCGGCCCGGCGCAGCTGCTTCATCATTGCCACGCTGTGCTTCATATCCAGGTTATTTAACGGCTCGTCCAGCAGTACGTAGTCGGTATCCTGACAGAGCACCATCGCTACGCAGGCGCGCTGACGCTGACCGCCGGAGAGCTGATCGAGATAGCGCGTTCTCAGCGGTAGCAGATCGAGAAACGCCATCGCCGTTTCCATATGCTGCTTATCCTGCTGGGTCAGACGTCCTTTTGACCAGGGATAGCGCCCGAAGCCCACCAAATCTTCCACCGTCAGGCGGCTGGTAAAGTGGTTTTCCTGGCGCAATACCGCCAGCACTTTTGCCATCTGCTCATCGGGCGTTTTTGCCACTTCCAGGCCGTTAACCCATACGCTGCCGCTGTCAGCGGTCAGCAGACGGCTAATCACCGACAGCAGCGTCGATTTTCCCGCGCCGTTAGCGCCGATAATCGACGTAATGCCGCCCGCCGGGATTGATTCGGTAACGCGATCCAGCACCGTTGTGTTCTGATAGCTTTTACTAATCTCTTTTACTTCAATCACACCGCAGCCTTTTTAATCAAAAACCAGAGGAACAGCGCGCCGCCGACTAACTCAATTACCACCGAGAGCGTGCCTGCCATATGCAGCCCGCGTTCCAGAATAACCTGTCCGCCTACCAGCGTAATGATGCCCGTCAGCACGACGCCGGGCAGCAGATATTGATGGCGATGCGAGCCGATCAGCGGATAGGTGAGGTTAGCTACCAGCAGGCCAAAGAAGGTCAGCGGGCCTACCAGCGCGGTAGAGAGCGCCACCAGTAGCGAAACCAGCAGCAGAATCAGCGTCACCCGCCGCCGCCAGCTGACGCCAAGACCCATGGCTAACTCACGTCCCAGCGCTATCACATCCAGGCTGTAGCGCATACGCCAGATCGCCACCGTCGTCACCAGTACCGCCAGCGCTGACAGCGCGATAATTTCCGGTGCCGCACGGGTAAAGGTGGCAAAAATTCGGCTCTGTAAAATAGCGAACTCACCCGGCTCCAGCAGGCGTTGCAGCAGGCCGGAGATGCTGCGGAACAGCGTGCCGCATACCAACCCCACCAGTAGTACCCTATGCAGATTGACGCCTACCCGCCCCAACAGCCAGCGGTAGAGGAAAGTAGAAAACAGCACCAGCAGCAGCGCTTCGCAAATAAACTGACCGCTGGTACCAAGCATTGCCAGCCCGTTGGCGTCGATAAAGAAGATCAACAGCGTCTGGATCAGAATAAACAGCGCTTCCAGCCCCATCACTGACGGCGTCAGAATGCGGTTATTGGTCACCGTCTGGAACAGCAGCGTCGCGACCCCGGAGGAGAAGGCGACCAGTACCATCGTGGCGAGTATCAGCCCGCGATGTGCCAGAATATAGCGGATGTTGCCGCTGAGGTTGATGGTCATAAACAGCACCATGCAGGCCAGCGCCAGTACGCTTAACCCTGCCAGCCGCCGGGCCGGGGAATCGAAACGCAGCCGTAAAGCGCGCCCTGAAGGACGCGGTACTGAACTGTCAGCCTGCATAACGGCGGCTCCTTAAAATCAACAGCAGGAATATCGCAGCGCCCAGGCAGCCGAGGATCACGCTGACCGGGATCTCCCACGGGAAGCTAATCAGTCGTCCGATAATATCGCACAGCACCACCAGCCCGCCGCCGCACAGCGCTACCCAGGGAATGGTTCGGCGCAGGTTATCGCCCAGGGTAATGCTCACCAGGTTAGGCACAATCAGACCGAGGAAGGGCAGTACGCCGACCACCACAATCACCACGCCGCTAATCAGCGCGATAATCGCCATGCCAATAAACACCACGCGACGATAGTTTAGCCCGACGTTAACGGCGAATTCCCGTCCCATCCCGGCGACGGTAAAGCGGTCGGCGATAAAGCAGGCCAGCAGCGTCAGCAGGCCGGTGAGCCACAATAGTTCATAGCGGCCCTGGAGGACGCCGGAAAAGTCGCCCGCCTCCCAGCTACCCAGCGACTGTAGCAGATCGAATTCCATTGCCAGAAAAGTGGTGACCGCGCTGAAAATCGCGCCGAGCATGATGCCGGTCAGCGGCACCATCAGCGGCGTTTTCAGCCGCATTCGTTGCAGCACCAGCAAAAACAGCCCGGTGCCGATCAGCGCAAACAGCGTAGCGACGATCATTTTTACCATGACCGGCGCTGCGGGGTTGACGATCATCACCAGCAGCAGACCGAGGCTGGCTGACTGCGTCGTACCGGCAATAGAAGGCTCCACGAAGCGGTTCTGCGTCAGCATCTGCATAATCAGCCCGGCAACGCTGACCGCGCTGCCCGCCAGCAGCAGCGCCAGGGTGCGCGGCACGCGACTGAGAAAGAAGACGTCACGTACTTCCGCATCGCTCCACAGCCGGGTCAATGTTACCTGGCTGACGCCGACAAACAGGCTCCAGATCATCAGGCCCAGCAGTAACGCCAGGCCTGCGATAAAGCTAAAACTCTTCATAAACCCGTTTATTTTCCGGCTGGGGTGTTATCCAGCGCGGTGCTGATGCTGTCCATTAGACGGCTGTAGCTCTGAATACCGCCAGCGATGTAGAGCGAAGCCGAATCGAGGTAGATGATATGTTGATTCTGCCAGGCTTTGGTTTTATGGATCAGCGCGTTATCCAGCACCTGTCGGGCAGATTCGCCTTCGGCGCGGCCAATAGCGCTGTCGCGATCCAGGACGAACAGCCAGTCAGGATCGACATTCATGATGAATTCAGAGGTAACCACGTTGCCATGCTTGCCCGCCTGGCTGAACGTTGTGGCAGGGGTAAAGCCCAGTTCGTCGAAGATGAAACCGAAGCGAGAGCCTGGCGCATAGGCAGACATCTTGCCGCCGCTGACCATAATCACCATCGCTTTACCGGCGTGCTGGCTCTTATCGCGCAGCGCGGCGATTTTTGCGGCGAACTTGTCGGTCAACGCTTTCGCCTCATCCTGCTTACCAAAAATCTCGCCAAGCTGTTGTACACGCTGGGTCAGGCTCTGGGTGAAGTGTTTGGTATCCACCTCCAGCGAGATGGTCGGCGCGATGGCGCTGAGCTTGTCGTAGGCGTCGTGCGCACGTCCACCGGCAATAATCAGATCGGGTTTCGCATTGCTGATGGCTTCGTAATCAGGTTCAAACAGCGTGCCGGTATTCAGATAAGCATCGCCCTCATATTTCGCCAGAAACGCCGGTAGATGCGTGCTGTTTTTCGGTACGCCTGCCACCGGAATCTGTAGCGCATCGGCATTATCCAGCGTGGACGGGTTGAGAATAATCACTTTTTGCGGCGGCTGCGGCACGGTGGTGGTGCCCTGCGCATGTTCAACCTGAAGGGTATGCGCTGAGGTGGTCTGTGCGGTGGTGTCATCACACCCGGTCAGAGCAACGGCTGCGGCAAGCAGCGTAGCGGTAAAAGCGGAAGATAGACGCATTTTCTCTCCTGAAAATGTTAACAGACAGATGGCAACCGTTAATGCATATGATTCGCATTCTTGATGAGGTGGGCAAATCATACCCTCGTCTCGACGGCTTGAACAGTGCCGCATGCGCGACTTTATGAATCAATAAAAAGCAGGATCGGGCAATCAGTTTAATAACCTTTGTCGTAATTATTTATTTATATGCTTGTTTTGTAATATTTTTTACTGGTGGCTGGTTAGCGCAGGATTTTCTGCCAGCGACAATTATGGAGATTTTGTGGAGATTGCTTCGCTGGCGATGTAATAGTAATAATAATCGTTATCATATAGCCCGGAAATAATCGTACACATTTATCAGGGATTAGTTGCATGATTTATACAAAGTCTTTCAAAATGCGTCCTTGCGCGCTGTTGCTGTTGATGAGCTGTCACGGCGTTGCGCTGGCAGCGGAAAATATACCGCCAGAAGATGGTGTCATGACGGTACGCGCTACGGCAGAAGAGGAACTTAAGCAACAGC
Source organism: Mixta intestinalis (assembly GCF_009914055.1). Lineage (NCBI taxonomy): Bacteria > Pseudomonadati > Pseudomonadota > Gammaproteobacteria > Enterobacterales > Erwiniaceae > Mixta > Mixta intestinalis. Next base: position 337,086 of record NZ_CP028271.1, read on the forward strand.
CTGGCGTATCCATCATTACTGCGGAAGACATTGAAAAAAGCCCACCGGTAAACGATCTCTCTGACATTATTCGCAAAATGCCCGGCGTTAACCTGACCGGTAACAGCGCGTCCGGCAGTCGCGGCAACAACCGTCAGATCGATATTCGCGGCATGGGTCCGGAAAATACCCTGATTCTGATTGATGGCGTGCCTACCACTTCACGTAACTCGGTGCGCTATAGCTGGCGTGGCGAACGCGATACCCGTGGCGATACCAACTGGGTACCGCCGGAAATGGTAGAGCGCATTGAAATTCTGCGTGGTCCGGCGGCGGCGCGCTACGGCTCCGGCGCGGCGGGTGGCGTAATCAATATCATTACCAAACGCCCAACTAATGACTGGCACGGCACGCTGTCGCTGTTTACCAATCAGCCGGAAGATGAAAAAGAAGGGGCGACCAAACGTGCCAACTTCAGTCTTAGCGGCCCGCTGGCAGGCGATACGTTAACTATGCGTCTGTACGGCAATATCAATAAAACGCAGGCTGACGCCTGGGATATTAACAACGCGCAGAATGGTTCTTACGCCGCCGGTCACGAAGGGGTGCGTAATAAGGACATTAACGGTCAGCTCTCCTGGAAAATTTCACCGTCGCAGATTATCGATTTCGATTATGGCTACAGCCGCCAGGGCAATATCTACGCGGGCGATACGCAGTACAGCAATAGTAATGTCAGCCCTGGCAATCTCATTGCTGGCCTGTACGGACATGAAACGAACCGTATGTATCGTCAGAACTGGGGACTGACCCACAATGGCATTTGGGACTGGGGACAGTCGAAGCTGGGCTTCTACTACGAAAAAACCAACAACACCCGGCTGGGCGAAGGCGCAGGCGGTAAAGTTGAAGGGATGATTAACAGCGACAAATATAATACCAGCCGCCTGCAAAACTACCGTGCCACCGGCGAGGTGAACCTGCCGCTGACGCTGCTGGTGGATCAAAACCTGACGCTGGGCGCAGAGTGGAGCCGTGAAAAACTGAACGATCCGGCATCCATGACAATGGCGAATATTGGTGATTTTGACTATGACGGCATTTCCGGCGATCCGGCTACGCGCAGCGGTAAAAACCACGCTGATTTAACGGCGGTTTACTTTGAAGATAATATCGAAGCGCTGCCAGGCACCACGCTGATTCCGGGCCTGCGTTTGGATCACCACAGCGAATTTGGCAATAACTGGAGCCCCAGCCTGAATATCTCGCAGGAGCTGGGCGATTATTTCAAGTTGAAGGCAGGGATTGCACGCGTCTTTAAGGCATCGAATCTTTATCAGTCCAGCCAGGGCTATCTGCTTTCCACTAAAGGCAACGGTTGTCCGGTAGGCGTCGTCGGCCAGTGTTATTTAATGGGTAATAAGGATCTCGATCCTGAAGTCAGCGTTAATAAAGAGCTGGGCATTGAGTTTACCAGCAACGGTTATGACGCGGGTATTACCTGGTTCCGCAACGATTACAAAAATAAAATCGTCTCTGGCAATACGGTTATTGCCAACACCAGCGCGGGCAATAATATCCTGCGCTGGGAAAACGGCGGTAAGGCGGTAGTGGAAGGGCTGGAAGGTAACCTGGTGATCCCGCTGGTGGAAGATAGCCTGAACTGGCGCACCAACGTAACATATATGATCACCTCGGAAGATAAGCGCACCGGCAACCCGCTGTCGATTATCCCGAAATACACCATCAATAATATGCTGGATTATCAGGCGACCGATAAACTTTCCGCTAATATTAACTGGACGCTGTACGGTCGTCAGAAGCCACGTAACCATGTAGAAAACAATAAAGAGAATAAAGAAGGCCTGTCAGATAAAGAAGTGGCCTCTTACTCTGTGGTTGGACTCAACGTTAATTACGATCTGATGAAAAATTTGCGTCTTAACGCCGGTATCAACAACCTGCTGGATAAACGCGTCTATCGTGAAAACGATGGTGCATCAACCTATAACGAACCGGGCCGCGCTTATTATGCGGGCGTAACCATGTCGTTCTGAGACCGATTTTATTTACTGAAAGCCTGCGTAATGCAGGCTTTTTATTAGCGGGATAATATCTGGGTTATTTAATTATTAATATTTTCATTAAGTGAATTGAGAAAAAATAAACAACAGGAAAAAGGTTTTTGCATCAAGAAATAAAGATTTTCTCGTCAACTTTCCTTGTCTGGCTGGTTAGCTTCGAATAATAATTTTATTATTGCCGTGAGTTTTTAACATTTAATTTTCTGAAAGCTGTGGAAGGATCCGCTTAATGTCAGCATACCCGCCGGTCAGCCTGCTCAGTGAAGGTGTGGTTACGATCCCTGAAGGCTGTCAGGATCGCACCGTCAATATTTTTACCCAGCCGGATGCAGATGCCCCGTCGTTTAATATCGCCCGCGATACGCTGCACCCTAATGAAAGCCTGACTGCTTATATCGATCGTCAGCTGGCGCTGATGAAAAAACATATTAAAGGCTGGAAACAGGAAGCGCGCAGCGCTGCGGTGCTGGGCGATAATCTGTCGCAGGGGGAGATCGTACAGGTCAGTTATCTGCGCGAGGGTAAACGCATTCAGCAGCAGCAGGCGGTGTTTAACCCCACTGACGATAATGTACTGGTCTTCACCATGACTTCTGCGCAGGTCCTCAGCGAGGCAGACAACGCGCGCTTCCGTGCTTTTTTCGGTAGCTTTCGTTTTCATTCCGCAGGGTAAGAGCGGTCATTATGTTTGAGGCCGCACGCGTTAATGATGATATCGGGCACTCCCGTGCGCTTCTCGGCATGATTGCCGGTACGATCGTGGGCGGTCTGATTGCCGCAGCAGGAGGGATAGCTGCGGGTGCCCTGTTTATGGCGGGCCTCGCGGCGTCCTGTATTGGCGTGGGCGTGGTGCTGATCGCCGCAAGCGTGGCCGTCGGTTATGTGACGGGGGAGCTGGCAACGGCCGCCCGCGACAGCATAGCGGATGCCGGGGCGGCCAGCATGACGAAAAAAGGCGTCATTATTACCGGTTCTCATAACGTCTTTATTAACGACAGGCCCGCCGCTGTCGCCACCAACAGCATGGTAAGCTGTTCCAGCCACGGGCCTTCCATGCAGATGGCCGAAGGCTCCTCCCGGGTTCGTATCAACGACCTGCCCGCGTCGCGCACGGGCGATCGTACCAACTGCGATGCTAAAGTGATGACCGGTTCGGCTAATGTTCGCATTGGCGGCCCGCCGGAGCAGACGCTGCCCATTACGCCTGAAGTGCCTGACTGGCTGTATAAAGTGTCTGACCTCACCCTGCTGTTTGCCGGGCTGGTCGGCGGCGTGGGCGCATTAGCCGGTAAAGCTGGCGCGCTGATAAAGCTGCTGGCGAAAATGCCAGGCATTAATAAACTGGGCCGCATCGCCTGCCGTGCTGGTATGGCGATGGTTGCCATCCAGGCGGCAGGCATTATTGCCCGCCCGGTAGATATTATCAGCGGACAGAAGTTTCTTGACGGCGACGATGAGCTGGATTTTGAACTGCCGTCGCGTCTGCCGGTGCGCTGGCAGCGCTACTGGCGCAGCGGCAACCCCGCTGAAAGCGTGCTGGGGCGCGGCTGGAGCCTGTTCTGGGAAACCCGCCTGGAGCAGTATGGTGACGGGCTGGTCTGGCGTGCGCCTTCCGGCGATTACGTTTCCTTTCCGCAGGTGCCAGTGGGCTACCGTACCTACTGTGCGGCGGAAAAATGCTGGCTGGAGCACCACAGCGATAACAGCTGGTCAGTTTACGATATCAGCGGCGAGCGTCTGCACTATGCGCCGCTGCCTGAAGGTGCGCCCGCGCTGTTGCAGCGCATCGCCGATCCCTGCGGCAATGATATTCTGTTTGAATGGAACGACGATCGCACCCTGCACGCGCTGACGGACAGCGCGGCTCAGCGCGTGGTCTGCCGCTACAGCGGAGGACGTCTTGTCGGTGCCTGGCTGGATGATGAAGTCTGTCTGGTCAGCTACGCCTACGACGCGCAGGGCCAGCTTGTCAGCGTGACGGGGCGGGGCGGCAGCGTGCGCCGTCGTTTCCGGTGGCGCGACGGGCTGATGGTGGCCCACGAGGATGCGAACGGGCTGCTGTGCGAATACCGTTGGCAGGAAATCGCGGGGCTGCCGCGCGTGGTGGCTTTTCGTCACAGCGGCGGCGAGCGGCTGATCCTTGAATACAATTTTGCCGAAGGCACGCGCCGGGCGATACGCGACGACGGCGCAGAGGCGCACTGGCTGGTTGATGACGATGATACGGTCGCCAGCTTCACCGATTTTGACGGCAGCCGGACGGCGTTTGTTTACCGTGACGGCGAGCTGTGTGACGTTATTCTGCCCGACGGCACCATGCGCAGAACGTCATGGGATAAGTACGGACGCCTGACGCAGGAAACCGATCCGGCAGGCAGGCGAACGGAATATTACTGGTATCGTCTGACTGACCGCCTGATCCGCACCCTTTACCCGGACCGGACTTCAGCGCAGAGCGAGTACGACTGCCGTGGCCGCCTGCTGTCTGAAACCGCCGTATCCGGCAATAAAATCACCTACGGCTATCCCGACGACCGCGAGATATTACCGGACAGCATCACCGATGCCGTCGGCGGCGTGGTGCGCCTGGCGTGGAACCATCAGGGGCTGCTGACGCAGCGCACCGACTGTTCCGGCAGCGTGACCCGCTTCGGCTACGACCGCTTCGGCCAGCTTATCAGCAGCGAAGATGCGGAAGGCAACCTCAGCCGGCGTGAATGGAACGACGCCGGGCAGCTCAGCGCCGTTATTCACCCGGACGGCAGCCGCGAAACGCTGCGGTGGAACGATCGCGCCCGGCTCGCTGCCTGGCGCGATCCGCTGGGAAGCGAGATGCGCTGGACATACAATGCGCTCGGCCTGCCAGCCACCTTTACCGATCGTATCGGGCGTACCCGCCGCTGGCACTATGACGCGCGCGGCAACCTGCTCCGGCTGGAAAACGGCAACGGCGGCGAATACCACTACACCTGGGACGCGGCGGGCCGCCCGCTGAGCGAAACGCGCCCGGATAACACCGCCCGTCATATGGAATGGAACGCCCGCGGTTTTCTGCTAGCCCTGCGTGAGGAAGGCAGGCCTGCCGCCGGTGGCGGGACGGCCCGGCGGCAACAGCAGTTCAGCTATGATGAAAGCGGGCTGCTGACCGGGCGCAGCCACGACCATGCGGCGTATCGCTACTTTCGCGACCGGAGCGGGCGACTTACCCGCATTGTGCGCACGCCCACCCCAGAGGGGGCAGCGCTGGGGATCCGGGCCGATGAGGTTATCCTGACGCGTGACGCTGCCGGACGTCTGCTGGAAGAGTCCGGCGTTAACGGGACGGTCGGGTACGCGTGGGATGCGTCTGATAATTTGCTTTCGCTGACGCTGCCCGGCGGGCAGCAGGCTTCATGGCTGCATTATGGCTCCGGCCACGTCAGCGCCATCCGTTTTGGACAGCGGCTGGTTACTGAGTTTAGCCGTGACCGGCTGCACCGTGAAATCCGCCGCAGCCAGGGGGCCCGTACGCAGATCCGCCAGTATGACTGTCTCGGCAGGCGTACCTTACAGCGCAGTGAGCCGTGCGCTGACGTTGCCCTGCCGGAGCAGGAAATATTTGAACGCCAGTTCCGTTACACCGGGCGCGGCGAGCTGGAAAGCGTCAGCGACACGCTGCGGGGCGGGGTGATTTACGGCTACGACGCCGAAGGGCGACTGCGAAAACAGTACGGGGCGGGTCAGGGGCACAGCAGCGTGCGCTTTCACTATGACGCCGCCGATAACCTGGCGGAAAATGACGCCGCCTGCGGGCCCGCTGCGGTTGCAGATAACCGCCTCCGACAGTGGCGGAATTTGTTTATGCAGTACGACTGCTGGGGCAACCTGATCCGGCGGCGCGGCGGTTCTGGCGGGCAGGATTATACCTGGGACGCGGAAAACCGGCTGATAGCGGCACGGGGAACCGGCCCGGAGGGGCGTTTTGAGGCGCGCTATGATTATGATGCGCTCGGCAGGCGCATCGCTAAAACCGTCACCACCGCGCGTGGCGTGACAGAAACCCGCTTTGTGTGGCAGGGGTATCGCCTGTTGCAGGAGCAGCAGGATGGCCGCTGCCGGACTTATCTGTACGATCCGGACGATGTATGGAGCCCGCTGGCGCGTATCGATCATGGCTGTAATGATGCGAATGGCGATATTTACTGGTTCAGTACGGATCTGAACGGCGCGCCGCTGGAGGTGACGGACGAAAGCGGGGCGCTGTGCTGGAGTGGGCAGTACGGCAGCTTTGGTGAGGTGCGTTACCAGAGTGGCGGATATTACCGTATGGCGCAGGTCAGGACGCTGCGGCATCAGCCGCTGCGCTACGCGGGACAATATGCTGACAGCGAAACGGGGCTGCACTACAATCTGTTCCGTTATTATGACCCGCAGGTGGGGCGCTTTATAAGCCAGGACCCGATAGGGCTGGCGGGCGGGCTGAATCTTTACCAGTACGCACCGAATCCGGTGTCGTGGATCGATCCGTTAGGGCTACAACGGCTTTGTGCATTTGGGAATAAGAGTGGACCAAAAGGGATTCGTGGGCGAGATTTAACACCCAATGAGCGCGGTTTGCTTCCTTCACAGGCTGGTAAGGCTAGACCTCAAGGTAAGTCAGTGACCAGAACACCTCAAGAGTCGGGTTTACAAGGGCACTATCATTCTTTACCTGAGGACGTAAAAATGCCTGATGGATTGGGTATTAAGCATGATGGACGTGATATGCCGGGCGGATATATGTCACCAGGTCATTCAACAATATATCCAACCCGAGATATGACACCAGATGAGTTTAATGATTTATTTAATTCATTACCGTGGGAGTATGGTGGTAAAATATGAATGATTTTGTAAAGCTATTTGTTGAAATTGAAGATTTTTTTAATGAAAGAACACGTGATTTTATTGAGTCGGTTCAACATGATGGAATAAATTGGACTAAGTATGAATTGCAAGAGGATATTTTAAATCAGTATTATTATCGCATTCGAGTTTTATTTATTGAATATGATCCAGATTTATTTTCTTTACTATGTTCTAATGATGGCGAGTATAGGAGGGTTTCTTTAAAATTAATAAAAGATGGCCTGCTCGATCTATCTTTATCAGATTCATTTATAGAGAAGTTAATAGATATATCGATGGCTGGTAATGATGAGGAAAAAAAATTAGCGAGAAATATTTTGTTTTCACGTGGGTGGGTATTAGGACGTGAAAATTTGGTGAATAAAGTTATAGGTAATTTCTATAGAGGTGGTTTGGATTATTATTTGTATAAAGATATTGGTGAGTTTCTTTATAATATGAAAAATGAAAATTTATTAAATAAACACATAGATTTAGGGATGCATAGTCAAGATGAGGATATAATTGAATTTGCTGATGAATTAAAGATAAAGCTAAATGGCAAGTAGATCAGGACGTGTTTTCACAATAGCTGAGTATGTAAGCGCTTGGTAAATTATACTTCATGGAAATTCCATAAAGATATTTTTTTAAAATTATATTTTTGTGATGTAATCATAAAGTCTGGACGCGCAATGCATATTATTATGTTAACAAATTAATACCTAATAAGTTCAATGGCATAGATAATAATAAAATGTCTAGCTTATGTAGTGATTTTTTTATTTATGAAGTATATTAGAGCCTTAAATATCCAAGTAAGCAGCCAATAAGCTAGGAGGATATAATTTTAGTAATTTATATACGAAAACGATAGCATGCTCTGGAAAACGGATAGGGTTCGTCCCCCTATCTGGCAAAAACGGAATTTTGCATTAGAGCGGTCAGGACGCTGCGGCATCAGCCGCTGCGCTACGCGGGACAATATGCTGACAGCGAAACGGGGCTGGACTACAATCTGTTCCGTTATTATGACCCGCAGGTGGGACGCTTTATAAGCCAGGACCCGACAGGGCTAGCCGGGGGCTGAATCTTTACCAGTACGCGCCGAATCCTCTCACTTGGATCGATCCGTGGGGGTTGGTTGCTAAAGCAAATAATGGAATTGCGCCAAAACATGGCGGTGTAGGCCATAATGAAGCTATAGATCAGCATATTGAAGGTTTGCAAAATACCGAAGGAGTAACAGATATTAGAAAAAACCAGCAACAAGTGGATGTTAATGGTAATAAGGTAGGGAATAACAAGCCAGATATTCAATATAATAAAGATGGTGTTAATTATAATATCGAATATGATACTAGTACCAGAGCTAGCAGAAAACACGAAAAAGTAATAAAAGCGAATGATCCAAATGCTCGAAGTACTTTTTAGAATATTGATAAAAATGGGAATAAAATCAGCGGTAGATCAGTATGCGGGGGAGTTTAATGAATTTATATAATTGTGAGGAAATAAAGTTTTCATACACTGAAACTTCTTTTGATGAGTTGAAATTCTTATTAGAAGAAAAGACTGAATTGGATAAGCTTAACCAAACAAAGATTGGAAAATTTGATTTTTTTTCCATTTTTGAATCTGATGACATAACTTGTCCTCAAGTGTGTAATCCTAAAAGTGCGTTGAAAGCATTATTTTTCCCTTGCCGAACAACTCAAGGAACTGTAATGGTTAGTAATCTTCAAGATGGTTGGGGAACATTATGTCATCAGCTAAGTAAATTTACCAAACATGGTTTCTATTCTTTCCGGTTAGATGAGGAGAATAAAAAAGATGTCATGAATTCTTTTGACTATGTAGGATATACTGATAAATTAAAAAAAATAAGAGTTGTTTATTCGATGACCGATCCACGTTGGAAGTTTTATCAAGTTGGTGAGATGTTATGGTTTGAAAATGAAAGTTATTATAATAATAGAATTATTCGTAAAAGGATTAATAAATATATATTAACTGAGTATTGTAACAAGTTGTCATTAAACATTACCGATGAGGATTTTTGGAATATAAAAGGTGATAAAATTTTATTTTCAAGGAAATATAGTTGAATAATACTTCTTTTTTATAAAGAAAGTTTTCAGAAAACTCAATGATGTATAGAGCTGAGGAATGTATCGGTAGCAGAAATTGGTGAGACTGTAATAAGCTTAATTATACAATAAAAAAATAACAAATTAACAATAGAGTTATTCATTTAGCTTCACCGGAAAATATTAATTGTTTATTTATTGATAAGTCCAAGAGAAATTTAAAGGGTTTAACTAATTCTAATTGCTGTTTTATTTATAGTGAAGAATTATCTCGATAAGATTTCTCCTTATAGTACAGGAGATTGTCCTGCGGCGTCAGTCGCTGTACTAAGCGGGACAATATGCTGACAGCGAAACAGGACTGCACTACATCTGTTCCGTTATTATGACCCGCAGGTGGGGCGCTTTATAAGCCAGGACCCGATTGGGCTGGCGGGCGGGCTGAATCTTTACCAGTACGCGCCGAATCCGGTGTCGTGGATCGATCCGTGGGGGTTAGCATGTAGCCCGACAACGGCAACTCATATTACTTATCAAGGTATTGATGCTACTACAGGAAAACCTTACGTTGGCTATGCCAGTATGCAAGGACATCAAACAGCGCAAAATGTATTGAATTATCGCTATGGAGGAAACTTTGAGCGTTTTGGCGGACAGGCACCTCAAATTATATACGATGGTTATGGTCAGAAAGGTAAAGATATTGCCAGAGGATTAGAACAAAGGAGATTTGAAGAATTAGGTGGCCTGGTAGGTACTGCTAATAAACAGAATCCAGTTGGTCAGGGTAATGCCAGAAGAACCGAATACCTTAACGCCGCTGATGAACATTTTAATGGTAAGAATAAAAGTGGGGGGTGTTAATTATGGCTAAAAGAATTACTTGGAAAGTAGGGGATTTGGTTAATATTAAGCTGCGTGACAATTTATATACAATAGGCCAGATGTTAACTAGCCCGGCAATGCGATTTTATGATTTATCTAACACTAGTGGTGTATGGGAATATATTGATTTAAATGAAATAAATAGTTTATTTAGGGTGTTTGTTGGCAAAGTTATTAATAAAGATCTTATTCAGGGTAAAATCAAATCAGGAACTGTAAGACCTAGCTCTAAACCTTATGAACCGTACTGGATTCATGCTTATAGTTCTATGGATAAAGGGCATTATCCTGAGAATAGAAATGGATTTTTATTCATGGGAGGAAAGCTAATAGATCTTGGGCCTGATGGAAATATTAGTGTAACTCAGGCACCGGTGATAAAAGAAGACTTAACACTGCCACAAGACCGTAAATTGATAGAAGAATATGAATTAACTAATATGTGGGGGCATGATGATCTCCATGATCGTCTTTGTCGTTATTTTGATACAGGAATAAACAGGGACGATCTGAAATTTGAGGTTTTTCCTGGCCTGTGGGACGATCGTGAAAAATTACGGCCATTAACTCGTAGGCTGCCTGTTCCATTACGCTGAAAAAAAGCCGGATAAAAACTTTTTAATGACACGAATGGCGATATTTACTGGTTCAGTACGGATCTGAACGGCGCGCCGCTGGAAGAAACCCGCTGCAGTCAGAGTGTCCGCGACACGCTGCGGGTGGGATGATTTACGGCCAGAATTTCGCAGGATGACCGCGAAATTTTATGACCGAAGCCGCTCGGTGCTGCATCAACCCAACGACTTATGATTAAAAGCGCAGCATGGTTGATTTTAACTGTGCCATTAGCCAGTTCAGTGCAGGATCCTGTACCCGGCGCTTGTGACGCAAAATGCACAGCGTAAAAGAAGGGTAATTTACAGGCGTTGCGCTGGATCGTAACGCAAAATGCTGCTGCCATCGTCTGCCCAACCCGTCTGGAACCGTGGCGAAAACTGGCATGGTGGTTAACAGCAAAGGAAAGGTAGAAAAATTTGCCGTAACGTAACGCACGTGGCGTTGTAACCCCTGGTTGATAAGTTGCCGGTCGATTTCACTGTGGTTTGATTCACGATACGACACCATGATGTGTTCATAAGCGATAAAGTCGTTTATCAATAATGGCCCATCGCATGGGATCTGCTGTGGCGACCAGAGTGTGGAAACACCCATTGTCATGACGGGTTCACTCACGACCTCACCGATGCTTGGCTTATTCAGCGAAACTGCAATATCAATCATATCTTCTTCCAGTAATCGACGAACCTGGAAGGGATCGGCGGCAACAATATGCAGCTCCAGACCCGGAGCGTCATGGGTGATAACGGGCAATAAATCCGGCATCAGCCAGTGCTCGCTCCAGTCGCTCATTCCTACCCGAAAAATGCGTTTTGCCGTAGCGGGAGAGAAGTCCTGTGCGCCAAAGATCACTGCATGCAGGTCTTCCATCAACGGTTGCATATCGGATATCAGCGCTTCGGCACGCGGCGTTGGCAGCATTCCTTTGGTACTGCGAACAAACAGCGGGTCGTTGAACATTTCGCGTAGCCGTTTCAGCGCTCCGCTGATAGCGGGTTGTCCCAGATGCAGAACTTCTGCGGTACGGGTAACGCTGGCCTCACGATATAACACCAGAAAGACCGTCAGCAGATTCAAATCTATCCGGCGGAAATCATTTTCGCTGATTTTCTTCATCATAATAATCAATTTGAATGTTATACCTTCCAAAAGGATAGTGAACATCACGTTGTTAAATCAAACATGCACAGCATGTGCGGAGGGCGTGATGCAACAGTATCGAACAGGCAACAGCGTTATTTTTAAAGTGCCGGAACGTGAAATTGATATTCCGGTAGCGGATTTATATACACCGACGCCGGGGCACCGCCCCGATCATGCGGCTTTGATACTCTCCTCCGGCGGTGAATATGCTTTTTTTGCCGGAGAGTCCTGCGGCTGGCTGAACATCGACAGACAGGGTAACTATGGCTGGACTGAGGCGGGGAAAAATAAATGAAGAATAACCAGTCTTTCATATTGGTTTTCGGCGCGTCGGGCCAGCAGGGTGGCTCGGTGTCAAGGGCACTGCTTAACGCAGGCTACTCTGTGCGTGCCATGGTGCGTAATCCCTCATCTTCGGCGTCACTCGCGCTTCGGGATGCCGGAGCAGAAATTGTCACCGGGGCATTCGATGATATCGGGACGATACGAGCAGCGATGAACGGGGCATACGGCGTTTTCAGTGTCCAACCCAGTTCGCCGGGCGGAACGATAACCGACGACGACGAAGTCCTCTATGGCAAGACGATCGCCAGCCTTGCCGTCGAGTATGACGTAAAGCATCTGGTCTACTCTTCAGCCAGCGCGGTGGGCGATCAACCCACCGGCGTGGCGCATTATGACAGTAAGGCTGAAATTGAACGGCATATCCGCACGCTGCCCATCACTTCGACCATTGTACGTCCGGTCACCTTTATGGAACTGTTGGTGATGCCCGGCTTCGGGCTTGATGAAGGCCATTTTCATTTTTTTATGCAGCCGGAAGGCTTCATGCAGGTCATCGCGGTTGAAGATATCGGAAAAATTGTCGCCGCCGTCTATGCTGATCCGGTGAGGTTTAAAGGCAAAACGTTTGAAATTGCCAGTGACGCCGTCACCGGCTTACAGCTTCAGGCATTCTTCACTGCGGCTGCGGGGCGACCCGTCACGTATTCCCGTTTTTCTGACGATGTGCTGTCCACAAATCCTTTTCTGCAAAAGCTGACCGCGATGGTGGATGATGGGCGGCTGGTAGGGCACGCTGACCTGGCGGCAATGCGGCAAATGAATCCGCAACTGCAATCCTTTGAATCATGGCTTGCGGGAAGCGGGCGAGAGGCTTTTGAACGGGCGATGGCCACCACTGCCAGCTGGGCGTTTAACCAGTAAACCCACTTTACCCGGCTCCCGTTACAGGGAGCCGGGTAAGTCGGCTATCGGGATGATAATAGCGAGGCATAATCCATATTCTGCAAATCGTCGAGCAGACCCGGGCCGGTAGGATGCCAGCCCAGCTGCTGACGCGTCCAGGCGGATGATGCACGCAGGTTCATGGCGATAAACAGGGCTAACCCGCCAAAATGGGCTTCAGCCTCTGAAGGTGATAGCGATATCAGCGGCAGATTGAGCTTACGGGCAATGACTTCCGCTATCTGCCGGAACGGAACGCCTTCTTCTGCAATGGCGTGATAGCGTTTACCGCTTTCACCGTGTTCCAGCACCAGCGGGTATAGCCTGGCGACGTCACTGACGTGCGCTGCCGCCCAACAGTTGTCACCATTACCGATGCAGGCAACCGCACCTTTTTCAATGGCGTGCTGAATGTACCAGGTCACAAGCCCCTGACGTGTGGTGTCATGAACCTGTGGCAGGCGCACGATCCGTATATTAACGCCTTCTGCGAGCAGAGCATTAGCCTCAATTTCCGTGGCCACTCGCGGATTTATATTGTCAGACTTAAACTGATCTTCCCGGGCCAGAGCCGTGTTGCCGTCATCGCCGATGCCGGTTCCTGAGGTGATGATAAATGGCCGGGCACTGTTTTTCAGCGTCTGGCCGATAGCGTGGATAACCCGCCTGTCCTTTTCGCAACTCTCAGTAAATCGCTGAAAATCAAAATCAAACGCGGTATGGATAACGGCATCGGCATGCTGTACTGCTGCCATGAAAGCGTCTGGCGCTTCCAGCGTACCGCGCTGAACCTCGGCCCCCGCTGCGTTGATCGCCTGTGCACTGCTATCTGAGCGGGCGAGCCCGGTCACCTGATGTCCGGCTGCCAGCAGTTCCGTCAGGATCCGGGAGCCAATAAATCCGCTGGCTCCGGTAAGAAATACTCGCATAACACACCTCCAGATTAGGGTTCCGGAACAGAGTAGCGCTATAGTCATACGGTAAAAGTAGGGACCTTATCAGGGTATAAACCTTAACAGGATAACGACGATGCAAACGGCAATGCAGTCAATGGGCGATTTTCTGCGGGCGCGGCGTTTGCGTCTCGATCCTGCCGCATTTGGCTTTATGCCGGGCAGGCGGCGTACAGCCGGATTGCGCCGTGAAGAGGTTGCGCAGCTCGCCAATATCAGCCCCACCTGGTACACCTGGCTTGAACAGGGGCGCGGCGGTGCGCCATCGCGGGAAGTACTTAATCGTATCGCCCGGGCATTGCGTCTGACTCCCCCCGAACGTGAACACCTGTTTATTCTGGCGTTTGGTCATCCGCCCGACGCGCAATTCATCGTTTCCGGTGCTGTTACGCCGCGACTACAGCGGGTGCTGGATGTGCTCACCATTCCGGCGATTGTTAAAACTGTGACCTGGGATGTGATTGCCTGGAATCGTGCCGCTGCGTCCGTATTAACGGATTATGGACAGTTGCCGCTGGCGGAGCGTAATGTTCTGCGCCGAATGTTTACCGATCCTGAGGTACGCCGTGCGCAGTCTGACTGGCAGGCGATGGCGCTGCTGGTGGTTAGCGCGTTTCGTGCCGACGTAGCGCGAGCGGGTAAATCGACACAAACCGATAAGCTGGTGGCGGAGCTTTCCCGTTTGAGTCCTGAATTTGATACCTTGTGGCGCAGCAATGATGTTGTTAGCCACGGTGAAGGGGCAAAACGCATTTATCACCCGCAGGCTGGAGCGATAGATCTCGAGTTCTCGACGTTTACGGTGGAAGGGCGACCGGATCTGGCGATGCTGGTCTTTAATCCGACGACGGAGGAAAGCCGTCAAAAAATTGACGAGCAGGTAAAATGTTTCCTGTCAGGCGATGCATTAAAACGCCACGATCGCAAATAATCGTCCGATCGCCACTTATAACAGAAAGCCCGGCTAAGTGCCGGGCTTTTGTTTTATCGAAGCAACCGTCGCGTTAAACCGGCTTGCGTGCCAGCAGAGTGGCGAAGCGCAGCTTAATGCGGTTGCCCTGCGCGTCGGTTTTATGCAGCGCACCGGGATTTTCGTTGTATTTCAGAATATCCCAGCCGTCGTAATAACCGAGCAGTTCGCTACGACTGAAGGTGAACGGGAACGGCATCGGACAGGGATAGTCCGGCGTACTCATCGCAGCCACAATCAGATTGTGACCGCCCGGTGCCGTTGCCTGCTGCATCTGACCAATCAGCCCAGGAATGGTTTTCGGCTGCAAAAACATCATGACCACCGTTGAGAGAATAAAATCGTACTGTTTCTCAATCGTTACCTGATTTAAATCGCACTGCCGCAGCTGAATGCCTGCCAGCTCTTCCGTGTTGATAATCTGCTGTAGGTTGTTCAGGCTGTCGCTGTTTCTGTCCCAGCCCTCAACGTTAAAGCCCTGCTGTTGCAGATAAAGCACGTTACGACCGTTACCGCAGCCGAGATCCAGCGCCCGTCCAGGCGGAATGCGGCCTGCTGCTTCCAGCACTTCAGAGTGCGTCGGCGTCAGCTGATAGCGTTTGTGGTAGTAATCCTCCGGCTTGCAATAGAGCGCCAGCTGGCACTCCATGTCCGGGCTGAAGGAAACGACACGGTGCCACTGCTGCGGTGCCAGACGCGGCGGCTGTGAAGCCGGATTCAGGGTCAGCGTTTCCACTACCTCACCGCGCTCGGTGAGCAGGGCAAGATCCAGCGTACCTTTATACAGCTTTATCTGCGCCCAGCTTCCCGGTTCGGTGTGATAGGGCTGCAACCAGATTGGCGGCAGCGTGGTGCTATCCCAAAGCGGCAGCGTTTGATAACAAATCAGATCGGTCATAATTTACTCCGTTATTAACGGGTTAACTGTTTCAGCAAGGGAAGCGCCTGCTTCATATGATCTTCACTGACCACGAACGCTTTCAGCTGTCCGGCGGCGTCCAGCCCTTTCGCTACAATGCCTGCTTTGCTGAACTGCATTTCCCAGTTCAGATCTGCATCGCCAGCGTTACCTGCCAGGTGCAGTGGCAGATCGGGCGTTTTGATTTTTACCAGCATCGCCGGCAGGCTCAGACTGGCGCTGTTGCCGGTCAGGTTTTTCGCCAGCGTCATTGCCGCCAGCTGGGCCGGTTGCAGGTAAGGCATCAGCTTGCCCTGAATTTCCGCGCAGTCGCCCAGCGCAAAAATATCGGGGTCTGTGGTAGTCAGACGATCGTCCACGACGATACCGCGACGTGTTTCCAGGCCCGCCTGTTGTGCCAGCGCCACATTAGGACGCAGGCCGATGGCGCATACCACGGCATCGCAGGTGATCTGCTGGCCGTTGCTCAGGGTGGCCACCAGAGTGTCGTGATGACGCGCCAGCGAGGAGAGCTCGCAGTTGAAACGCATCTCGACGCCTGATTTCACCAGACGGTGTTGCAGACGACCGCTGATTTCCGGCGGCATCAGCGCGGAAAGCAGGCTGCCGCTACGGTCAATCAGCGTCACCGCTTTACCGGCGCGGTTCAGGTCCATCGCCAGCTCGGTGCCGATCAGGCCGCCACCGATGAGCAGTACACGTTTGGCGCTTTGCAGATTCTCTTCACAGCGGCGATATTCTTGCTGGCTGTTCAGGGTGTACATCAGCTCGCTGCCGCCGATCGGCGGTACCAGCGCCTCTGCTCCCGTGGCAAGCACCAGCTTGCCATAGGTGAAGTCGCCTGCCGTGGTTTCGATACGATGTGCGGCAGCATCGATACGCGTTACCCGTGTATGCGGGTGTAGCGTCACGTTATTTTTTTCCGCGTAGTCGGCGGCGGTGATGCGGGTCAAATCATCGGCCCGCTGTGCCAGAGAGAAGACGTGGCTCAGCTCTGGCTTGTGGTATTCGTCGCAGCTGTCGGCGGCGATCAGACGGATCGGCACCTCTTTGTTCTGCTGACGCAGGTTTTTAATCAACTGTCGGGCGGCAAAGCCGGAGCCGATAATGATGATATCTGATGACATAGTATTAGCCCTCGTAGGGGTCAAAGACGTCTTTACCCATGCCGCATTCCGGGCAGAGGAAATCTTCCGGTACGTCAGCCCAGGCGGTGCCCGGCGCTACATCCTGAGAGTCTTCACCGGTCGCCGGGTCGTAGACCCACAGGCAGACGCTGCAAATCATTTTCTGACCGGCATCTGCCGCAACGCTGTTGTCGGCGCTTTCCGGTGCGGCGTTAACGGCTACCTCCAGTGCGGCGGCCGGTGCAGCGGCAGCTTTCGGCTGTGCG
The DNA here is from genome assembly GCF_009914055.1 of Mixta intestinalis. Taxonomy (NCBI): domain Bacteria; kingdom Pseudomonadati; phylum Pseudomonadota; class Gammaproteobacteria; order Enterobacterales; family Erwiniaceae; genus Mixta; species Mixta intestinalis. Next base: position 354,213 of record NZ_CP028271.1, read on the forward strand.
GCTTGTGCTGGCAGCGGTGACAGCGCCCACTGGCGAGCAATGTTGCGGCCATGTTCGCGGCACTCTTCCAGCGCTTTACCATCCGGACGCCATTTGGTTTTCAGGCTGAGGGACATTTCAAAACCGGCGTCCTGCAAACGGGTTGACAGGCGATCTACCGCACCACCGCTCCAGCCGTGTGAACCGAAGGCACTGGCACGTTTGTTGCGGAAACGCAGACCGGTCATCTCTTCTACCAGACCAGCGATTTTCGGCATCATCACGTTGTTCATGGTGGAAGTCCCCACCAGCACGCCTTTGGAGCGGAATACGTTGGTCAGGATTTCATTTTTGTCGCTGCGCGCGACGTTAAAGATTTTTACCGCTACGCGAGGATCGATTTCGTTAATGCCCTGTGCGATAGCATCAGCCATCATGCGGGTGTTGTTGGACATGGTATCGTAGAAGATGGTGATACGATCTTCCTGATAGTCAGCGGCCCATTTCAGGTAAAGTTCGACAATCTGAGTCGGGTTGTCGCGCCATACCACACCGTGAGAGGTAGCAATCATGCTGACCGGCAGGTTGAAGCCGAGGATTTCAGTGATTTTTGGCGTCACCAGACGGCTGAACGGTGTCAGGATGTTAGCGTAGTAACGCTGGCACTGTTCAAACAGTTCAGTCTGATCAACTTCATCGTTGAACAGATGTTCGTCGCAGTAGTGCTGACCGAAGGCATCGTTACTGAACAGTACGGCATCTTCAGTCATGTAAGTCATCATGCTGTCCGGCCAGTGCAGCATCGGCGTTTCAACGAAGATCAGTTTTTTACCGTTACCGATATCCAGTGAATCACCGGTTTTTACCACGTTGAAGTTCCATTCCGGGTGATGGTGATGACCGTTGATGGAGTCAATGGCGTTTTCGGTGCAGTAGATCGGCGTATTCGGGATGCGGGACATCAGCTCGGTCAGAGCACCGGCGTGGTCTTCTTCCGCATGGTTAATGATGATGTAGTCGATTTTATCGAGAGCGATTTCCTGCATCAGGTTGTTGACAAATTCACGGCTGAATTTGTGGTCAACGGTGTCGATCAGGACATTTTTCTCTTCTTTGATCAGGTAGCTGTTGTAGCTGCTGCCTCTCAGCGTTTTATATTCGGTACCATGAAAATCACGTACTTCCCAGTCGCGTTGGCCTACCCAGGTAATGTTATTTTTAACGTGAATGCTCATCTTGGTTCCTCTAACAGGTTCATAAAGTTAACCTGTTATTGCACTTCGCGTGCCAGTTTTTATCTCATTGATTTTTAATGAGTTAAATTTTAAGGATTGTTGAAATGACAGTTTTAATCTATTGTGTTTTTGACAATTGCATTGTGGAAACGACAGCATGACGATTTCAGTAGAGAGCCTTGCCGCACTGGCGGTTGAAATTCAGAACGGCCTTTCCCGTTCCGACCGTTTTAAGCACATGATTAGCAGCATTCATCATCTGTTGCAGTGCGATGCCACCGCGCTGCTGCGCTACGAGGCGCAGCATTTCCGCCCGCTGGCGACAGCGGGACTGGCACCGGACGTGATGGGCAGGCGCTTTAAAATCGAGGCGCATCCGCGTCTGGAGGCGATTGCCCGTGCCGGCGACGTGGTGCGTTTTCCCGCCGACAGCAGCCTGCCCGATCCCTATGACGGACTGATCCCCGATCGGCATGAGCTACATGTACACGCCTGCGTTGGCCTGCCGCTGTTTTCCGGTCAAAACCTGATTGGGGCGCTGACGCTGGACGGCATGAACGCCAGCCAGTTTGACGATTACAGCGATGAAGAGCTGCGCGTGGTGGCGAGCCTGGTGGGTAGCGCGCTGAATAATGCGCTGTTGCTGGAACAGCTGGAGCAGCCGGGCAACGCCTTCACGCCCGATCATGCGCGGCGCGGCGGGACGGAAGAGAGCGAGATGATCGGTGATTCCGTACCGATGCAGCAGCTGAAGAAAGAGATTGCGGTAGTGGCACCGACCGATCTTAACGTGCTGATTACCGGCGAAACCGGCGTCGGGAAAGAGCTGGTTGCGCAGGCGCTGCATCGCCAGTCGGCACGTGCCGCCAGCCCGTTAATTTACCTCAACTGTGCGGCGCTGCCGGAAACCGTGGCGGAAAGCGAGCTGTTTGGCCATGTGAAAGGGGCTTTTACCGGCGCGGTGCACGATCGTACCGGGAAGTTTGAAATGGCCGATGGCGGTACGTTGTTCCTTGATGAAATTGGTGAACTGCCGCTGACGCTACAGGCGAAGCTGTTGCGCGTACTGCAATATGGCGACCTGCAACGCGTGGGGGAAGATCGTCATCTGAAGGTGGACGTGCGTATCCTGGCGGCGACTAACCTTGAACTGCGTCAGGCGGTGGCCGACGGGACTTTCCGGGCCGATCTCTATCATCGCCTTAGCGTATTTCCATTGCAGGTACCGGCGCTACGCGAGCGTGGCGAAGATATCATTCTGCTGGCCGGTTATTTCTGTGAGAAGTGCCGGGCGAAGTTTGGCCTGCAACATATCGCGCTCAGCGCGGCGGCGCGTGCAATGCTGAGCAGCTACCGCTGGCCGGGCAATATCCGCGAACTGGAACATGCTATCTATCGCGCAACCATCGTCGCGCAGGCAGATGCGCGCAACGGCGATATTTTGCTGATGCCGCATCACTTTTCGCTGGATAACGGCGCGGAAGTAATGGAAATACCGCAGCCTGCCGAAGCGTTGCCGCAGCAGAACTTACAGGACGCCACGCGCGATTTTCAGCGTCAGTATATCCTGCGTGCGCTCCAGGCCAGCGATAACAACTGGGCCGCCTGCGCTCGCCGACTGGAGATGGATGCGGGTAATTTGCATCGCCTGGCGCGGCGGCTGGAATTGAAGTAGCGGATAATGACATACCGTTGCTGCTGCGGATATGGCCTGGTTTGCATACCGCAGCAGTATTTAGCAATGGAATGAAGGCAATTAAAAATCACGTCACCGTATATTGTGCAGTCACAAAGAAAGCGCGTTATTTCTTTTATTGATTCCTTATTTTTAATAATTAAAAATCTTATATTTAATAACCTGTTTTTTTGATGCTTAATCGTTACTTAACTTGTTTCATTTTATTTCCCGTAAATGGATGGGAAAGTTAAATAAAGAGTAAACGGCAAAAAAAAGTGTAGCGGCATATGGGGTGGAAATAAGCATTTAATTTTTTCTCGTAAAAATATTCTAACAAGGTTTTTTTCTTTTTGTTACTTTTTGATTAAATCATCCTCTTGTTTAAGGAACCATTTAAAATAATTATCTCTGTCGCTGGAGAAGTTATTTAAATAAGGAGGAGCGATGCAATTAACACCGCGAGAAATAGATAAGCTCATGGTTTATACCCTGGCTGATGTTGCCACCCGAAGAAAAGCGCGGGGGCTAAAACTTAATTACCCGGAAGCGGTAGCCATTATTACGGTGGCTGCGCTGGAAGGCGCACGGGACGGTAAAACCCTGGAAGAGGTTATGTCTGAGGCGAGGCAGGTTCTCAGTAAGGATGATGTTATGGAAGGCGTTCCAGATCTTATACCTCATGTACAGGTAGAGGCTATTTTTACCGACGGTAGCCGGTTAATTACGGTGCATGATCCTATTCAGTAAAATACTGTTTGAATATTAATTATTTTACATCAGTTTATAGCGGGAATTTTGGCGTAAAAATTCAAGGAGGGGCTGTGTGTTATTCAGATAAGGAAAGTGAGACGGAAGTCGGTGGTTATATTCTGAAAGAAAATCCGATTGCGTTTAATACTGACAAACCAGAAACCCGGATTAAGGTACGTAATACGGGCGATCGTGCTATACAGGTTGGTTCCCATTTTCACTTCTTTGAAGCGAATAAAGCGCTGCAATTTGATCGGCAGCAGGCTTATGGCAAAAGATTAAATATTGCCGCCACCACCGCTATTCGTTTTGAGCCGGGTGATGAAATTGAAGTGGGATTAATACCGGTAGGTGGAAAACAAACGCTGTATGGATTTAATAATTTGGTCGATGGCTGGACAGGAGAAAGTCCGGTAGCACAAGGCGAACGCGCTGAAAAAATTCAGGCGGTAAAACACGCTATCGCGCTGGGTTATCAAACCTGGGATAAATCAACAAGCCGCTAACGGTTAAGGAGTTTTTCATGCCTGTTATTTCTCGTCAGGAATATGCTGGCCTGTTCGGGCCGACGACCGGGGATAAAATTCGCCTCGGCGATACTAACCTGTTTATCGAAATTGAACGCGATTTGCGCGGTTACGGTGATGAATCAGTCTATGGCGGCGGTAAATCATTACGCGATGGCATGGGCGCGGATAACCGAATGCTCAGCGCCGACGTGCTGGATCTGGTAATTACCAACGTTACCGTACTGGATGCCCGACAGGGCGTGATAAAAGCGGACGTCGGTATTAAAAATGGCCTGATCGCGGGTATTGGTAAGTGCGGTAATCCCGGCATGATGGATGGCGTAACGCCAGGCATGGTGGTGGGGGTAAGCACGGATGTCATTTCTGGCGAACACCTTATTTTAACCGCTGCCGGTATTGATACGCATATCCATTTTATTTCGCCGCAGCAGGCAGAACATGCGCTTTCTAATGGTGTGACCACCTTTTTTGGTGGCGGCATTGGACCAACCGATGGAACTAACGGCACGACGGTTACTGCCGGGCCCTGGCATATCGAACGTATGCTGCGTGCGGTTGAAAGTTTACCGGTAAATATTGGATTGCTGGGTAAGGGACACGCCTCCTGTGCCGGACCATTACGGGAGCAAATTTGCGCCGGTGCCGCCGGGCTTAAAGTTCACGAAGATTGGGGAGCAACTGGCTCAGCGTTACGCCATGCGTTACGCGTAGCGGATGAGATGGATATCCAGGTGGCGGTCCATACCGACAGCCTCAATGAAGGTGGCTACGTAGAAGATACGATCGATGCGTTTGAAGGCCGTACTATCCATACCTTTCATACGGAAGGAGCGGGTGGTGGGCATGCGCCTGACATCATTAAAGTTGCGGCGCAAATGAACGTTTTGCCCAGTTCAACCAACCCAACGCTGCCGTTTGGCATTAACAGCCAGGCGGAGCTGTTCGACATGATCATGGTTTGCCATAACCTCAACCCTGACGTTCCCGCAGACGTTGCTTTTTCCGAGAGCCGTGTTCGTCCTGAAACAATCGCAGCGGAAAACGTTCTGCACGATATGGGCGTCCTGTCGATGTTTTCCAGCGACTCACAGGCGATGGGGCGCGTAGGAGAAAACTGGTTGCGGGTGATGCAAACTGCCCACGCGATGAAACAAGCTCGCGGCAAACTGCCGGAGGATGCGGCAGATAACGATAATTTTCGCGTACTGCGCTATGTGGCAAAAATCACGATTAATCCCGCTATTGCTCAGGGCATCAGCCACGTGCTTGGCTCGGTCGAGACAGGAAAAATGGCGGACCTGGTATTGTGGGAGCCACGCTTCTTCGGCGCGAAACCTAAATTGGTTATCAAAGGCGGCATGATTAACTGGGCGATCATGGGCGATCCTAATGCCTCCCTGCCGACACCGCAGCCTGTCTGGTATCGGCCTATGTTTGGCGCACAGGGAAAAACGCTGCGCGACACCTGCGTTACCTTCGTTTCACGCGCGGCGCTGGAAGCGGATGTAAAAGAAAAACTGGGGCTTGAACGCCAGGTTATGGCGGTCAGGCAATGCCGTTCTGTCACCAAGCGCGACATGGAGCGCAATGCTGAAACGCCGCACATTGACGTGGATCCTGAGACGTTTGCCGTCCGCGTAAATGGTGAACATGCCACCGTTGAGCCGGTGGCCTCGGTGGCACTTAACCAGCGTTACTTCTTCAGCTAGGAGCCAGGTGAAAGCATGATTATTGTGGAAAAAGTGCTGGGTAATATCAAACGGGATGCGCTGTGGCAGACGCGAGTAGCCAGTAACCCGGTGGATTTACTGGAGCTAACGCAGTGGGAGGCGCAAAAAAGCTGCTGTCGTAAAACGACGCGTGCTGGTCTGGATCTGGGTATTGCGCTACCGCGTCAACAGTTGTTGCAGGATGGTGATGTCATATTGTGGGATGAACAGCAGGCACGGGCGGTAGTGGTGAAGATCCAGCTGCGCGATGTGATGGTGATTCATCTGGAAAGCTTGCTGGCCCGGGAGCCGCACAGCCTGATGCGGATCGGTTTCGAGCTGGGGCATGCGCTGGGTAATCAGCACTGGAAAGCGGTGCTTAAGGAGACGCGTATTTTTATTCCGCTTACCGTTGCAACGCACGTAATGGAAGCCGTAATGAAAACGCATGGATTCCATTATCTGCCGTATTCCTTTGTCCCCGGTGAGAGCGTTCTGCCAGCGCTGACGCAGGCGGAAGCGCGTCTGCTATTCGGGGGGGCCGAAGATTCCGCCACGCATGTACATGTTGAACATGCGTTGGGCCAGCATGCGATCAAATTGAAATGAATGCATTACGTCTGATTCGCATTATGCAATTTGGCGATTCGGTACTGCCGGTAGGTGCGTTTGCCTTCTCCAACGGCGTGGAATCCGCCATTCAGCACGGCGTGGTACACAATGCGGCAACGCTGGCGGCATTTACCCGCAGTGCTTTACAGCAGGCCGCTACTGGAGACGCACGCGCCGTCGCCTCCTGCTGTCAACGACTACAACAGCAGGATCTGGCCGCAGCGCTGATTCACGATCGCAAGCTGTTTAATCGCAAGCTGAATGAAGAAAGCCGGGTAATGGTTACCCGGATGGGAAAAAAGCTGGCAGAAATGGCCGTCATCGTTACCGACGATCCTGATATAGCCTGGTGGCTGGAGAAGATTGCATCGGGTGAAACGCCGGGTACCTATCCCATTACGCAGGCACTGGTACTGAATGCGCTCGGCGTGACGCCGCGTGAGGCGGTAGTGGTGCATCTGTATGGCGTGGCAATGACGTTGCTCAGCGCGGCCATGCGCCTGATGCGTATCACGCATCTGGAAACTCAGCGCATCTTATTTGAACTTAACGACTCCGTTGAGGCGCTATGCGATCTGGCTGAACAGGGGAATGTCGATCAGATGGCCAGTTACGCGCCGGTAAGTGATGTATTAGCGGCGCTGCATGTCCGGGCATTTACGCGTCTGTTCAGCAATTAAGGCTTACTTCGCTAAGGAAATATTGTGAAAAAAATTACCCGTATAGGTATTGGCGGGCCGGTTGGTTCAGGAAAAACCGCCATTATTGAGGTTATTACACCGCTACTGATACAAAAAGGCGTCAGGCCGTTGATTATCACTAATGATATCGTCACCACTGAAGATGCTAAACAGGTTAAGCGCACCTTAAAGGGTATTCTGGACGAAGAAAAAATTCTGGGCGTGGAGACGGGAGCCTGCCCTCATACCGCAGTGCGTGAAGATCCCAGCATGAACATCGCAGCGGTTGAGGAGATGGAGGCGCGTTTCCCGGACAGCGACGTGGTGTTAATCGAGAGCGGTGGCGATAACCTGACGTTGACGTTTAGCCCGGCGCTGGCTGATTTCTATATCTATGTCATTGATGTTGCCGAAGGAGAAAAGATCCCCCGTAAAAATGGTCCCGGCCTGGTACAGGCCGATATTCTGGTGATTAATAAAATCGATCTCGCGCCTTATGTCGGGGCCAGCCTCGCGATAATGGAACAGGATACCCGGACCGTGCGTGGCGATCGTCCCTATATTCTGACCAACTGTAAAACGGGTGAAGGCGTTGCAGAGCTGGTGGCAATGATTATGCGCGATTTTCTTTTTACCCATTCCGGGCAGGTGGCTCCATGAGGGCAGAGGAGGCGCTCAGAGAGATAGCGCATATTGGACGAGAAGCGCCTGAGCTGGCGGCATATCAACAGGAGCCGCCGCAAATGGCCAGCGGCAGGCCGGGGAAATGTGGTTATTTGCGTCTGGAGTTTGCCCGGCGTAACCGGCGTAGCGTACTGGCACATATGGATCGTCGCGCCCCCAGCCTGGTACAGCGGGCGCTGTACTGGGATGAGGCGATGCCGCACATGCCCTGTGTTTTTATGATTTCCACTTCAGGTTGTCTGCTACAGGGCGATCGTCAGGCGCTGGACATACATATGCTGCCCGGTGCCTGCGGTCATGTCACCACCCAGGCGGCAACCAAAATTCATGCGATGAGCCATAACTATGCTGCCCAGCGCCAGCAAATCACGTTGGAAGAAGGAAGCTACCTGGAGTTAATGCCCGATCCGGTTATTCCGCATAGCAACTCCCGCTTTTTCAGCACGACGCAGATCGTTATCCATCCGACGGCCACGCTGCTTTATGGTGAGATTGTGACGTCTGGCCGCAAATATCATGCTGCCGACGGGGGATTTAACTTTGATCTCTATTCCTCGTCGATCGTTGCACAGACAAACGAGGGCACCGAGCTGTTTAGCGAGCGTTATCTACTGACGCCAAAAAGCCAGCCGCTGGATAATGTGGGGGTGATGGGGCCGTTTTCCGTATTTGGTAATCTCATACTGCTTACGCCAGCGCATCATCATGCCGCTATTTTACAACAAACGTTACCTCTCTATGACGCGGCAACCGGGATAGCCAGCGGAGCCAGCCTGCTGCCGAATCAGTGTGGAGTGATATTTAAGGCGCTGGGCTATGAAGCGCATCAGGTAAAACGTGCGATGCGTGCTTTCTGGCAGCTTGCCCGCCAGGAAATAACCGGTGCGTCTTTAATGCCAGAGTTTCTCTGGCGCTGAGGCTGAAAGGGAGAAATGTATGCGAAATAGCTGCTTGCGGTGGTGCAGTGCCGCGGGACAGGGCGCTACCTGGGTGCTGCGTGGCTGCGCACAGGTCATGTTTCAGGAGAGTGCGCTGTGCGGGTTACTCTTTTTTATTGCTGTCTTTATCGCGGCCGGTCAGGCGCACGAGCTGACGATCGCTGTTGGGTGTCTGTTGGGAACGGCAACGTCGACCGTTACAGCAGCGATATTATTGCCAGCAGAACGAGAGAAAACGGCGCAGGGGCTGTACGGCTATAACGGCTGTTTAATTGGCACGGCGCTGCCTTTTTTTCTGGCGGCGACGCCGCTGATGTGGGGCGTACTAATGTTCTGTTGCCTGCTTTCAGTCATGCTGACTGCGGCGATGGAACGGGCTTTTGCCGTTTATCGACTGCCGGTACTGACGGCCCCTTTTGTATTAATCAGCTGGATCGCACTTTTAGCCAGCTATCATTTCGCCGCGCTGAAGCCGGGCCCTCTGCCCGTACCGGTTTTACCACATGTAACGGCTGTCCAGACAGCGTTGCCTCTGCTAATGCCGGATGCCCTTTTGTCAGGCGTTTCCCAGGTTTTTCTGCTGCAAAGCGACCTGGCAGGTATGCTGATGCTGTTGGGATTAGCGTGTAGCTCGTGGCGGGCTATGCTCTGCGCTCTGGGCGGTTCCATTGTGGCTTTCGGCTTTGCCTGGCTGATGAGTGCAGATGCAGAAGCGTTTAATGACGGTCTTTACTCCTTTAGCGCGGTATTAACCGCCGTCGCTTTAGGGGCTGCTTTTCCCTTCGCCAGCTGGCGGGATGCTATCGGTAGCGTGCTGGGCGTGTTGGCCGCCGTTTTAGTGCAGAGCGCTTTAAATACATTGCTTATGCCTCTGGGTATGCCAGCGTTTACCATGCCTTTTGTCGTGGTCACCTGGTGCTGTCTGTTGGCCAGGCCAAAAAAGCAGTTCGATGACTGCTGTTCATTTAACAGGGAGGAAGTTAATGAAGCATAATATTGCACCTGAACATGGCCATGCCGTGCTGCGCTGGCATGCCGCAGGCTTACTGACGTTGATCGTACTGGTTAATATCGCCGTCTGGCTGCTGGCTTTTGCCGTTTTTGGGCATAACGCCACCCTGATGAGCATGGTTGTTCTCGCCTATAGCTTTGGGTTACGGCACGCTGTGGATGCCGATCATATTGCGGCGATTGATAACGTCACACGTAAAATGATGCAGCAGGGCAAAAAACCTATCGGTATCGGGGCATTTTTTTCACTGGGACATTCAACCATTGTTATTCTGGCAACGGCTCTGGTTGCCGCCGCTACCATGCTGTTACGCGATCGGCTTGAAAAATGGCATCAGATCGGTAGCGTGATAGGAACATCCGTATCCGCTATTTTTTTAATGATTGTGGCGTTACTGAATCTGGTTATTTTGCTGGACGTATGGAAAAAATTTCGTCAGGTAAAACAGGGGATACCGCTGCAGTCCCAACAGCTTGATACGCTGCACCTGGGAGGCGGATGGCTTAGCCGCCTGTGTCGTCCACTGTTTGGCCTGGTCAGCCGCAACTGGCATATGTATTTGGTTGGCTTTCTGTTTGGCCTGGGGTTTGATACCGCTACCGAAATTGGTTTACTGTCAATTTCCGCCACTGGTGCTGGTCAGGGGATGCAATTCTGGCATCTGATGCTGTTTCCCGCTGCGTTTGCCGCTGGCATGATCCTAATCGATACCCTTGATAATTATGTGATGATAGGGGCATATGGCTGGGCCTTTTCACGTCCGGTACGCAAACTCTATTATAACCTGACGATTACCGGGGCATCGGTAGTAGTGGCTCTGTTTATCGGCGGCCTGGAAGCTCTGGGGTTGATTATTGATAAGCTGGAATTGCAGGGCAACATATGGCACAAGATTGCGGTGCTGAATGATAATCTTGGTCACCTGGGTTTTTGGATGGTTGGCCTGTTTATCGGCTGCTGGTTGTTATCAATGGCATGGTATTACCTGTGCGGCTATGACAAATTACAGGTCGATACGTCTCGCTAAAGGCGATCGGTAAGGCGAAACCTTTGGCCTGTGCCCGTCATATCGCATGTTTAATGCGCTGTCGGGCATGGGCTAACCGTTGGTTTTGGCAAAAAACGCTTTAGTGTAAAACGATGCTTCCTGCCGCCAGGCCGTATCAGGCGATCAGCTCAGCCAGAAAGTCGCCCAGCGCTTTGCGCGGGTTATCCTCTTCCGACACAATCATTTCGATGCCCCACTGGCCCAGCACCTCTTTTGCTACCGGATTGGTGCGGTTAGTAAAGAGATAGGAGGTAGGGCGGGCGGAAGCCAGGCCGGTGCGCCCCCACATTTTGGTCAGGCGATAAAACAGCAGGCGAATATTAAAATCGCTGATGCTGTAGCCGATAAACAGCACCGAATTGCCCATCACATCGTGCGTGAGCTTGATATCCAGCGGTGAATCAAAATAGAGACGCTCAAAATAGCTGCTCTCATCCAGCACGATCGAGGTGTCATCATCAAAATCGCCGTGCAGCTTGATGATATGGCGTCGGTTTTCCGTCAACGAAACCAGATCGGCGGCGTTAGCCACCTTATAGTAGGGCACCTTGTGGGCATCATGTGCCATTTCCAGCCAGCGATCGTAGTTGGTGGTATAGATACGTGAGAAGTCACCCTGGGTGATCATGGTATGGATTTCCGACGAGCGCACATCGATATCGGGGCGATGCCATTCGCGATCCATCCAGCTGCGCAATGGGCCCAGCGATCCTTTTTTCTGCTTGTAGTATTCCGCCAGCGACAGATGCGTGCCGTAGGCGTTAAAAATTTGCGGATCGTAGCCCAACTCGTGAGCGAGATGCGTAATCAGCTCATGCCATTCCGGCAGGCCCAGATTGCGCGATACCCCGGCTCCGGCAAACAGAATCAGCTTACCGGCATTGTAAGCGCGTTTGAGTTCGGGCTTCATGGCTGGCTCCTTGCGGTTTTCAGAAAGGCGGCAAAACGATCCAGCGCCAGACGCCGCATAGAGATCTCATGTTTCAGCTCGCCCATTTCGGCGAAGGTCTGCGTATGGCCTTCCGGCACGAAAATACAGTCCCAGAGAAAATCACGTGAACCGGCGGGCTCTGCGACAATTTTACCGCGGACTTCGCCGGAAAACTGATACATTTTGCGCCCGTCGCAGTAGCCGAGCACCGTTTTGGCGGTGGCGTTCTGATTATCCAGCGCCTGTACCAGCGCGGTAAAACGTTCCACCTTCAGCCGGTTCCAGAAAACGCGCGTCAGTCCGGCGGGCAGACCGTTCAGCCCATCCAGATAAAGACCGGTATGCTCGACGAACAGCGGCCGCCCAATCAGGGCAAACGCCTTAGTGAGCTTGTCGCGCACCAGCGCCACTTCATTTTCCGTCTGTATTTCTTCAATACGACAGCTTACTGGCAGAACTTCCACGCCAACCGGCCCCAGAATTCTGCACACTTCGTCCAGCTTTAGCTCATTGCTGGAAAGAAAACGTATCTTCATGCTTCACCCAGTATTATTGCCGCCGGTATGGTTATGATTATCTGCGCAGGGGAGCGCTCACCGACGTCACTCATTGTAGATCAGACGGACAGGGCGATCAGCCTGATATGCTGAGGATGCGAAGGAGATCGGCATCAGATCGTCACCTGATGCCGCAGAGCGTCAGTAGCCGGTTTCCTGGATTTTCAGCGAGGTGTTACGGGCTTTCACAGATTCAGCCGCCCGTTTGCCAGCGAGGAATGCGTGATCGGAATTGTAATATTCCCATTCGCTGTAGCGGCCCGCCAGCAGGATATCCTGCTGGAGCAGCCAGCTGCGGATCAGCGCGATATTGGCGCTGCGCGCATGATCGTAGACCACATACGCGTAGGGAATATCTACCTGACTGGCGGTAATGATCGGATCGTCGGCGTTGATCATGCCAACGGCAATACATTCCTCAATACAGCGCTGGATCAGCGCGTCGCCATTGACCGGCAGCGGTTTATCCGGCGAGTAGCTGATCTCGCAGGTCAGGCCGCAGCCGCCTGGCGGGTTACAGAACGGGCTGGCGTTACCCTGCACAAAGATACGGTGGAATAGCGTATCGCCGGGATAGTAGATCCAGTGCTTCTCGGTGAGATCGGCACGCCCTACGCCGATATTGACGCAGCGAATAGAAACGTGGCGCAGTTTCGAGGCTGCCTCATGCACTGCCGCTGGTGCTTCATCACCGATTAAGGCAATCAGCTGCGGCAGCGGCATGGTGCTGATCAGCTGCTCATAGCGATAGCGTCGACCATCGGCCAGCACGGCGATATGCTGTTCAGGATGCAGCGCCGCCAGCGTGCTGTTGGTTTCCAGAACGCAGGTCATATGCGGCAGGAAACCGTGCATCAGCGCCTGAAAACCGCCTTTCAGCGGATAGCCGAAGCGGGCATTTGGTCCCATCGGTTTTTCCAGCGGTGCCAGCGCGCCTTCGACAATTTGATCGAGATCCGGCAGCGGTACGCGTCCGCCCAGCCATGAGGTTTCCATCTCCGTCAGCGGCAGCGTCCAGAGCTTCTTGTTATAGGGCAGGGCGAAATATTTAGCGATGCCGCGTCCCCAGGTTTTATAGATAAACTGCTCGAAGTTTTCCGTCTTGCTCGCTTCCGGTTGCGGTACGCAGGATTCGCCATCCGCCACCACGCCATCGGCGCAGCAGTCGCGTGCTTCGGCAAGGGTCACCGCCGCGTTCGCTGCTTCCCCAGCGGTGCCGTAACGCGCCTCAATCGCGCCGAGAATGCACTCTTTAATCACTTTGGCAGGCAGTCCATGCAGCGCACCCTGGAAGGGATAGCGCGTGTATGTTCCACCTTCGTTATAGATCCAGGCCTCGCGTATCTGCCAGTGGAGATTATCTCCCAGCAGCATTTCATACATTTTCAGCACGTAAGGGTCCTGGGAAAACATAATGTGTCCGGCGTAGTCGAAGGTGAAGCCCTTATCGTTCAGCGAACGGCACCAGCCGCCCGGCGAGGCATTCTTCTCCAGTACTACCGCTCCTTTGCCGTAGTGATAGCCTGCGCTGAGGCCCGTTGGCCCGGCACCGATAATCAGGCAGGGCACCACCGAAAGCTGTTCGGCGGGATTCAGGCGGTGTGTAACCTGCTGCACTTCGTCGGCAATAACCGGGGTGATATCGGGCGTCGGGGAGCGTGCTGCCGTTGCACCTTTTTTCATCAGCTTATACATCTGCTGCGTTGTGGCGTCCCATGAGGTGGCGGCAACCACCGCCTGCATCTGCTGCGCCAGTAACGCGCGATCTGATTCCTCCAGCGTCAGCGCCCGCTCGCAGGCATGGATAAATTCCTCCGGGGAGTAAGCAATCGCTACCAGTTCGGCATAGTGACGCGCCACGTCAGTGATTGCCGTGCTGACAATTGGCAGCTGGGCAGCCATATACTCCAGCACTTTTGTCGGACTGATAAACTGGGTAGAGGCGTTCAGGGCGAAAGGCATCAGGCAAACGTCCCAGCCCGCAAGGAACTGCGGCAGCGCCTCATAGGGCTGCTGGCCCAGCCAGTGAATATTGGCGCGCTGCGGCAGCGTCGCCGGATCGATTTTTACCACCGGACCAACCATGACCAGCTGCCATTCCGGATGGGCATCGGCGAGCGCGGCTAACAGAGGTAGATCGAGACGTTCGTCGATAACGCCATAGTAACCCAGGCGCTTTGGCGGCAGCGTCTGCTGGAGCGGATGGCCGTTACTGCGATCCAGCGCCTGTTCAAAATGCACTGCATCAACGCTGCTGGGGAAACAGTAAACGGCGTGATGCCGGTGCTTTTTCGCTTCATACAGGCTGGAGCCGCCGGTGAAAACCAGATCGGCGCGTGCCATCAACGCAGATTCACGCTGCTGAAGCTGACGCGGTGCCTGATTAAAGGCGGAAAGCTCATCCATACAGTCGTAGATCACCAGCGACGGCGTAAAAGGCGTGAGCAACGGCAGCGCCATCGGCGTGTAGAACCACACTACCGGCTGCTCCTGCTCATCAACCAGCTCCGTCAGCAGCAGCTGTAAGGTGGCGATCTGATCGTCGTGAAAACCGGGCGCGGCTATCGGCGTATGAGGCTGGATCACGGTGATGTTGGGGGCGGGCGTGTCATAGTGAAGTGACGCCGCCTGTTCATCATAAATAGGTTCCTCAATAAACAGCACGCGGTAATGCTGTGCCAGACGCGACAGCAAATGCTGTGGACGCTGAAAAACAAATCCCCAGCGCAGGTGGCTAAAAACAATCAAGGTTTTCTGCTGCATACCATTCTCCTTATTCTCCGCTGCCGGAGGAGTAAACGACTGGAAATTAACAAGCGTCTTTTGCGCTTCACGCAACGCTGTCGCGTAAGACTGATTGATTAAGCGAAGGAAAGGATCGATTCCGTTGTGGTCAAGATCCCACAGGCCGCTACGGGGCCAGGCGTTCAGATCCTCCCACTTGGGGCGATCGAGGATGGGATAGAGGCAGGCACCGCGCAGATCCACGCCTGCCAGCTGTGCCTGAGCCAGTTGCGCGGCGACGTCGCGGATCCAGGCCCCGCGTCCGCTACCAAAGTGGCTGGTTTCCGCCAGCAGCAACGGACGCTGGTAGCGCTGATGCAGCTCCGTCAACATCTGATGCAGCGGCTTTCGGCGGCGGTCGCCAAGGTGCCAGTACAGGCGCGCCATCGAAGGAAACTCCCACTGGTTATCGTGGTAATAGTTCACGCCGATCAAATCGAGATAACGCGGTGCCCCTCCCAGCTCCGGTGCCAGCCTGCCGCTCAGCATGTCCCACGCCTGAAACTGTGCGTTACTGTGTGAGCGGGCGACCTGCACCGCCTCCGGCGTCTGCTCGCTGGCGATAATGTGAATGATGGGATCGCAGTGCAGAATGCGCGCCCGACTATCGGCCTGCCAGATAGCATCGCAGGCGGCTAATGTAGCCTTCACCAGTTGGCGCTTACAGGCATCGGCGGGATCGCGCTGGGGCAGATAGCGGCAGGGAAAAAGGCCAACGGCCAGCCCCCAACTCAGAAAAGAAAGCTCATTGATGGGGGAATAGACAGGCGGCTGTGTGGACCAGGGGGCCAGATAACGGGCTGCCGCGCCACAAAAGGCAGCGAAGCGCGGGATAAAGTCGTCGGAAAAGAGATTAAGATCGTCTGGCCAGCCGTAATGGCACAGCGTCCAGATGATTTGAATATCATGTTCCTGTGCTGCCTGTAGCCGGGTAGCGAGTGAGGAGAAATCATAGTCGCCGTGACGATCCGCCAGCCGCCAGCCGATGCTTTCCCGCACCGTGGAAATATTAAACGCTTTTAGCGCAGCGTAATCCTCACCGGCGCGGCGCAGATGATCGTTGGTTTCGTTCATCGCCAGCGGTTCGCCGTGCGGATTGATATGGTCCGCGCCTTCGTAACCTGCCTGCCAGAATGATGCAAAAGTTGTCATTACCGTTCTCCAGCGATCGATCCGCAACATTCCCGGCGGGTGAACGCACCTGATAAAGCAAAAAAGAAGCAGGAAAAAGCGGCATGGAGGGGGCGCGCTGCTTCGTGTATGGCTGACATCTTTTGGCAAAATGTCGGCGGGTAATGCCGTAACTGCTGTGAAAGTTAAGGAAGGTAATGAAGGGTCTTAATAACGCAGTAGACGGTTTATTGAAGTGACGGCTACGCTTGTTATATTTATTTTATTAAACAGTTTCGTTGCTAAAGTTCTTGTTCGAAGTATAGGTCAGACGGGGATATGCGCAATAAACAGGGAGGTTTACGGTCTTTCTTCGGAATATCCCTGGTGTTTAATCCATTTAATCATTAATTAAATTTATTGTTTTTCTGGCGAGAGCGAAACGCTATCAGGGCCATAGACAGTCAGTTTCTTTTATCAGATGAGTTCAGCTAAGCCATTGAGTTCATGACGCGGTACAGGCCTGATGTGAAGCATTTTCTGTAAATAATCGGTTGTGACTGAAGCGGGCCTGAGGCTGTTTCCCCTAAACAAACGCCTGCCCGAAAAATAAGCTGCTTAGTTGCTAACAAAAGGGAAAGGGCGCGCTTGCGTTGAAAGCGTAGTGAACGGAATCCTGGCTACAGGAAGAAAACACACTATGGTTTTTTATTCAAATTTTATGAACTTTTTTAGCAAATCCTTCCGCTTTTTAAACCCCATCTTCCTGCCTACTATTAGCACATCGAGGCAGTATGCCTCATCAACCTTCTACTGTATGGGAAAATTATTATGAAAAACGTCAAATTTTTTGCTGCAGCCGTCGTGCTTTCTACGCTTTCATTCACCAGCTTTGCTGAAAGCGTAACGGCTACCGCGCTGACGCTGGATGCCGCCGAGGCAAAAATCGCTGCGCAGGCACAGCAGCAAGGTGCCAGCTACAAAATTACCGAAGCGAATTTTAATAACGGCGTACACATGACTGCCGAACTGACAAAATAAACGACGCCGCTAAGCCGTTGTAAAGAGGACTGCGGATAACTTTTGCTGCTGTCCGGCGTTGTCTGCCGGGGAACACCGGAGGGGAAATAATGAATATCATGCGTGCCAGCCCGACACAGCTGTTTGAATATGGCCCTTTTACCATCAGGCGCATGCGCCCTGGTGAAATAGACCCGGCGGCTAACAGCAGTGCCTTTGGGCCGCTGGCCATTGTTGACCATATGCAACTGAAAAGCGGCGCGCGTATCGCCATGCATCAGCATGTTAATGATGAAATTCTGCATTACGTCTGGCGTGGCTCCCTGTTCCATGAAGATCGGTCTGGCGAACGGACGCCGCTGTCCACGAAAAAAGTGATGCTGATTAGCGCCGGTGAAGGTACGGAGCATGAGGAGTCTGCTCCTGTCGTAGAGACGGAAATGTTGCAAATCTTTATCCGGCCTGAAGAAGCAGGTGGAGAAGGGCGCGTTCAGTTTATGACTCGCCCGCAAGGCATCGCTGAAGATCGGTGGACATTGTTGGCGGGACCAGAAGGGGAAGCGGCCCCGCTGACGCTGCGGCAACGGGTATGGGCCTGGGATATTCGCCTGGCGAAACAGGCGATAACAAAAGCACCCTGGCACGCCGGACTGGCGCAGTGGCTTTACGTTGCTGAAGGTACTATCACCGTAGGTGGTGAACGGCTGGGTAAGGGCGATGCACTGAGCGACGGCTTAAACCCGCTGCCGCCAATTGAAGCCAGCCGTGACGCTATCCTGGTTTGTTTGCAGGTGGATCTTCAGGCGCAGGCCACACTGGCAGGACATATCAGCGGTCATTAACACAATATCTTCCGGGGCAGCCTTAGCGGGTTGCCTCAGCAGCAGGCCTAAAGATTTTTACTAATTGAGCATTATTTCATATCCGACAGATTAATAATCAGGAGACAGCGCTGGATAGCGGAGAAATACTCTATTTTGGTGGTGTTGTTTAATTTAAAAATGGAGTGAAAAGCGGAGTGGAAATAAATATTTTTTCAATTATTCAAAAACCTTTTTCTCTTTCTGAAGAGGGAATTAGTAAATATACGATATCGTTGTGAAATTATCGTTATAGTATCCCTTCGGTTGTAGATTAAAAATGTTAAGTCAGAGGTTAACTGACGAAGGCGAATAAACAGGACTAATTAAAAAGGAGTTTATTATGCGTGAATTGACTTTTGCTGAAGTTGAGCATGTAACCGGGGCCGGTTTGATTGATGGTGCTTTTGGATTAGTAAGCGGTGGCCTGGCTCTGGCTGGTAATACCATTATTTTTGGTGTAAAGCTGTTTAATGATTTTCTGAACACCCCATTAGTTTCCTCAGTGGGGACCGTTTTTGATGCGGTAGGCATTGGTATTATCCATGTTGCTGCTGATTTTATCGGCTTTAGCATAATGAAAGCTATTTCTACCGTTGGTATTCTGCTGGGTGGCGACGATAGCTGGGTTAATTATCACTGGAATGCCCAGTGGTGGAAATAATTTCTGCTGATTAAAAAAGGCCTGTTAACCAGGCCTTTTTGCAGAAAGCAGGCGGGTGAGGCCGCCGCTTTCTTTGTTAGTTTTTATTTTTATTGGCTGTTAGTGTTTCACTAACAGCTTACGCATAAAGGGTGATGTAAAGATTTTATGCGGATCGTTTTTGTCAAAGATGTCGATAGTTTTGTTCCAGTCCGGATAGCAGGAAGGAACGACGCTGGTCAACATTTTTTCACTGGTCCATGCACCTTTTTCACCGTAGCCCCAGCCTTTACTCCACTCAACACGTACGGTTGAATCCGGCGTGTTGTAGTGGCTAAACACCCACTCTTCCATTTCCACGTAAAACTGCAATGCGTCCGGCGTATCGGGCATGGTCAGGTTATCGATCCAGATAGCCACATCCCATTCCGGATGGCCTTCAACCGGGCGAGCGGCGGAAAGCGCAGGCGCAACGGCACCGGGCACCACTGAATCCTGCGGTTTATCAATCCCGGTAACCCTGATTTCAATGGCGCAGCTCATCGGGTAAGAGTTACGGGCTTTGTACACATCCACCATTTTCAGGTACTGCTGAATAAAGTCATGGATGGCGCGCTGTGCTTTGTCACGGCGGGTGATAATTGCATAGCCGTTAGCGGTAACGCGCAGCGTGTCAGGACGAACATAAAGCAGCAGGTTTTTACTCCAGCCCCAGATATCGCTGGTCAGCGTTTCGCGCAGGCCCAGTTGTACCAGACTCATTTCTGTCTGGCCCAGTAACGGCGTCAGATCTGGCTTGTTGTTAGCAATAGCCTTAACCAGGCTGGAGATCTGAATGGGTGCCTGATCGGAGAATGTATAGTTAAAAGGCGCGTTAACCTGTTTAACGTTGCGTGGACGCTTTGGTGATATCGTCCAGGTTTTCAGCCACGGATATTCAGTAAACGGGAACCAGATGGCCTCAGCGCGCCCACAGGCATTCAGATAATGCTCCATGGTACGCATGCCAGGTTTGGTTTCGGCAGCGAACAGTTCATCAATATGAATATCCACGATACTTTCGCAGCGCATCTTATCATTTACCGGTACCTGCATGGTGACATCATATACCAGGGTACGGCCCAGAGCGGTCAGATACGGTGCGATTTCCGGATCGTTACGTTGCAGGGTTTTCAGCTCATAAGACTGCTTCTGCGCATTCCAGACCACGATGGTCATCGCCATAATGGCGTTACTGACAGTACCGTAAGTGCCGCCAGGCTTCTTCGTTTCGCCAACGGCTGGCGTACAGGTGCCGTGGCCGTCGATAGTCAGAACGCCACCCAGCGTCAGGTCGCCCGGTGCAGGCGTGGAGTAGAAGCCGTAGCCTTTTTTCTCCAGCTTGGTCAGCAGGGTTTCCATATCAATACCGGCCTGAGCGGTAAAATAGCCGTAAGACTCACCTTTATTAATGGTGACTTTATTCAGGTGACGGGTTAAATCAACCAGAAGAACTTTTTCATTATTATTACCGTTGGCGATAGTGAGCGGCGACCAGTTATGTTTGAAGCCGACAGCGCGTACCGTATAGCCATTTTTGTAGGCCCAGTTTGCTACCGTTATCAGCTCATCCCCATTTTTCGGCGCACAGCAAACGAGATTTTTTCCGGTTACTTCTTTTGACCAGTTTTCGAAGTCAAAATAGGTTTTTGAAAGTGGCAGTGAAGCGAGTGCATTATTAGTTACGGTCATGCGTTATTCCTTAACGTGAAGTTTGAAAATACTTTTCCAGATTACTTTCGTACGTACTACTGTATATATATACATGATGGATTTTAAGGGGTTCCCGGATTTTGTCAATAGCCTAATTTCAGATGGAGATTTGATTAGTCTGGTAATGTTTTTTATTGAAATTAAAATCGAATAAATAATTGTGATTTTGTGGTGACTAAAGCAGGGAGCGGATAAGGTCTGTATAAAAGAAGAGTGCCAAACGTTACCTGTAAATTTATGTAATACAGGAGTTTTTTATTTTATTCATTTATCGAAATATCGCCGAAAAAAATCACTTTTAGCACGATTGAAATTGTGACGCTAAAGAATTTATAAATTTCCATAGTGGAAATGATTTGTAGAATACCTCTTCGCAATAACGTTGCTGTATACGGAAGGTATTTCATTACACGGGTTGAGAGTTAATAAGAAATTTCAGTATTTTCTGAGTTTTTCTGTGAGAGAAATAGAAAAGTTACCATTTTTAGCGTTGGGTGGAATTATATTGCGAAGATTTGCGGTAAATGAAAATAATAAATTCAGGCATGATGCTGCCGCTGAATATTTGTTTTGTCATTTATCTGGCCCGGCGTAACGCAAAAACGCTTATCTTTACAGATAACCCGCTGGAGCCGGAGGATAGTCCGTTGCTGCCGTTTGTTGCGGTACAGGCTATGATGGCGGGCCGATCGCGATCGTCTACAGGAGAGTGAAATGACCCAGCCAGCTACCCGGTACGAAGTCTCTTTTCAGCAGGCAATGCAGCGCACGGCGGCAGAAAAAGAGATTGTGCTGGATACACAGCAGCAACGCCTGATAACCCAGCTGGATGGATTAATTGCCCCCCTGTTGACGGGGCAGGCTCGTGGCAAAAACGGTGACGGGCTCTATGTCTGGGGGCTGCCGGGACGAGGAAAAACTTTTATCGTTGACGCCTTTTTCCGCTGGGTGCCACTGACAAAGAAAAAGCGGATACATTTCCATCTTTTCTTTCGTGAGCTGCATCAGACAATCGCCCGTGGCAGCAGCGTGGATGCGGCGATAGCCGCCAGCATTAATGATTGTCAGCTGCTCTGCTTTGATGAATTTCATCTGCATGATATTGGCGATGCGATGTTGATTAAGCCGCTACTGATACAGCTTTTCCAGCGCGGCGTACTGCTGGTGGCGACATCTAACCATCCACCGGAGAATTTGCTGGCTAATCCCCTGTATCATCAGCGTTTTGTGCCCAGCATTGAGCTGATACAGCAGCATATGACGCTGGTAGCGCTGACGGGCGGGGATGATTACCGCACGCGACAGCATCAGCACGATCCGTTCAGTACCGGGGCAATGCTGCCTCCCGGTGCGGGTGCATGGCGTCAACAGCTGATGCTGCCTGAACCTGCCGCCGCGCCTCTGCCGCTGCCGGTAGGCTATCGTACGCTGGAGGTGCTTTCGCCCGCGCAGGAGGTACTGCATTTTTCTTTTCATGCGCTATGCGAAACGCCCACGGCAGTTATGGATTATCTGGCGCTCAGCCAGCATTATCACCGCTGGTTAATTGAAGATGTGCCACCGTTGGAAAGCGTTTCACCCGCCGTCCAGCAGCGTTTTATTAATCTTATTGATGTACTTTACGATAGTGCATGCCAGCTGTTTATTACCACAACCTGCTCATTACCCGCGCTAACGCAGGGCGTTGAGCTGGATGATATTCAGCGTACCGCCAGCCGTCTTGCTCTCCTGTCTCGCTGCCAGAAGCCGGACTAAAACGCTTTCCGCCAGAAAGTTAGCAGAGAGCTAAACTCGCCCGGCGAGGCTTAAATCAGCGGGTGCCGACGGCCTCGCTTGCGCCTTCTGATTCCCGCCGCTGCGCTTGCAATGTGAGGCCGTCAACTATACTGAAACGGTATTCAGTTATGCCGCCAGTACCGTTTGAGCCGCGATATTGACTGAATAATAACCATCCTGAATTGTATTTACGGTATCAGATGCCGCCCACCTGAAGGAGAAGCGATTATGACCAGTCGACCACAACCGCCACAGCCAGAGCAGCAGCAGGAAGTACCAGGTTCTATTTTTGATATGCAGCCCGCGCCCGATCATGGCGAAGAAAGCTATCAGGGTTCAGGCCGTCTGGCAGGCAAAAAAGCCATTATTACCGGTGGTGATTCCGGCATTGGGCGCGCTGTGGCAATCGCCTTTGCGCGAGAAGGTGCAGACGTACTGATCTCTTACCAGGACGAACATGAGGATGCGAAAGATACCGCTCGTCTAATCGAAGCGGCAGGGCAGAAAGCCGTGCTGGTGCCGGGAGACATTACCGAATCAGAACACTGCCGCCATATCGTGCAACAGGCGGTCAGCAACTTTGGTCAGATTGATATCCTGGTGAATAATGCCGCGTTTCAGATGACGCGCGAATCGCTGGATGAAATCAGCGATGATGAGTTCGATCGCACCATTAAAACCAATATCTACGCCATGTTTTATCTCTGTAAGGCGGCGGTGCCCCATATGCCAGCCGGCTCCTCTATTATCAGTACCGCCTCGGTGAATGCCGATCAGCCTAAGCCCAAACTGATCGCCTATTCAGCGACCAAAGCGGCGATCGTTAACTTCTCCGGCAGTCTGGCGGCGTTGCTGGCGGATAAAGGCATCCGCTCTAATACGGTAGCGCCTGGCCCTATCTGGACGCCATTAATTCCGTCCACCATGCCGCCGGAACAGGTGAAAAACTTTGGTAAAGAAGTTCCTCTTCAGCGCATGGGGCAGCCGGCTGAACTGGCACCCGCCTATGTAATGCTTGCCAGCGATGAGGCCAGCTATATTTCCGGGGCAACCATCGCGGTAACCGGCGGCGTGGCCGTTATCTGACGATATGCTGTTGACGGCAGTCGCGTTGCTGCCGTCATGTGGCGCGTTAATTAAACGGATACTCGCGCGCCAGTACGCGAGAAATAACGTTGAGCGCGCCTTCATCATCGTTGCTTTCGGTACGATAACGCGCCGTCGCCAGCACCGCTTCCACCGCGTTTGCCATCGCAAAGCTGTAGCCCGCCTGTCGCAACATTTCAATATCATTGCCGCTGTCGCCAATCGCTACCACTTCACAATCGTCAATGCCCCAGCGCTGCTGTAGCAGGCTGATGCCGTGCGCTTTATGCAGGCCAGGAATGATTAAATCGATAAAGCCGAAGCCGCTGGAAACCGGGTGCATAATATCGCCCGCCGCCTGAAGGGCGGTGGTCAGCCGCGCCATCAGTGGCGCAACGCCTTCCTGCGGCAAATTAAGCGAGAACTTGAAGATAGTATCGTCGATGGTGCTCAGATCGTCACATTTTTCCAGCCGTCGATAGTGGTTTGACAGCCGCGCCACCACCTCGTCCGGCATCGAAGGATCGATCCAGGCGCTGCGCTTGCCGCACACCACGGTATGAATGTCTGGCTCTGTTGCCAGGATCGCCAGCACCTGCTTTACCTTTTCGGCGCTGAGTTCGCCACAGAACACTTCTTCATTACGATCGCTGATCCAGGCACCGTTTTCCGCCACGAACGCGATCTCATCGGCGATTTCAGGAAAATAGCTTTGCAGCTGATAGTACTGATTGCCGCTGGCAACCACGAAACGAATATCGCGTTCCTGCAAGCGGGCATACTGACGCAGAAAGCGCGCCTTGTTATAACCTTTGGCGGAATCCAGGAAGGTTCCGTCCATATCAACCGCAATCAATTTTACCGCCACCAGGTACTCCTTCGAATAAGAGGCCGCTCCCTGAGCATCAGGGAGGAACCTTAAAATGAACCGGGATAGCGCCCGTTACCTGCACAGCCGCGCCACACCAGTCGTCAAATAATTAAGCAGATAATAATATCGCTTATCAGACTCTGTTTCAGTACGGCGCGGAGCAGAACGCGCGTTATCAGACAAAGGATGGCACTGATTATTCATCCACGTGACGGCTTGCTCGTAAGGCAGCCTCCATCGCATCCAGCGCCGCTTTGTTTTTCAGCCCCCACTGATACATCTGCTCGATCGGTTCGGCAAACGTCCAGCCCAGCGGGGTTAGCTGATATTCCACCTTCGGCGGGATCACATTATAGACGTGGCGCTGCACCAGCCCGCGCTGTTCTACCTCACGCAGGGTCTGAATCAGCATTTTCTTAGAGATACCTTGCAGGCTGCGCTGAAGTTCGCCGGTACGACACTTGCCACCCGGCCAGTGATAAAGCGCATGGATCACCATCGTGGTCCATTTCACCGCGAACAGCTCCATTAACCGACGCGGTTCCGAGTCGGCATAAAAGTACAATTTTCCATCAACCAGTGTTGGCATAAGGTAACCATTTGGTGACTATGTTTCTAAAAAGTAACTACTACCAAAAGCGAAACCAGCTGTCTATAGTAAGCGCCCTTTGCCAGCGGGCCACTTTCCGGCCCGTTTAACGTGGATAACCTGCATGAAAATTAACGCAATCGTAGCGCACGCGGCTGATGTGCCATTACAAACCGGCAGCATCACGCTGCGAGCCATGCGCGAGCAGGATGTAAAAATTGACATCCTCTACTGTGGCGTTTGCCATTCCGATCTGCATATGGTGCGTAACGAGTGGGGCGTCAGCCAGTATCCGCTGGTGCCGGGACATGAGATCGTGGGCCGTATTACCGAAGCAGGGGCAGCGGTCACTCATCTGCGTGCGGGCGATTTGGTTGGCGTAGGCGTAATGGTTGGCTCCTGCGGCAGCTGTCATTTCTGCCAGCAGCAAGAGGAGCAGTATTGCGAAGCGGGCTTTGTGCCAACCTATAACGGCACCGACAGTGTCAGCGGTGAAACCACGCGCGGCGGCTATGCACAGACTATGATCGTCGACAGCCGATTCGTGGTTACCATCCCGGAGCATCTCGATGCGAAAGCGGTCGCGCCGCTGCTGTGTGCGGGCGTGACGACCTGGTCGCCGCTGCGTCACTGGCAGGTGAAAGCAGGTGATAAGGTAGGCGTTATCGGCCTCGGAGGGCTGGGACATATGGCGGTAAAATTTGCTGCCGCGCTGGGCGCTGAAGTAACGCTGTTTACCACCTCGGCAGGAAAAGAGCAGGATGCGCGTCGTCTCGGTGTGCAGCACGTGGTGATTTCCCGTGATGCGCAGCAGATGGCGGCCTGGCATCAACGGCTCGATTTTATTCTTGACTGTGTCGCCGCGCCGCACGATCTGGATCCTTACCTGAATACGCTGCGCGCTAACGGACATCTGGTGCTGGTAGGGATCCCGGAAAATCCACATCCGGCACCTGATATCACGCCGATGGTTTTCCGTCGTCTTAGTATTAGCGGCACCTCTATCGGTAGCCTGCGTGAAACGCAGGAGATGCTCGATTTTTGCGGCGAGCATAATATTACCGCTGATGTTGAGCTTATTGATGGTGAAAGGATTGAGGAAGCATTTACGCGAATGTTAAAAAGCGATGTGAAATATCGTTTTGTGATCGATATGAAGGCGATGCGCTGGGATAGCGCTTAAACCTTTATTATGACGGTGCCCGGCTTACCCAGGCACCGTTGTTGTCCGTTATCCCCGGTTGCGCCAGACGGTCTGTACGTTGCAGAACTCGTGCAGGCCAAAGTGCGACAGTTCGCGTCCAAAACCACTTTTCTTCACGCCGCCAAAGGCAACACGGGCATCGCTGGCGCTGTAGCCGTTAATGAAGACGCCGCCGCACTCCAGACGTGCCGCTATCTCCTGTGCCAGCGCTTCATCGGCAGTATAGATCGTCGCCATCAGGCCAAAATCGCTGTCGTTGGCCAGTTGCAGAGCGTGCTGTGCGTTTTCCGCTACGGTAATGGCGGCAACCGGGCCAAACAGTTCCTGACGAAACGCCGTCATTGATGGCGTAACGTTGGCCAGTACCGTGGGCTGATAATAATTACCCGCACCGGCCAGCTTATCGCCGCCGGTCAGCAGCGTGGCTCCTTCGTTCAACGTCGCCAGCACCTGCTGATGCAGCTCGTCGCGCAGATCGTAGCGCGCCATCGGGCCGATATCATTTTCTTCATGACGTGGATCGCCCATTTTCAGCTGCTGCACCGCCGCGACAAATTTTTCACTAAAGGCATCGGCAATGTCGCGCTCGATAATAAAGCGCTTGGCTGCGGCGCAGACCTGTCCGGTATTCTGATAGCGTCCGGCAACGGCGGCTTTTACCGCTGCATCAATATCGGCATCTTTCAGCACGATAAAGGGATCGGATCCGCCCAGCTCCAGCACGCATTTTTTCAGCGCTGCGCCAGCCTGCGCGCCGATAGCCGCGCCCGCACGTACGCTACCGGTAACCGTTACGCCTGCGATGCGGGTATCGTTAATTGCCTGGCTTACGCCCGTGTTGGTTGCGTTGATCACGCTGAACAACTGCGGCGGGAAATCAGCATCGTTAAATAACGCCTCGATTAACAGGGCGCAGCCCATCACGCTCGGTGCATGTTTCAGCAGATAGCTGTTGCCTGCCAGCAGAATCGGCACCGCACCGCGCAGCACCTGCCACAGTGGGAAATTCCACGGCATCACCGCCAGAATCGGGCCGAGCGGGCGATACTCAATCACCGCCTGGTTATTTTCGACCTGCGTGGGTTCGGTTGCCAGCATCGCCGGGCCATGGTCGGCATACCATTCGCACAGGCGGGCTGATTTTTCGACTTCGCCGCGTGCCTGAAGAATGGGTTTGCCCATCTCAGCGGTGATGATTTGCGCCATCTCTTCGCTACGACGGCGAATAGCATTTGCCAGATCGCGCAGCTTTTGCGCCCGCGCCGCGATGGGCTGCTGACGCCACTGCTGGAAGGCCCGATGGTTAGCGGCAATCGCGGCATCAACCTGTTGTTCGTTGATATAGGGCAGGGCGGAAAGGATCTCACCGCTGGCTGGATTGCGTGAAATCGCGTGCGTTTCTGCTGAGAATGACATAACCGTTCCTTATTATTCGTTGACGGTATTCCGGATGCCTTTACCTTAACGCGCCGCTTTCGTTATGAAAACTGAATAATGATGAGTGAGTTGCTGTTAAAAAAAGAAAGTTGATGTTAAGGCTTTGCCATGTCTGCGTAAATAACGGACAGCAACAGCAGCAAAAACAGGAGGCGTAGCGCAGCGGCGAACAAAAACGTAGCGCAGAGCACTACAAAATATCGTCTTATAATTTAGGCGGCTTTACGCCACTAAAGAGGTAATGAGTCAATTGATCGCAGGAAAAATCTTAGTGTTTTTAGGGGCGTTACAAGTTGCGTTAAAAGACGATGATCAATAACGTTAAAGGTTATGCGGTAAATAAAATCTGCTTTAGCGGGAGGGAAAATGAATAAGAAAGGAAAGATACCGGCCCGTCGTTAACGATATACGCTTACCGCTACGACGAGCCAAACAGCGCGACAGAACGCGCTGCTTCAGGCCGCTTCCGCCCAACGTTGCCGTTTAGCGGGACGGTTGCCGGAACCGGGCACGCGCCAGGCCTTCGCCGGATCGCCTACGACAAACTCCAGCGTTGGAGAGAAGTAGAACGGCAGCCAGCCGCCGTAGCCGCTCTCCCATTCCCAACGTACCGGGCAGGGCCAGAGAATACCATCATGCAGGATGTAATAAATCCATCGTCCGTTAGGACGACGGGGTTTCCGGATTTTCATGGGATTCACTACGATATTAGTTAGTGCGAAAACAGCTCATATTTTGACCCGTTTAGTGCCGAATAGCAAACGACTAAGCGACAGAAAAAAGCATCTTTACGTTCACTTACCGATGAACTTCACCGCAAAGCAGTACCGCATGGGGCCGCCGTTGCTGAATGCGCCAGGCCATATGTTCGCAGGAGACCCGTGTTGGATAGATATGTTCCGTAACCGGCAGGGCATCGCAGGCGTCGTGACCGCAGGCGCTGACTAAAAGCACAAATCCAATCAACATTCTCAGCTCCTTTCGAGCGCCTTATTTATTCGGGGTACTGATATTTCAAAATGTAAGTATAGCCGATAAGCCCAGATCACGGTTTGTCTGCTGGAGCGGGGAAGAATCTTAGTGTGTCTCAAGTAAAATTTCCGGCTGACAGGCTTCGCCAGCTTTGACGTTACGAAACTCCGCCTTGCCCTGATAAACGTAAATACAGGCGCGTCCCTGAGCGCCGCCATCCTGCTCTTGTGAAAGAGAAACGGCAACGGTTTCCGCCTGGGCGCTGGCCGCCAGCCCGATAAACAGTAACAGCGGAACAAACTTACTGGAATATTTCATACGCTGTATCCCGATCTTTATTTGACGCATTAACCATCGCTGTTCCTGAAGCTAAAGCTATTATTGGCGCTAAAAAAATAAAGGGAAGATGGATTTATCTGATTCAAATGCGCGCGCGAAACTGAACGTCTATCCGGTCTGATGTCTTAACATGCGCCAATCATGAAAAATGTGAACGTGCGCAGGAATATAATTTGTTCGCTATTATTTCAATGCGGAAACGTGACGGCCTCGCTTATTTTATTGTTGCCATTCCATTAATTGACCTTCCCCTAAGGGTAAGGTCTAGCCTTGTTAGCGTTGGCCTGAATCTGATTAACGAGGAGCAATAATGAAAAACCTTTCTGTAGCAATCATCTTTACCCTGTTGGCGTCCCCGATGGGAACATGGGCCGCTGGCGAAGCGCATCAGCATCAGGCGCTAAGTCCGGCACAGCAAAGCTATCAGCACGGCATGATGGAAATGCACGATCGAATGATGCAGGGGCTGAAGGCGCAGGATGCCGACGTAGCCTTTGCGCAGGGGATGATTGCACACCATCAGGGCGCAATTGAGATGGCAAAAACCGAGTTGCAGTATGGCAAAGACCCTGACATGCGCAAACTGGCCGAGCAGATTATTGCGGCGCAGCAGCCGGAGATCGATCGTATGCAGGTCTGGCTAAAACAGCAGCAACAATAACGTGGTAGCGAAGCGCGGCTTTTTCCTGCGGTTTGGGCTAAACTCTGCCGTTTCAACCAAACAGTGACAGGAATGTTTTATGTCGAACGAGATTGCCCATCCTTCCAGCAGCCCGAAACAGGCTGCGCTACAGCTGGTGATTGAGCTGGTGCGTGCGGGTAAGCTTAGCCCGATGCAGGGTGATGCCAGCAATATGATCTCTATTTATGAGCAGTTCAAAACGCATTTTGAATCTGAAAAGAAAAAAGACGCGTCGGGCTCCGTCATTGCCTGATCGATAAACCTGTCAGTACGATATATCCGGCGTCCCCAGACGGGACGCTTGCTTATCGCCTTTTCTCAGCGCGGTTATCGATAATCTGAGGCGGCCCGCAGGCCGCCTTGAGCTATGACCTCAGGCGCTGCGGGCAGCGACAATCCGTCCCGCCGCCATCTGAACGGCGCGATCGCACATATGATCGATTACATCCGGATCGTGGCTGACCAGCACCATCGTTAAACCATCCTGCTGTTTTAGCTGATTCAACAGATTCAGGATCTCTGCCTGTACCGACATATCCAGCGCCGAAGTTGGCTCATCCAGTAACAGCACCTTAGGCTCCAGCAGTAGCGCGCGTACAATGGCAACGCGCTGGCGCTGACCGCCGGAGAGCTGATGCGGATAGCGGTCAGCCAGCGCCGGATCGAGACCCACGTGGCGAAAGCCCGCGTTGATGCGATCGTTGATATTGTCCCGCTTCAGCAGTTTCAGCGGCTCCGCCAGCGTGCGACGCAGACGATGGCGCGGGTGCAGCGAAGCATAAGGATCCTGAAATACCATCTGCACTTCGCGCCGCAGATCGCCGGTAAAGGCGCTCCCCGGCTGCGCCTGATGTCCGGCAAGACGCATTTCGCCCTGCCAGTGCGGATTCAGGCCCGCCATCACCCAGAGCAGTGAGGATTTACCACAGCCGGAAGGGCCGACCAGGCCGAAACATTCGCCGGGTGCTACCGACAGTGAAACATCATGTACCACGGTACGCAGATCGTAGCCTTGACGATGTGCCACGCTAAGATTCTGTAATTCAATCATGTTCAAGCTGTACCTCCAGCGCGGCGCGATCCAGCACCGGCAAGGGCTGTCCGTGCGTGGCCTTGCTGGGACGGCAGGCCCACAGCGTGCGGGTATAGGGATGGGTAGCGCGCGGCAGCTCCGCCGCAGGCAGGCTATCCAGCAGCTGCCCTTTATACATCACCATCACGCGCTCGCAGTGCTCGGATACCTGTTGCAGATCGTGGCTGATCAACAACAGGCCCATATTGCGCTCTTCTACCAGGCGGCGGATCAGCGCCAGTACCTGATCGCGCATTTCATGATCGAGTGCCGAAGTGGGCTCATCGGCAATCAAAAATTGCGGATCGGCGATCAGGGCGATCGCCAGCATTACGCGCTGGCCCATGCCGCCGGAAAGCTGATGCGGATAGCGCGTCATTAGCTGAACGGGCTGCGGCAGGCCGACCGACGCCAGCATTTCTGCCACTTTTTCCCGCCGTTCAGCGCGGCTTAGCCTGTGATGCAGCCTGAGCGGCTCCTCAACCTGCCAGCCGATGGTGCGTGTTGGATTAAGGGCATACTTCGGATCCTGCATAACCATCGCCAGCTCGCTGCCGCGTAGCTGGCTCCAGCGTTTCTCACTCAGCGTTAACGCATCGCGTCCGGCGACTTGTAGTTGACGCGCCTGTAGATGCAGACCTGGAGCCAGCAGCCCCATCAGCGAACGAGCGGTGAGTGATTTACCGGACCCTGATTCGCCTACCAGCGCCACGCGCTCGCGGCCTAACGTAAAGTCGATCGGCTTAACCAGCGGCGTCGTGCCGCTGTGGATGGTCAAATTTTTAGCAACGATTAACGGTTCAGCTTGCATGGCGGGTATCCAGTCGGTCGCGCAGGCCGTCGCCTGTCAGGTTAAAGGCCAGGCTGGCGAACAGAATAGCGCCGCCCGGTGCGGCAGCTACCCACCACTGATCGAAAATCACCTTACTGCCTTCCGCTACCATCGATCCCCATTCGGCAGTCGGTGGCTGGACACCCATGCCAAGAAAACCGAGACCCGCCGCAGAAAGAATAATACCGCCGAGGCTGAGCGCCGCACGTACCACCGCGCTCGGTAAGCAGAGCGGTAAAATATGTCCAAACATCAGGCGCAGCCCGCTGATACCCTGCATCCGTGCGGCGGCAAGGTAGTCGCTACGGCGCAGCGCCAGCGTTTCCGCCCGCGCCTGTCGAGCAAAGGGCGGCCAGCTGGTCAGGGCAAGCGCCAGCGCGCCGTTCAGCAGGCCGGGACCAAGCACCGCAACCAGCGCCAGCGCAATCACCAGATTCGGCAGCGAGAGAAAAATATCGGTAATGCGCATTAGCACGCGTTCGGCCCAGCCGCCAGAGTAGCCCGCCACAATGCCCACCAGCAGGCCGACCGGAATGGTTAGCACCAGGATCAGCGACACCAGCAGCAGGGTAGGGCGCGTGCCGTAAATCACGCGTGACAGCAGATCGCGCCCGAAGCCGTCGGTGCCGAACCAGTGGGTGGCGGAAGGCGGCAGCAGGCGGGCGGAGATAGTCTGCGCATTGGGATCGAAGGGGGCCAGCAACGGTGCAAGCAGAGCGGTCAGTACCAGAATCACTACCAGCGTTGCGCCGATAGTCAGCGTGGTCAGCCGACGACGGCGGCGCGGCGGCGCTACCACGATTTCTGCATCGGATAAATGTTGTGTCATCGGGTTCTCGGATCGGTTAACCAGGTCAGCGCATCAACCAGCGCGTTTAACAGAACAAAGCAGCTGCCGATCAGCAGCGTGGCACCAAGAATGGCGGGCACGTCAGAGCCGAACAGCGCGGTAGTGAGGTAGCGGCCCACGCCGGGCCAGGCGAATACCGTTTCCGTCAGCACCGAGCCTTCCAGCAGCGTGGCGTAAGATAGGCCGAGCACGGTAATCAGCGTGCCACGCACGTTAGGCAACAGGTGGCACAGCAAAATACGCCCGCGGCTGGCACCCTTAGCACGCGCCAGAGTGACATATTCTTTGCCGTTTTCCTCCAGCAGCGCGGCACGCAGCAGACGGGTAATCGCCGCCATCGACAGCATCCCCAGTACCACCACCGGCAGCCAGAGGTGGGCAATGGCGTTGCGGAACATCTCTCTGTCGCCCGACAGCCAGCTGTCAATCAGCACAAAGCCGGTCTTTGGTTCCAGCGTGTAGATCCAGATATCATCCAGCCGCCCCGGCCCGGCAGACCAGTGCAGTACCGCATAAAACAGCAGCAGGCCGAGCAGACCAAGCCAGAACACCGGCACCGAATAGCCGAGCAGGGAGATCAGACGCGCCAGGTTATCCAGCAGGCTGCCCGGTTTCCAGGCCGCCAGCAGCGCCAGCGCGATACCGAAAAATGCGCCGAACAGCATCGCGCAGGTTGCCAGTTCCAGCGTCGCCGGAAAGGTGCGCGCCAGATCGCTGAGCACCGGCTGACTGGTGATATTGGCGGTGCCCAAATCACCCTGCGCCAGATGAGTCAGATAACGCCAGAACTGCACCGGCAGCGGCTTATCCAGCCCTAAATCGTGGCGTACCTGCTGATAAGTGGATTCACTGGCATGATCGCCCGCCACCTGCAAGACCGGATCGACGGGCGACAGATGCGACAGCATAAAGGTAAAAGCAAGCAGGCCGAGCAGCGTGACTAACAGGGAAAGCAGGCTGGTGATAAAGCGGCTGAGAGACCGCCAGAACTGCCGGGCGAACCCGGCATTTGTTGCAGATAAACGCATTACTTACTGACCTGGCTGTAATAAACCATATCCGGATTGATGCCCTGCACGTAGCCTTTCAGGTTATCGCGCACGGCGATCAAATTACGCGCCTGTAAGCCAATTACGTAAGGCGAGTTTTTCATCACTTCACGCTGCATCGCCTGATAGAGCTTGATGCGCTGCGCCGGATCGCTTTCCGCCGTTGCCGCCAGCGTCTGCTTGCTCAGCTCAGGAATATGCCAGTTGGAACGCCACGCCAGCGTTTTGCTGCCGTCTTCCGGGTTATAGGCGAAGGCGGCGGCGTTAGTATTGGGATCGAAGTAGTCCGCGCCCCAGGCGTTCAGCGTGGCCTCATACTGATGGGCTTTCACCCTGGTTGCCACTTCGGTGCTCAAACCGGGAAGCAGCTCAACCTTGATACCGCCTTTAGCGAAGCTGGCCTGCAACGCCTGGGCGATATCCAGATAAGGCGGCTGGTTGCTGACCGACAGCTTAAAGCTGACATTTTTCAGGCCCGCCTGCGCCAGAATCGCTTTCGCTTTTTCCGGATCGTAGCGGTAGGGATTGTCATTCAGCGCGCCGGGGAAGCCTTCCGGCAGGAAAGACTGATGAACCTGGAACTGGCCCTTCAGCAGATCGTCAGCGATGCCGTGGTAATCAAACAGGTAGCGTGCAGCTTCCCACAGCGCCGGATTTTTCAGCGCCGGTTGTGCATCAATATTGAACTGAATGTAGTAGAGCGACGCCATCGGGATCGCCAGCGGCTTCACACCCGGCTTGTTTTTCAGCGCGGCCATCTGATCGACGCCTAAATTACGGGCGATATCCGCATCACCCTGTTCCAGCAGCAGGCGACGGGTAGCTGCTTCCGGCACGTTCTTGATCAGAATGTTTTTTAGCTTTGGCGCATCGCCCGGTGAACTGGGGTTAGCGCTCAACAGCACGACCTCATGTGGCACAAAGCGACGAATCTGGAACGGGCCGCTACCGGCAGAATGGATGGCCAGCCATTTGTTGCCCAGATCGTTATTCTTCTGGTTAGCCAGCACGGTTTTCGCATCGACGATGGAAGCAACCGGTGCCGCCAGCAGGCTGAGCACGTAGGCCGGACTGACGTCAGCCGTCCAGCTAATCTGTACGCGTTTGTCGTCGATTTTTTTCAGCTGGCCGTCAACGTTATCTTTGCTCCAGCCGAGCTGGGTAAGAATAAATGACGGATCGAGATTCAGCTTCACCACGCGTGACAGCGAGAAGATGACATCTTCCGGGCGCAGCGGGTTGCCGGAGGCGAAGGTTGCGCCATCGCGTAACGTCATGGTCAGGCTACGGTTATCTTTCCCCGCTTCCCAGCTGCTGGCAAGCGTCGGCTTCAGCTCGCCAGGGTTTTGCGGATCGGACTGTAACAGGCGCTGATAAATATTGGTGAAGCCCTGTACGGAAGTCAGCTCAAAGCCTTCGGCAGGATCGAAGCTGCTGGCATCATCAATAGACTGTGCGATAACCAGCGTATCGGGCGGCGTCGCCGCGTTGGCGGCAAAGCTGGCGGCGAGAGCCAGCGTCAGAACGGCGGGAGCTAAACTTTTCATCTTATTTCCTTACCACTTTTTCGCGAGTGTAAGGGAACAACAGAAAGGTCTGATAGTAGATTATTCGCTATGCTTATGCATTAAAGTTATAACCTCGCGGAAACGGTTATAAAACAACTCACCGCAATATTACACATACCATAGCGACGGCAGCAGTGCGATCAGGTTATTCAGCATATGCAGAGCAATCGGCAGCCGTAATCCACCGGCACGCAAACGTGCATAGCAAAGCAGTATGGAGAACAGCGTCAGCACCACAATGGTTTGCCAGAGGATATATTGGGTATGCATAGCGGCAAACAGCAGCGAGGTCAGCAGAATAGCGGCGAAGCGGCTGCGCGGCGCCCACAGCAAAAATGCCTGGAGTAAAAAGCCGCGAAACAGAATCTCTTCAAATATCGGTGCCAGCAGTACCGCAGAAAAAAACAGCACCCAGAGCGTAAAGGTGTCCTGATGCGCCTGATCTTCCAGCCAGCGCTCCGGCTGGAGGAACAACATTTGCGCCACCATCAGCCCCAGCAGCAGCAGGACAAATAATAGCGCTGGCTTCAGCGCTATCCGCCCCAGCGGAATATCCTCGCGGCGCGTCTGATAAAAACGATACAGCGGCCACAGCACGGCAAACTCAAACAGGCAAAGCACCGGCACCAGTAATCCCTGCTGGCGTAACGCTGTGTAATTAGGAAACCAGGTGATCGCCAGCGTGATCAAATAGTAAATAACAAAACTGCCGAGATAGAACAGAGTGACAACGGCTTTGCCGGATTGCGTTTTCATAGGCAGCCTGCGCGGCGAAAGGGGGAGGGGAGTGTAGCAATCGACATTATTTCTGTCGAGATACGCACGCCGTTGTGCGTTTTCACTAAACCCTTGCCAACGTGGGCCGATAACCAACCTGAGCATAAGGCAGGCAGGACTTAACGCCATGCCGCAACGGGCGCGGCGTGCTACAGCGGAGGTTATCCAGCGCATTCTTATCAGGGTTTCACAGATGAATTTACCAACCTTATTACCGTTCAACCTCCGCCCGGCGGATGCCCCGGCAACGTTCTTTACGCGGCGTACCCTGTTGGTTCTCGGCATGATGCTGGCTGCCGTACTGTTCACCACCGCCATGACCATTGTGGCCATCGCCGTGCGGCAGAACGGCGCGGCGCTGGCGCAGGAGAAGTTCCTGGTGCGTAATGCCTGGCAGGCGCGGCAAAAATCGATCCTGACCGATATTCGCGACTACGCCTTTTGGGGAGAAGCGTGGAATCACCTGCATTTGCAGGTAGATAAAGCCTGGGCTTTCGATCAGCAAAATCTTGGGCCGGGGCTCTACAGCGAATATCACTATGAAGGCGTGTTTGTGGTGGACGGCAGCGGACGCACGCGTTATGCAGTCATCAACGGAAAACTGAGCACGATGCAGCTTGAGCACTGGCTCGGTAAGGCAAGCGTTGAGATCGTGCAGCAGGCGCGCACCTTTTTACAGGATGAAAATGCGCTGGTAAGAAATGCCAGCATTGCAGGAACGCCTGCGATCGTCGCGGCTGCACCGATAACCACCGGCAAGGTGCCGGGGCTGAGCATCACGGCGGACCCGCCCTCGGTCATGGTGTTTGTCGATCGCTATACGCCGCAGAAGATGCTGGCGCTGGGGAAAAGCGTGGGCGTCAGCCAGCTGCATACCGTTTCGGCGCAGGGGCCGTCTGTGATTCCGGCGAGCCTGACATTGTTGGGCGATCGGGATGAACCGTTGCGGCTGGGCTGGGAAAGCAGCGAGCCGGGGCATCATCTGCTGGTCATCATGATACCGCTGATGGCGCTGACCATGTTGATGCTGGGGATGGTTTCACGACGAGTCGTGCGTCACGCGATGGATAATGCGCGTCTTTCCGACTGGCGCTTCGAGCAGCTAAGGCAGAGTCAACGGGAGCTGGGCGACAGCGAGGCACGTTTTCGCGACGTGGCGGAGGCGGCCTCCGACTGGATCTGGGAAACCGATGCGTATGGCGTTCTGACTTATCTCTCGTCACGCTTTACGGCGGTGACCGGCTACGATGTGGCGGTGCAGCTGGGCAAACCCATCGATTGCCTGCTGCTCAGCAAAGGCCAGCCGGTATCGGAGTGGATGCTGCGCCTGGGAACCGGTGGCGATCGCCGCACGCTGCGCTGCCATTACCACTCGGCGCAGGGCGAGGAGCGTATCTGTAGCCTGGTGGCGAAGCCGGTAGCGCTACAGGACGGGCTAATCGGGTTTCGCGGTACGGTATCGGATATTACGCTGGAGGTGGAGGCGCAGGCGCGCATTCAGTATCTGTCACAGCACGATACGCTGACCGGCCTGCCAAATCGCCACCGCATGAATGAATTTCTCAGTGGCAAACTACAGGCACAGCCCACGGAAGCAGAGCCGCTGGTCATGTTTAGTCTCGATCTCGATCACTTTAAACCGATTAACGATCTCTACGGCCACGCCGCGGGCGACAGCGTATTAAACGAGGTTTCGCAGCGCCTGCGCGTTTGTCTAAAAGCGGGAGATCTGCTGTCACGCCAGGGCGGCGATGAGTTTATTTTGCTGCTGAGCGGCCTGACCAGCCAACAGGCAATTGAGGCGCGCTGCCGCAGCCTGATGCAGGAAATTCATAAGCCGTTTAACGTAGCGGGCCAGAGGGTGCATATCGGGGCTTCTGTCGGCATTGCCCGCGCGCCACAGGATGCGCTACAGCCGGAAGAATTGCTGCGGATGGCGGATATCGCCCTCTACCAGTCAAAAAATCTGGGACGCGATCGCTGGGTTTTCTATTCGCCGGAGATGTCGGAGCAGCTGGTGCGCCGCCGCGAAATGGAGCGGGCGCTGGGCCAGGCCGTCGCGCGCGACGAGCTGCGCCTGTTTTACCAGCCACGCTATTCGTTACACAGCGGCAGAATGGATGGTGCTGAGGCGCTGCTGCGCTGGCAGCCTTCTCCGCCTGCGCTGGTTATGCCAGACAGTTTTATTCCGCTGGCTGAAGAGACCGGCCTGATTCTGCCTATCAGCGACTGGGTACTTCAGCGAGCCTGTCGCGATGCGCTTAGCTGGCCCGAAAAATTCTATGTTTCGGTGAATATTTCGCCGGTGGAGTTTTGTCGCGGCGATCTGGCGGGGCGCGTCGCCAGCGTTCTGCAATTGACCGGCCTGCCTGCTGAACGGCTGGAGCTGGAAATTACGGAAAACGTGACGCTGGAAAATCCTGACAACACGTTAAAAGTGATGCAGAGTCTGAAACGGCTGGGAGTGAGATTAACGGTGGACGATTTCGGTTCCGGCTACGCCTCGCTGGGCTATCTGAAAACCTTCCCGTTTGACGGCTTGAAGATGGATCGTTCCTATATGAAGGATTTTCCGCATTCGCAGCAGGCGCACTCTATCGTTAACGGCATCATCGGTTTGGGCAAAGCGTTTTCACTGGTGATCACCGCCGAAGGGATTGAGAACGCCGAGCAGTTTGCGGAATTACAGGCGATCGCCTGTGATGAGGGGCAGGGATACTTTCTCGGCAGGCCGATGCCTGGAGGCGACTTTGCGCGTTTGCTGCACGGTACGGAAGAGGATGAAAATCAGAAAGAAACGGGCCAGCCAGGCTGACCCGTTCAGGTGCTTAACGAACGCGGACGGCCACGCAGGTCATCAGCGCCGCAAAGCCAATAAAGATAGCCAGTTCCATAACGCACCTCCTGAGATTAATCTTAGACGATTATACGCAGCAGGTGTGCATAATTTGCGCTATTCGTGCCTCTTTTACCGTTGAGTCTGTAGCAACCGATGCTAAAACGGGCTGCATTCTTTAGACGATCTGTTACGCTTTAAAGCCGATCGTGAAATGCACAGATCCTGAAGGAGAACAACGGTGAAACGTTATGGTAAAGCGGCGCTGGTGATGGCGCTTTTTATGCTGGCGGCCTGTCAGCACCCGCAAAAAAGCAGCGATACAGCGGCGACCGATGTAGAAAATAACCGCTGCGGCGCGTCTGACTATCAGAACTATATTGGCAAACCGTTAACTGCCGTAAACGGTCTGCACATAAATGGCCCGGTGCGTGTTATTCCTTATCACTCTGCGGTTACGATGGATTTCAACCTTAATCGTCTGAACTTCCTCGGCGATAAAGACGATGTGATTAGCCGCGTTTACTGCGGCTGAGTTGTTTAACCGGGCAATGGCTGTCACGCTGTTGTCATCTGCACAGGATAGGGTAACGGGGAAAGAGTGTGATTTCCCTGTCTATAACAATGCAGTGCTCGTCTTTATTCATCCCGCCGCGTGCGGGATTTTTTTATGCCGCGATCGGCTTTAGCTTACCGCGCAGCCACAATCGGTCACGCCTGGAAAACGACACGCTATTATTGGTCGGACGGACTGGGGAAGTTAGAGGAGGCGAGGAGATGCAGAACAAGAAGAGTTTGTCGGTAGTGGATGCCACACCGGCGCTGTTACAGGCGCTTCAGACGCTGGACTACCGGTTTACCGTTGAGCAGGAGCTGGATGCGGCGTTCGATCGTCCGATAAGCGCGAGCCTGCGAACGGTAAAGGCGCGCGAAAAAAATTACTTTAACGATCCGCAGCAGTTTGCTGACTACCTTAACAGCCGGGACGGCGCTTTTTTCGTGGCGCTGGTTGATGGCGAGCCTGCGGGTTATCTGGTTATCAGCCGCCACTGGAATGGATTAGCGCTGGTGGAGGATATCGCCATCGACAGGGCGTTTCGGCGCAGCGGCTGCGCTACTACTTTGCTAACGCACGGCGTAGGCTGGGCACATGAGCAGCAGCTGGCTGGCGTCACGCTGGAGACGCAAAACACCAATGTTGCCGCCTGCCTGTTGTATGAAAAGTTAGGATTTGAGCTGGGCGGCATCGATCGCCATCTTTATCGCGCCCTCCATGCACATCCGGCTGAGGTCGCGCTGTTTTGGTATTTGTGGTTTAAACCGCACGGCTAGCGTCTGTTAATACCTTTCATCAGCTGCGCCAGCACGTTGCGATAGCCCTGTAGCACGTTTTCTTCCCGTTCCAGATCGAGCTTTTTAATCACGCTGGCGATAAGTGCTTTGTCGGTGGTGGGCTTACCTGACTGCATCAGTTCCATCATGATGACCGCCAGCAGTTCCGCTTCTTTAGGCGCATGCCATGCCGGACTGTTAAAGTAATCGGTAATTTCGCGCCCAGCGCTGGTGGATTGTGTTCTCATGTTCAACCTCCGAAAACGCAACGTCGGCGCATCAGCCTGCGGCGGTCAAAATTGATAACCGCTTACCGGGCAGGGACCAGAAAAACGCGCCGTCTACCGCCACGCCAAAAGCAGGTGGCGATTTTTTAAACATAGATCCGCCAGAAAGAAATGCCAGTAACAAAATGAAATATTTTGCCGCTTAGCGAACCACATCTGTCTTTTTCGTGGAGCAAGCGTGAAATCCTGCTTGCATTGCCTGAGCATTTATGAGTAAATGCGCCGTCGGTTTGTTAAAACAGAACCGGGTATGCGAGCAGTTTTAGTAAAGCAGTCTGCAGTGTAAGAGTTATCTCTGATATCCCTTCTTCAGTATCGCCTTCCTGAGTGCCTCATAACATCTGTACACAAACCTGTTGCCCACAGGGCGTTAATTGACTGAAGGAAAGACAAATGTCTGCAAAATTGACTGGTTTAGTAAAATGGTTCAACGCTGAGAAAGGTTTCGGCTTTATTTCTCCGGCTGACGGCAGCAAAGATGTATTCGTACACTTCTCTGCTATCCAGAACCAGGGTTTCAAAACTCTGGAAGAAGGTCAGAACGTTGAGTTCACCATCGAAAACGGTCCGAAAGGCCCGGCTGCTGCTAACGTAACCGTACGCTAAGCAATCAGAATTAAAAAAACCCGCCTTCTGGCGGGTTTTTTATTGCCGCAAATCTCGCAGCATGAGTATTACCTTCGGCTGATGTGGCTGGTTTATTACTGACATCAGCGGTGCGTGGTAAGCTTGTTAAATCGGTCAGGACTTACGGCCACCATGGCTGCTTTGTCCACCTTTCTTACCCGCTTCAGAAGCTTTTTCACGGTCATTTTTAAAGTTGCCGCCGCTCTGCTGCCCGCCTTTTTTACCGGCTTCAGAGGCTTTCTCACGGTCTTCTGCAAAGTTACCTGAACCACCACGATGTTCTGCCATAATCGTCTCCTGATTACCGTTCCGGTTGAGTGAGCGTCAGAATATGAATCGCCAGAGCAAGACTTATTCTGCTTAGCGTTATTAAGTGTAGGTAACCCGGCGCGCTTTTCCAGGATAACATTCCGGCGTGGTTTATTTTTAACTATTTGAAAAATAATAATATTAATATGATGTCATATTAAAAATTTTTATAAGTTGCTGAAGAAAAAGCATAAATAAAAAAGTGTTGATCTTATTTCTACCGTTTCCAGGAACATTCTTGCTGATCTTTTTCATCTTCACGCTGCGGTTGTTTTACCAGAGGTCAGCTGATGTACAGCAGATAATGATGACGAGGATGGTTATTCTGAAAGTTAATGGTTTTAGTCGTAAGCCGACAAATTCAACTGCACAACTGAACAGAGGAAATTATCAAATAATGGTGGATGAGATTTTTAATTAATGATGACGGAAAGGCGTTAAAGTTTATTGTCTTGTCACGATATTGACAATAAACCGCTGGTGGGTCAAATTAGCCGCAGACACCGGTTATTTAATATTAAAATATTTTCCCGAGCTGGTATGCTCTGCGCTTCCCTGAAATGCGCTAAACTACCCGTAAACTCCGCTACTCCCTGCTGCTCCCTGCGCGGGGTTTTCGTTTTTTGGGGCCGGGAAAATGACAGCAGTATGCAATGTATAATATTTTCAGTATGCCGCCTGTTGTATGAAAATAATTTTCAAAAATGACTGCCAGGACAACACATAATTAAATCCTTAATAAATGATCAGCTGTACTAATATTAAACCAGCCCAGCGCTATATTTATTATTACCTCGCAACGGCACGTAAATAATAGCGCACTTTTTTATCTACCTCGAAAGCATTAACCATATAACGGGCTTTTCTAAGCGGGTTTGTTCCTCCAGGCTGCCTGTTGCCGTTTGCTTAACTTTGCCCGCGTTTCTTCACGCTCTCTATGCCCGCTCTCACTGCAACCCAAAACAAAGCGCACGCCGGATAAGGTTTAACCAGTATGAAACCCATCACGCTTTCACTATGCAACTGGAAAATATGTAAAACACCAGTGTCATTTGCTTCAAATTTGTTAATTAAGGTGATAGTGTTTGTTTTTGCATTATTGTCGGAATGATGTGATGAAATACCTTATTGCAGAACTACTGGATAAGCTGGCAGAGAAAGAGTCAGAGTCAAAAGAGCTGGTCGCCCAGGTAGAAGCGCTGGAAATTGTGGTTACGGCGCTGCTGCGAAAATTGGGTGATGAACAACGTCAGGAATTAAGTCAGGGAATTGGTCAGGCTTTAGCAACGGCTGCCGATGGTGCCAGCGCGGAGGATGCCTCTTTATTGCACAGCTATATTGATAAGCTGCTCAACTATCCACGTTATTGATGATTGACTTTCTGTGTTATTGCGCCCGCTTTACCACAGTAAGGCGGGCGTGATGTTTCTGGGATAAGCGGCAGAGAGGGCGAATAATGAAAATCATCGCCGCCTTCGCTTTACCGCGTCAAAAGGCGAGACTTAGTTTTTACTCAGCGCTTCAGAGCGATTCATACATTGTTCCATCGCGGCAATAATTGCCGAACGGAAGCCTTTCTCCTCCAGCACCTTGACCGCTTCAATCGTGGTGCCGCCCGGTGAGCAGACCATATCTTTCAACTCGCCCGGATGCTTACCGGTTTCCAGCACCATCTGCGCCGCTCCTTTTACCGCCTGCGCGGCAAACTGATAGGCCTGCGCGCGCGGCATACCACCCAGCACGGCGGCATCGGCCATCGCCTCGATAAACATAAAGACGTAGGCGGGGGCCGAACCGCTGACGCCAACCACAGCATGAATCAGGTATTCCGGCACCACGGCAGCTTTGCCAAAGCTGTTGAAGACAGATAACACTTCCTCGGTCTCTTCGGGCGTAACCAGCGCGTTTGGCGTAACAGAGGTCATGCCTTCATTCACCAGCGCGGGCGTATTCGGCATTACGCGGACGATTTTACGATCGTGTCCCAGCGCCATTGCCAGTGCATCCAGCGTAACGCCTGCGGCGATAGAGACTACCAGCGTCTCTTTATTCAGCACGCTGGCGACATCTTTCAG
The DNA here is from genome assembly GCF_009914055.1 of Mixta intestinalis. Lineage (NCBI taxonomy): Bacteria > Pseudomonadati > Pseudomonadota > Gammaproteobacteria > Enterobacterales > Erwiniaceae > Mixta > Mixta intestinalis. Next base: position 397,295 of record NZ_CP028271.1, read on the forward strand.
AACCTTCAGGATCACGTTCGGTTTTACCGCGCCAAACAGAATATCTGCTTCGCGCGCCACCTCTTCGGCGCTCTGCGCGGCGTTAATACCATACTGTTGCGCCATAGCCTGATTGGTTTCTGACTTATGGTCATAGACCCAGATTTGAGCCGCGTTAATCTGGTCGCTTGCTACCAGTCCGCCAATAATCGCTTTTGACATATTACCGCAGCCAATGAAGCCGATTTTCTTTTCCAGCATGGTTCCTCCATCTGCTTAGCTGTTTCGCGTAATGCACCAGCTTACGTCATTCTGCCGCTTTATCCAGCTTCGGCTAAACTCAAAGCGTCACTAAAGGAGGGAAAAATGGCCCCGTTTCAGCAAGATGAAGGGCGGAACCGCCACTATCCGGTTCAGGAGCATATGCGCTGGCAGCGTATCGAGTGGCGTATACAGCAGTGCGGCTACGTGCTGTTAATCGCCATCGTAATCTGCGGTGCCTGCGGGCTGTTTTCCAAAGGCTTTTTGAGCGATCGCCGTATTGCCGCACCGCAGGGGAATTTACAAGTGGAGTATGAGCGCTTCGCGCGTCAGCAAAGCGATGCGGCAATGACCATACACCTGCGTTCGTCACATCCAGGCGCGTACCGCATCACGCTCAGCGGCAACGGCGTGGATAATTTTCAGCTACAAAGTATACAGCCGCAGCCGCTGCGTGCCGAAAGCGGCGAGCACTCACTGACGCTGTGGTATCACGCGCAAAACGTTCCGCACGGCGCTTCAATCTGGCTGGGTGGGCAGCCGCAGTCGCCGGGACGTTACCGGTTTAACGTTGCCGATAATAGCGGCGCGCAGTTGCAGTTTACCCAGTGGGTTTATCCCTAGGAGAAAAAGTATGGAAACGGTATTGCGCGCGGTCAGCATGTACTTCCTGCTGATGGTAGTGCTGAAAATTGCCGGACGACGCACGCTGCTGGAGATGACCAGCTTCGACTTTATTCTGCTGCTGATTATCAGTGAGGCGACGCAGCAGGCGCTGTTAGGTAATGATTTTTCCGTAACCGGCGCGGCGCTGACCATCATTACGCTGATCGTGATGGATATTCTGCTCGGCAAGTTTAAAAGCTGGTTTCCGCGTCTGGAATTGTTAATTGATGGTGCATCGCTGATTCTGGTAGAGGATGGCAAGCTGTTGACGCAGCGGGCAAAAAGGGCAGGGATTACCGAAGAGGATATTCTGGCTTCGGCGCGCAGTTCGCAGGGGCTGGAACGGCTTGAGCAGATAAAATTTGCCATTCTGGAGAAGAACGGCAAAATCAGCATTATTCCCCACTCCTGATCAGGAAAGCCGATGCCAATTTGGGTGGATGCCGATGCGTGTCCAAAAGTGATTAAAGATATTCTCTATCGTGCGGCGGAGCGTAGCCAGATCGATCTGATTCTGGTGGCTAACCAGCCGCTTAGCGTACCGCCTTCACGTTTTATCCGCACGCTGCGCGTGGCGGCAGGTTTTGACGTGGCGGATAATGAGATCGTACAGCGCGTCAGCGCGACGGATCTGGTGATAACCGCCGATATTCCGCTGGCGGCAGAAGTGCTGGAGAAAGGCGCTGCCGCGCTGAATCCGCGTGGCGAACGCTACAGCGCCGCCACTATCCGTGAGCGTCTGACGATGCGTGATTTTATGGATACGCTGCGATCCAGCGGTATACAAACCGGCGGGCCAGCTTCGCTTAACCAACGCGATCGCCAGCAGTTTGCCGCCGAGCTGGATAAGTGGTTACTGGCGCAGCAGCGTAGATAACAGGAGTGCGCGGTCAGCCTTCATCGACCGCGCAGGATGACTGCTTAAATAAAGCTGTCGTCGTCATTGAAATCATCATTGCCGAAATCGTCGTTGTCGAAACCGGCATTATCATCCTGCTGCCAGCTGGCATCCTGCAAAAATGCCCGATCGTCGCCGTTGTTAAAGGTATCCAGGCTGGTATCCAGCGGTTCCGGATCGGGCAGCGCTGGCTCATTAATAATATTTACAATCTCTTCCGGCTGTGAATGGTGGAACATGCTGGTGAGCATATCCGCCATCACCACGCCGCCTGCCACACCCACCGCCGTTTGTAACGCGCCGCCGAGGAAACCGCTGCCGCGTGGCGCAGGTGCGCTGTAAGGCTGCTGCGGGGCGTTATAGGGTTGTTGGCCGTATGGCTGTTGCGGTGCGCTATTGCCCCAGGCGGGCTGCTGCTGGGTCTGCCGTTGACCACTGCCAAACAGACTGGAAAGAAAGCCGCCGCTTTGGCGGGCAGGCTGCTGCTGCGCCTGCGCCAGTCGATTCTCCAGCTCGGTAACCTGAGCATTCAGTTTTTTCATCGCCGCTTCCTGAATCAGGATTGCCTGGGCCATATAGTAGGGCGCGGCAGGCTGCTGGCGCAGCTGCTGTTCAATCAGGCGTTCGGCGGCACCATCACGCGGTGCGGACTGGCTTTCAGCCTGCTTTAGTCGGCTAAACAGACTTTCTATCAAACGTTGTTCTTCACTCTGCATGGGAACCTCCTTCAACAAGCTCTCTTTGTTTATTCTGGACGCTATATGGCGAAAGTAAATTGGCGCTGCGTAAGTAAATATTGCCAGCTCATCATGAGCCAAAGATTAAAATACTTTTCCCTGTTATCCATCCTTTCAGGCAGCATTAGCCTTGACCTTACTGAGGGGCGTAAAAACAACGTTACAGGTAGCCCCAGCATTTTTTTGTCGGTATGATGCCCGGCATGCATAGATCAATAAGCCATCTGCGGCATAGCGCAGCGCTGGCAGAGGGTAGACAGTTATGTCATCACCTGTTTTTTTAATCGGCGCGCGTGGCTGCGGTAAAACCACCGTCGGTGCCGCGCTGGCGCTGGCACTGAACTATGAATTCTGCGATACCGATCATCATCTCCAGCAGGTTACCGGCAAAACGGTAGCCGATATTGTGGCGGCGGAAGGCTGGGAAGGGTTTCGCCAGCGCGAAACCGAGTCGCTGATGGCGGTTAGCGCACCGCAAACCGTTATCGCTACCGGTGGTGGCATGGTACTGGCAGAGATTAATCGTCGCTTTATGCGCGAGCAGGGACAGGTTATTTGGCTTCAGGCTAACGCCGCTGTGCTGGCTGCGCGCCTCTCTGCTTATCCGCAAAGCGCCCAGCGGCCTACGTTGACGGGGCGACCGATTACGGAAGAAATGTCAGAGGTGCTGAAACAGCGGGAAGTGCTCTACCGGGATGCGGCCCATCACGTTATTGATGCGATGCAGGCACCTGAACGGGTAGCGGCGCAGATTCTGGCGGCGCTGGCACGTAGCGATCGCTCAGGTATCAGCCTCACTGGTTAGCAATCCGGCTGTTTTTGTTATCTTTCTTTGCCGTGGCGCTGGTGGAACAGCATGATTGTCTATACTTGCCTTACGAATGCCGACAGGCGGACGGAGAGAGCGGATACCACTTTCACCACAAGAGGGAAGACCTTATGCCAACCAGACCACCTTACCCACGCGAAGCCCGAATTGTACAGGTTGATAAAGGCGCTGCCGGACAGAGCGTTACACGCTATGAGCTACGTGCCGATCATCCCAAGCCTAATTCGCTGATTAGCGAACATGAAAGCGAGCAGGAAGCGCGGGATGCAAAAGAGCGCTACGAAAACAGCGATAAAGATTAGCTCAGCGGGCATGGACGCCTGTAAACCATCGAACAGCATTTAGCTCTGCAAATAAACTATCCTGCCCTTCATCCTGTGGTTCATTTCCCTGATACGCTATAGTTTTCTGTAAAATAAATACTTATTCACAATTACTTTTGGTTAAAAAGTAGCTTTCTGCGATTTTTAGCTAACCGGATAGCTCTGAAAAAGAGAAGCTATACTTGACCTCAGAACTTTCAGCTTTTATTTTCTTTTGCGTTATACGGCGTAATGAAGGGCGAATAGTTTTACGGTTGCCTGGCTGAAAGAGACGTAAATCACTGAGGGAAGGAGCAATTAATTGATGATGGCGTGATGATTTTATTTACTGTTTTTTGCTATCGTCAGAAATAGGCCCTTAACCTGTGTGTAATCACAAATTTCCCGCGTGGTTTTTATCCAGCCGCTGTGCCAGTATGTAATTGATCGCTGGTTAGCACTTGCTCCGAAATAATAGCTTGTCGCGATCGTTGATTGTGCGATTAATCGCAACCTGAGCTTTTTCCTTCATGAGCGCAACAGCGCGGAAGATAGCGTTACAGGCTATGCGAGGCGTAGTGCCTGGCTACAGAAACATATCTTGTCCAGGGTATGATGCCTGCTTTGTTAGCCGCCTGGTGGGTTGACGATGAAACCATCAAAACAGACCGCGATATTAGGGTCATAGCCAGCGGATAATAACGCATTTATTTTTTAACAGGGTATCTTATTAATAACCTTGTTAAACGCATGGAATTTAGTGTTTAGCAATAAGTGTGACATTAACGTTATTTCTCTGCACCCATACCTGGGTTTTGTCCGAATGCATTTTTTCCTTTAGCTGGCTAAAGCCGGAAAAAGTGGCGGATATTCCGTCAGATCCAGGAAAGGGAGTAAATTTTATATCGGAAGTACAGGCAATAAAGGCGTCGAAAATAACGCAGCCGTAAATTGTTTCCTGACGGGAATTAAATCGCGTCACGGTAAGTAAATAACCGGACGCTTTCTTAATCTTCGGGTTGACTGGTGACCCGTCTCAGATGAAAAAGCCTATGAAACAGACACTGGTTATACTAACGATAGCGCAATCCCCCTGTAGTGATATGACTCCACAGCTGCTGGAACATTTGCCGGAAGCGCAGATCCTTCGCATCGGTCTGCTGGATGGACTATCGTCAGCGGAGGTTAAGGAAAAATATGCGCCACAAGAAAGCGACAGGGTCGTTAACGTAACCCTGCCTGATGGCGTACAGGCGACGCTGGACGCAAAAAAAGTCGAGCAGGGCTTGCAGGTGTTGATCTGGCAACTGGAAGCGCAGGGTGCCGAAACCATTTTACTGGTAAATCCTTATGGCCTGCGCGGATTAAAGGCTCATAGCGCGGTACTGCTGGAGCCGGATCGCATTATTCCGCCGCTGGTCAAGGCGATAGTGGAAGGTCATCAGGTGGGTATTGTGGTGCCGCCGGAAGATGCGCTGCGGCGACAGGCGGCGAAATGGCGTAACCTGAGCTGTCCTGCCCGTTTTGCCGTTGCCAAATCGGAAATGGGAAATAATGACAGGCTAATCGACGCGGCGTTGCAGTTGCAGGAGCAGGGGGCGGATGTGGTGTTGCTTGACGGCCCCGGCTACCATCCGCATCAGCGTGATATCTTACAGCAGCTGCTTGGTATTCCGGTTCTGCTACCCAATATACTGCTGGCAAAAATGGCAGCGGAGCTGCTGGTATAACCCGTAATTTAAGATGACAAACTGCGCGTTTAGCCTCTACACTGCCAGTTCATCTGGTTGTTTTTGAGGACGTTGTATGCTGAATGTAAGCGAGTACTTTGAAGGGAAAGTGAAATCGATCGGTTTTTCCAGCGCCAGCACCGGACGCGCCAGCGTCGGCGTAATGGTTGAGGGAGAATATACTTTCAGCACCGCGCAGCCGGAAGAGATGACGGTTATCAGCGGCGCGCTGAATGTGTTGCTACCGGGCGAAACCGAATGGAAAGCTTACGAAGCGGGCAGCGTTTTCCACGTACCCGGTCACAGCGAATTCCATTTGCAGGTAGCGGAACCGACCTCTTATCTCTGCCGCTACCTTTAAGAGCGGTAAAGGTGCGCCACCAGCGGCGCACCTTCATCTTAACGCTGAGCTTCGCCGCCCAGCGCTTCTGTCAGTTCGCTAATCAGCGCGCTCAGTTCGCCGGTCATCAGCAGGAAATCGGCGTCAAAGCGCTGTGCGAAATCCTCACGATCGATATCATCATTCTGCTCGCGCAGCGTATCAGCGAACTTCAGGCGCTTCACCGAACCATCGTTCGCCAGCATCAGCTGAACGCGCTGCTGCCAGTCCAGCGCCAGCTGGGTCACTTGTTTGCCGGCTTCAATATGATTGGCGATCTCATCGCAAACCAGATCCTGTTTCTTACAGCGGATGACGCCGCCATCTTCAAGGATTGCTTTCAGCTCGGCTTCATCCATCAGCGCAAAGCCCGCAGGCAGATCGCCGGATCGTACCCATTCGGTAAGCGTTAGCTCGATAGGTTTCTCCATCGCCAGCGGTACCACCGGCAGCGAACCGATGCTTTTACGCAGCAGCGCCAGGGTATCTTCCGCCTTTTTCGCGCTGGCACAGTCAACCATAATCAGGTTATTGACGCTGTCGATCCAGAGGAAGGTCTGACTGAAACGGCTAAAGGCGCGCGGCAACAGGCTGTGCAGCACTTCATCTTTTAGCGAATCCTTTTCGGTTTTCTTCAGCTTACGCTGCTGCTCCCCTTCCAGCTTTTCAATCTTCGCTTCCAGCGCCTGTTTAACTACCGGTGATGGCAGGATCTTCTCTTCTTTCCGCGCGCAAATCAGAGTCTGGCCGTTATTGACGTGAATCAGGGCGTCACTACGCGAACCCATCGGCGAAACCCAGCCGGTTTTCGCCATATCCTGACTGCCGCACGGGGAAAAGGAAAACGCAGCGAGTTGTTTTTCCAGGTCGTCTGCTGAGAGTGAAATGTCACTGTTCAGACGATAAATCATCAAATTTTTAAACCACACCATAGGGTTTTCCTTTGCCGGAGGTGCCAAAAGCACAGGTCATAAACGGTGCGCGCATGATAGCGAAACATCGGCGGCGGGTCATTGCCTTTCCTGGCCCTGCCTTTTAATGTGGAAAGCATTCGACTTACAGATAAGGAAAAAGCCGTGCGCATTGGCATCGATTTAGGTGGAACCAAAACGGAAGCGATAGCACTCTCTGACGCGGGCGAGACGCTGTTTCGCCATCGCGTGCCGACGCCGCGTAATGACTACCCGCAAACGCTACAAACCATTGCCGGGCTGGTTCGCCTGACGGAAGAGAAAACCGGCAAGCGGGGCAGCATCGGCGTCGGCATTCCCGGCACGCTGTCGCCTTTTAGTCAGCGGGTGAAAAATGCCAATTCGACCTGGCTTAACGGACAGTCGCTGGACCGGGATCTGGCGCGGCTGCTGGATCGCGACGTGCGCGTCGCCAACGACGCTAACTGTCTGGCGGTATCGGAGGCGATGGATGGCGCGGCGGCGGGCAGGGCATTAACCTTTGCGGTGATCATCGGTACTGGTTCCGGCGCGGGTATCGCCATTAACGGCGTTTCCCATCGCGGCGGCAACGGTAATGCTGGTGAATGGGGCCACAACCCGCTGCCGTGGATGGATGAAGATGAAATTCGCTACCGCGAAGAAGTGCCCTGTTACTGCGGGCAGAAAGGCTGTATCGAAACCTTTGTTTCCGGCACCGGCTTTGCCACTGACTATCAGCGACTGAGCGGGAAAGCGCTAAGCGGCGCGGAGATCGTGGCGCTGCTGGCGCAGCAGGACGCGCTGGCTGAGCTTGCCCTAAGCCGTTACGAAATGCGGCTGGCGAAATCGCTGGCGCAGGTGGTCAACCTGCTCGATCCCGATATTATCGTGCTTGGCGGCGGCATGAGCAATGTGGATCGGCTCTACCAGACGCTGCCGCAGTTGATTAAGCCCTGGGTTTTCGGACGCGAATGTGAAACGCCGATTGTCAGGGCACAGCATGGCGATTCCAGCGGCGTACGCGGGGCCGCCTGGCTCTGGCCGCTGGCCTGACTCGGTAAACTACTGTGGATGAAAGGACAACATAAACTGCGCGGGCGCATTCGGTGGCGGCGGTGGTAGCGTTGTCGTCGTGCCGAAAGTTTGCCATGCCTGCAGGCAGAGCGGCTCGTCGCCTTCGGTACGTAATACCTGATAGCCGCGCTGCGCATCGTAACCGATGGTCATGTCACAATGCTGACCGGCGTAGCGTTTTGCCCGATCGAAACGGCTACTGACTTGTTGTTGGATATCGCTAAGCCAGCCGTGCAGGGCGGTATCGGGCGCAGGTTGCTGTGCGCTCTGGCAGGCGCTAATTAATAACGCAGCCAGAGGAATCAGGCGGAAAGCCAGCATGGTTCATCCTTAATAACGAAAAATCACTGCCGCGCACGGTAACATGCGCGGCGCGGTGAAAACAGGCGCATCAGACTGAAAATTGTCGATCCAGGCGGCTGTAGCCCAGGCCGTTTACCTTTCTGACTTTAATCTGCACCGGAATACGTTCCTTCATCGCCTCAACGTGGCTGATAACGCCGATAGTCTTACCGCTGGCGTTGAGCGCATCGAGCGCATCGAGCGCGGTATCGAGCGTATCCGCATCCAGCGTGCCGAAACCTTCATCAAGAAACAGCGATTCGATGCGGGTTTTGTGGCTGACCAGATCGGAGAGTGCCAGCGCCAGCGCCAGGCTCACCAGGAAACTTTCGCCACCGGAGAGGGTGCGCGTATCGCGCCTGGCGTCAGCCTGCCAGGTATCCATTACCTGTAGCTCCAGCGTATCGACAGATTTGCGCTGTAGCAGATAGCGTCCATGCAGATGGTTAAGCTGCTGGTTCGCCAGCCAGACCAGATGATCGAGCGTCAGGCCCTGGGCGAAGCGACGAAACTTATCGCCGCTGCTGGAACCGATCAGCTGGTTAAGGTAACCCCAGTCTTCTACCTGCTGCGCGTTATCTTCAATCTGCCGCAGCAGGCTTTGCTGCTGCTGACGCTGCGTATCGTCGCTTTCCAGCTGTTGACGTAGCTGTCCCTGCTGGCGCGCGTTAGCGTGCAGCTGATGTTCCAGCGCTGCCAGCTCGCTTTCCAGTTCGGGTAGCGTAACGTTAAGATCGGCGGGGCGTGCCTGCTGATGCTGCGCCAGCCGCACCTGAGCCTGTTGTGCCAGCGCACTGGCCTGCTGACGGCGCGCCTCCGCCTGCTGGCTTGCTGCGCGCAGCTGTTGCGCCTCCTGTTCATCCAGCAGCGCGGCATGAAAGGCGGCCTCATCACTGAAGTCGCTCTGCGTCAGCGCCTGGATAAACCGGGTTTCATATTCGGTACAGCGTTTTTCGGCACCGTCCCGCTGTTGAATTAGTGAATTATGCTGTCCGGTCAGATTATTTAAGCGATCCTGCCCCTGCTGCCAGCGCTGCTGCTGTTCGCGGTAGCGCGTCTCGGCCTGCAACAGGCGCTGCTGCCACTGCTGGCGCACGTCCGCCACTTTATTATCGCCCAGTAGCTGATGGCGCTGCTGGCGCAATTCATGTAGCTGTTGCCGTTGCGACTGCGCCAGTTTGTCAGCCCGCTGTTGCTGTTCCGTCAGCTGCGCCAGCTCATCGTTGACGCTGCGTAACGCGGTCTCGCACACCGCCAGCCGCGCTGAAAGATCGGCAAGTAGCTGCTCACTTTCCTGCCAGCGCCGCCATTCGTTTTGTCGCGTCTCCAGCCAGAGCTCTGACGCCTGTGGCTCCGGCAGCGTCAGCTGGTGCTGCGCCAGCTCCTGCTGTAACGCGGCGGTTAGCTGTTGCTGTTCCTGCCATAGCTGTTGATGCTGCTGCTCCCGTTCCAGCTGCTGTTGCTGAAGATGGCCCAGCTGCTGCTCCGCCAACTGTTGTGCCTGCTGTTGCTGCTGCCAGCGCTGCTGGCACGCCGCCAGCTGCTCTTTCACCTGTTGCAAGGTGCGGGCCGCGTTCTCCTGCTGTTGCAGCTGCTGGCGCAGCTCCGTTTCCTGCGCCTCCTGCTGGGTGAGCCAGTCATGGAGGCTGTTCTCTTCTTCCGGTGCCAGCGTTAAGCCAGCGGCGGCAAGCAATGTTTGCCACTCGTCCAGCTGACGCGTTAGCTCAGCGCTCAGCGCCTGTTGCTGCTGGTTTAGCCGCTGTTGCTGTTGCTGCAACGCTTTCAGCTGTTCGCCGCAGGTCACGCCTTCAATACGCAGCCGATCCTCTTCCTGGCGTATCGCCTCCAGACGCTGCTGGTTTTCCGTCAGCGTCAGGGTTTGATAATGTTCTACCGCCGGGTGCTCCGTTGCGCCGCACAGCGGGCATGGCTCTCCGGCAATAAGCCTGTTGCGCTCCTGTTCCAGGCTGATAATGCGTTGCTCCAGCTCCAGCCGCTTTTCCAGGTCGAAACGATGCTGGTGCTTTTCCCGCCAGGCCTGGCGGTGCTGCTCCAGCTGCTGCGTCTGATGCAGGATCTGTTCATCCAGCGTCTGCAATTCCAGCTGCTGCTGGATGTGGCGCTGGCGCAGCGGGCGCAGGGCGGAAAAGCAAATCGCCAGCTTTTGCCGCAGCGGGCGCTGTTGCTGATGGTGCTCCAGTTTTTTCCGCAGCGCCGCTTCCGGCTGCTGCTGTTGTAATACAGTAAGCGCTTGCTCAGCCTGTGCAACCTGCTGGCGCGCGCTCTTCAGTTCGTTTTCCAGCGGAGTGGCCTGTGCTTTTAGCTGCGCCAGCTGGTGCTGTTGTTCATGCTGCTGCTGCTGATGCTGGCGCTGTTTTTCCTCCAGCGCTTTCAGGTTATGCTGCGACTGCCGCTGCTGCTGTAAACGTTCGCGCCAGCCGCCCAGCTGCTCGCCCCAGTCAGCGATCTTGCCGTTAGCGCTGCGCCAGCGCTGCTCCTGCGCCTGTTGTGCCAGCAGCGCCTGCTGTTCGTCGTTGAGCTGGCGCTGACGTTGCTGGCGCTGCTGCTGTGCCTGCTGATTCTCGTTCAGGCTCTGCTGTTGTAGAGCAAACTGCTGCGCCAGCGTGTCGATCTGATGGTCGAGCGGGATAACCTGTTCATTGATCAGATTCTCCTGCTGACGCCACGCCTCATGCAGTCGCTGATTCTCCTGCTCCGCCTGTGACTGCTGGCTTTGCAAGGTATGTAGCTGCTCACTTGCCTGTTGCAGCGAGGCGGAAAGCTGCTGCGTCTGCTGCTGTAGCTGCTGCAGATCCCGCTGTAGCTGTTGACGCTGCTGCCAGAGCGGGCGCAGTTTTTCTGCCGGTTCCGCTCGTATCAGCCGCTGACGTAGCGGTTCCGCCTGCTGCCACTGGTTCTCTGCCTGACGTTGTGCCTCGTCAGCTTGCTGTTTTTCCTGCTCCAGCCGCTGCTGCTGGCTGAGCCACTGTTGCTGTTGGCGAGCAATCGCTAACTTTTGTTGCAGCGCCTGCTCCTGCTGCGCCAGCGCCTGAAGCGACTCCTCCAGCTGCTGACGCGCCGGGGCGTCCAGCAGCGCCATGCCTGCCGCACTCGCCCGTAGCCGATCCAACTCAATACGCGCCAGCTTGTGCTGTTCAAAGATGCGCGCCGACAGCTGACCGTAAATTTCGGTGCCGGTCAGCTCCTCCAGCAGTTCGGCGCGATCGTTGGCATCGGCATTAAGAAAGGCGGCGAACTGCCCCTGCGAAAGCATCATTGACTTGGTAAAGCGGGCAAAATCGAGCCCGGTCAGCTGGGTAACGATCTCCAGCTTATCTTTCACCTTGTCAGCCACAATGACGTTGTCTTTACAGCGTGCCAGCTCAACGCGTGGTGCCTGCAAATTGCCATCTGTCGCGCCACGCGCGCGATTCTGGCTCCAGAAAGCACGCCAGGCCTCGCCCTTAACTTCAAATTCCACTTCCGCCAGACATTCTGCCGTATCACGGCTGATTAGTTCATTTTGCGTCTGGGAGATTTTTCCCAGCCGCGAGGTTTCGTGATAGAGCGCCAGACAGATGGCGTCGAGCAGGGTGGTTTTTCCGGCACCGGTAGGGCCGGTGATGGCGAACAGACCGTTGCTGGCGAACGGCTCGCGGGTAAAATCAATTTTCCACTCGCCGCGCAGCGAGTTAATGTTTTTAAAGCGCAGGGATAAAATCTTCACGGCTGGCTCTCCTCGCCCTGCTGTAGCCGATCCAGGGTGTCGCTGAACAGATGACGTATGCGCCGGAGCTGCATCTCATCCGTTTTCTCTTCCTGCTCAAGCCGCCGCTCAAAAACCTCTTCTACTTTCAATTCGCTTAGCGTCTCGTTTTGCAGACGTGCCAGCGCACGCTCGCGCTGCTCGCGGCTGCGGCGCATCAACAGCACCTCAACCGGCAGCCCCTCGGTCAGCGCCTGAATATGCTGTTGCATATTATGCAAATATTCCTGAGTGGTGATTTCGATATCGAGCCAGACTGGCTGCGCGCGGCTAAGATCGGCGAAAGGTCGCAGCTGCGCTTCGATCTCCGCCAGCGTGCCTCTGATGGTCTGCATTGGCTGGAAACAGGGCACCGGTAGCGCCTCGACCTGCTCCAGTTTACCCCCGGCAAAGCTCACCAGAAATACGCTTTTCTCGCTGCCCAGCTCGTCAAAGCTGAGCGGTAGCGGCGATCCGCTGTAGCGAATATGTTCGCTGTTGGCGATGCGCTGCGGGCGATGAATATGACCCAGCGCGATATAATCGGCGGGCGGAAAGGCCTGCGCCGGAAAAGCGTCCAGCGTGCCGATATAAATATCGCGTACCGCATCGCTTTTGCTGACGCCGACGGTGGTCAGATGACCGGTGGCGATGACCGGCAGCGGCTGTTCTGCCTGCTGGCTCAGAGCGCGTGCGTGATGATAGCTTTGCTGATAGTAATCGGTGATGGCGTTCAGCAGCGTCAGCTGCTTTTGTTTACCGGACTGGCCCGCCTGGCTACGCATAATATCGCGCGGGCGCAGAAACGGGATCGCGCAGAGAATAGCGCCTGGTTCGCCCTGGCGCGTGGTCAATGTCAGCACCTGCTCCTGCGGATCGCCGCTGGCGGCGGCAATGACCTGTGCATTAAGGCAGGCAAGTAACGCACGCGTTTCATTGAGCGTTGCCACTGAATCGTGGTTGCCGCCTAACACGATCAGCTGGCAGCCGGTACGCTGTAAATCCACCACGAAACGGTTATAAAGTTCACGTGCATAGCTGGGCGGCGAGCCGGTATCAAAAATGTCGCCCGCCACGATGACCGCATCCACCTGATGTTCTTCCACGCGATCAATCAGCCAGTGAAAAAAGGCCTGATGTTCAGCCGCCCGGCTGCGGGTATAGAAAAACTGACCGAGGTGCCAGTCTGAGGTATGGATAATGCGCATAGAACTCCCAGCTAAAAGCAGAACGCCGGGGGCGATTATAACCAGAGCCCGCGCGCAGACCACGGAAAATGCGTGCTGGATGTGTTACAAAAAGGTTATTTCTGGCGCGGGCAGGCCGTGCATTTTTCATAAATCTGTCATAAAACTGACGCATAATGACGCCGCACATACCCGTGACAGCGCGTCACATTCGCAGGAGCAATAATGGCTAAGCGCATTCTGGTTGTCGAAGATGAGGCCCCTATCAGGGAAATGTTATGTTTCGTCCTGGAACAGAACGATTATCAGCCGATAGAGGCAGATGATTATGACAGCGCCGTCAACCTGCTTATCGAACCCTGGCCCGATCTGATCCTGCTGGACTGGATGCTACCGGGCGGCAGCGGCATACAGTTTATTAAACATCTCAAGCGCGAGGCGATGACGCGTGATATTCCGGTGATGATGCTGACGGCGCGCGGCGAAGAAGAAGATCGCGTGCGCGGCCTGGAAGTGGGGGCCGATGATTACATTACTAAACCCTTTTCGCCTAAAGAACTGGTGGCGCGCATTAAGGCGGTAATGCGCCGGATTTCGCCGATGGCGGTGGAAGAGGTGATTGAAATTCAGGGGCTGAGTCTCGATCCTTCGTCGCATCGGGTGATGTCCGATACCACGCCGCTGGAGATGGGGCCGACCGAATATAAATTACTGCATTTCTTTATGACGCACCCGGAACGCGTTTACAGCCGCGAGCAGCTGCTGAACAACGTCTGGGGCACCAACGTTTATGTCGAAGATCGGACGGTGGACGTGCACATTCGCCGCCTGCGTAAGGCGCTGGAGCTGACCGGACACGACAGAATGGTGCAAACCGTGCGTGGAACGGGGTATCGTTTCTCCGCTCGTTACTGACCGGAGTCTGCCTCGTGCTGGAACGCCTCTCCTGGAAGAGACTTTTACTGGAACTGCTGCTGGTTTGCCTGCCGGCGATGCTGCTCGGCCTGCTCGCTGGCGGACTACCCTGGTTTTTGCTGGCTGCCGTGCTGCTGCTGCTGGGCTGGCATTTCTGGAACCTGCTGCGCCTGTCGCACTGGCTGTGGGTCGATCGTACCATGACGCCGCCTACCGGACAGGCGAGCTGGGAACCGCTGTTTTATGGCCTTTATCAGATGCAGCTGCGCAACCGTCGCCGCCGTCGTGAGCTGGGCAACCTGATTAAACGCTTCCGCAGCGGTGCGGAATCCCTGCCCGATGCGGTGGTACTGACCACCGATGAAGGCACGATTTTCTGGTGTAACGGACTGGCGCAGCAGCATCTGGGCCTGCGCTGGCCGGAAGATAACGGGCAAAATATTCTTAATCTGCTGCGCTATCCGGAGTTTTCACGCTACCTGCGCCAGCAGGATTTCTCTCGTCCGCTGACGCTGGTGATGAATAATCAGCTGCATATGGAATTTCGCGTGATGCCCTACAGCGAAGGCCAGTGGCTGCTGGTGGCACGCGACGTAACGCAAATGCATCAGCTTGAAGGGGCGCGGCGCAACTTTTTTGCCAATGTCAGCCATGAGCTGCGCACGCCACTAACGGTATTGCAGGGCTACCTGGAGATGATGAGCGATGCGGTGCTGGAAGGTAAAGCGCGTGAAAAGGCGCTGCATACAATGCAAGAGCAGACGCGGCGCATGGATGGGCTGGTGAAGCAGCTACTGACCCTGTCGCGTATTGAAGCCGCGCCTGCTATCGATCTGGCGGAGAAAGTGGATATTCCGATGATGCTGCGCCTGCTACAGCGCGAGGCGGAAACCCTCAGCAACGGACGGCATCAAATCGTGTTCAATACCGATCCGCAGCTGAAAGTTTGCGGCAATGAGGAGCAGCTGCGCAGCGCCATCTCTAATCTGGTCTACAATGCGGTTAATCATACGCCGGAAGGGACGCGGATTGAGGTTAGCTGGCTACATAATAAACAGGGCGCGCTGTTTGCGGTGAAGGATAACGGGCCGGGCATCGCGCCAGAGCATTTGCCGCGCCTGACCGAGCGTTTTTATCGCGTCGACAAGGCACGATCGCGATCGACCGGTGGCAGCGGATTGGGGCTGGCGATTGTCAAGCATGCCTTAAGCCATCATGGATCGCGTCTGAATATCACCAGCGAGCCGCATCAGGAGACCTGCTTCAGCTTTATTCTGCCGCCAAGGTTGATTGTCAGCCAGCCTCTGCCGGACAATGCGACGCCCAAACCCTGATGGATGCAGGCATGAAAAATATCATCATCGCAGCGCTGCTGCTTTTTTCCGGCGCGTTACAGGCGAAGCCCGCTATTCTGGCGGGCAACCTTAGCAGCGTCGGTTCTGATACGCTCGGCAACCTGATGGCGCTGTGGGGCGAAAGTTTTAACCATCAATATCCCGGCGTTAACGTGCAGGTGCAGGCGGCGGGTTCCCCCACTGCGCCAACCGCGCTGGCTGCCGGTGCGGCGCAGCTGGGTGCCATGAGCCGCCCGATGCAGCCTTCGGAGCGACAGCTGTTTGAGCATCGTTACGGCTATCCGCCGCTGGCGGTGCCGGTAGCGCTGGATGCGCTGGTGGTGGTAGTTAACCAGGATAATCCACTGACGCAGCTTAACGCACAGCAGCTTGATGCCATTTTCTCCGTGACCCGTCGCTGCGGGGCAACGGTTGCACCGCGTACCTGGGGCGATCTGCAACTTACCCAGCCCGGCTGGCGGCAGCGTTCGTTACAACGGCTCGGCAGAAACTCCGCTTCCGGTACCTGGGGCTACTTCAAACAGCAGGCGCTGTGCAGCGGCGATTTTCGCAATGACGTAGGTGAATATCCCGGTTCGGCAGCGGTGGTGCAGGCCGTAGCCGGAAACCTGAACGCCATCGGCTATGCCAGCTTCGGTTTTCATATTAGCGGCGTTAAGATGCTGGCGCTGGCAAAACAGGGCGCGGCGGTAATGCCCGATGCGGCGACCATTCGCAGTGGCCGTTATCCCTATGCGCGCCCGCTCTATATCTATATTAATAAGCCGCCGGGTAAGGCTCCGGAGCCGCTCACTGCCGCATTTCTGCATCAGGTGCTGTCGCCGGAGGGCCAGGCGCTGGTAAGCCAGGCGGGTTATCTGCCGCTTTCTGAACAACAAATTGCGCAGGCAAAGGCGCTACTCTCACCCTGACTTGTGCCGCAATCTATTATGGATTTGTGCCCAGTCAGGCGCGAAGGATTCTGTTCCTTTATTAGCCCCTGGCACAGGTAAATTATTCTTCATTTATGCTATCTGAATCGCCGTTTACCGGCGATCGTGAAAAAATTTCATGTGGCATGAAATTTCCTCCCTTGCCGCCTGATGAAAGACGTGCGACGCTGGTTTCAGACATATAGACATCCAGAAGTCTTAAAATAATAAGCTGAAACTATTTCACCGGTAAATCAACGGGGCGGGATCGCCTCGTAACAGGAGTTGAACAACATGCAAAGAACAACCGCCCCTTTTCGCGCCGACGTGGTTGGCAGTTTCTTACGTCCCGCCGCGATTAAACGCGCGCGTGAGCAGTTTGCCGCGGGCGAAATCGATGCCGCCGCGCTGCGTCGTGTAGAAGATGAAGAAATTCGTCATGTCGTTGAACAGCAGCGCGCTGCCGGACTACAGGTTGTCACCGATGGTGAATTCCGCCGTGCCTGGTGGCACTTCGACTTCTTTGATGGCTTACAGGGCGTAGAGCGCTACGAAGCGGAGCAGGGCATCCAGTTTAACGGTATCCAGACAAAAGCACGCGGCGTGCGCGTCACCGGCAAGCTGGGTTTCGGCGATCATCCCATGCTGGAAGATTTCCGTTTCCTGCAAAGCATCAGCGGCGATGCGGTAGCGAAAATGACTATTCCCAGCCCGAGCGTACTGCATTTTCGCGGCGGGCGTAAAATGATCGACGCTGAAGTTTATCCCGATCTGACCGACTATTTTGACGATCTGGCGCTGACTTACCGCGATGCGATTAAGGCGTTTTACGACGCTGGCTGCCGTTATTTGCAGCTGGATGATACGGTCTGGGCCTATCTCTGTTCGGAAGATCAGAAGCAGCAGATTCGTGAGCGCGGCGATAACCCGGATGAGCTGGCGCACACCTACGCCCGGGTGCTGAATAAAGCGCTGGAAGATAAGCCTGCCGATCTGACCGTTGGTCTGCACGTTTGCCGCGGTAACTTCCGCTCCACCTGGATTTCTGAAGGCGGCTATGAGCCGGTGGCGGAAATTCTTTTCGGCGGCGTAAATATCGATGCGTTCTTTCTGGAGTACGATAACGAGCGTTCAGGAGGGTTTGAACCGCTGCGCTTTATCAAACCGGGTCATCAGCAGGTGGTGCTGGGATTGATCACTACCAAGCAGGGTGAGCTGGAAGATCCGCAGAGTGTCAAAGCACGGATCAAAGAAGCTACGCAATATGTTGATATTAACCAAATTTGCCTGAGCCCACAGTGCGGTTTCGCTTCAACGGAAGAGGGGAACAACCTCAGCGAGGCGCAGCAGTGGGATAAACTGCGTTTGGTGGTGGATATCGCAAAAAACGTCTGGTAACTGGCGTAAATTTGTGCAGCCAGGCGCGTGAAAACGCGCCTTTTGTGCATTTTGCCGTAGATAAACGCAGAAAATTACGCCGCGTTAATAAAAAGAAAGTCATATCATGTAATGTGCTTACGGCATACTTTGAAGTGATTATCTGTCGTAGGGCTTATATTCACTATATCACTCTGCTTTTCCAATCCTGTATTGCCTTTCGCCGCTATAAACGTTTTACTTATCCTCCTTATCGCGGTTTCCCTCTGTGAAAAGAATAAAGCAGCTCAAACCAACTGCGCCCCACGTCGTGAATATGCATAAACTTAGGTTATTGCCTGAAGCGATAATAATTTTAGCGCAGAGAGGGTGCGACAGGACTTAACACAACATCCACCGCAACATCAGTAACAGGCAATACGGTTCTATGACACATCGTTTAACGTCGAAAGACATCATTGCGCTGGGCTTTATGACTTTCGCCCTGTTTGTTGGCGCAGGCAATATTATCTTCCCTCCGATGGTTGGTTTGCAGTCAGGCGAACACGTCTGGACTGCGGCGCTCGGTTTTCTGGTTACCGCCGTTGGGCTTCCGGTTATGACGGTTATCGCGCTGGCGCGCGTAGGCGGCGGTATCGATGCGCTCAGTACGCCGATCGGTAAAGCCGCGGGCGTCCTGCTGGCAACGGTTTGTTACCTTGCCGTTGGGCCACTGTTCGCTACGCCGCGTACCGCCACCGTTTCCTTTGAAATCGGCATTGCGCCATTAACCGGCGACGGCCCGCTGCCGCTGTTCATCTACAGCCTGATCTACTTTGCGCTGGTCATTGGTGTATCGCTCTATCCTGGCAAACTGCTGGATACGGTAGGCCATATCCTTGCGCCGCTGAAAATCGTCGCGCTGGTCGTGCTGGGCGTTGCCGCGCTGCTGTGGCCTGCGGGAACGTCAATTACGGCGACTGAAGCTTATCAAAATGCAGCGTTTTCCAGCGGTTTCGTTAACGGCTATCTCACGATGGATACGCTGGGTGCGCTGGTATTCGGCATCGTTATCGTTAACGCCGCGCGTTCTCGTGGTGTCGAAGAGGCGAGCCTGCTGACGCGTTACACCATTCTGGCAGGGATTATCGCAGGCGTTGGCCTGACGCTGGTCTATCTCAGTCTGTTTAAGCTGGGTGCTGGTAGCGGTTCGCTGGCCGACCAGAATGCTAACGGCGCGGCGATCCTGCATGCCTACGTTCAGCATACTTTCGGTGGTATGGGCAGTTTCTTCCTGGCGGCGCTGATTTTCATCGCCTGTATGGTAACGGCGGTGGGCCTGACCTGCGCCTGCGCGGAGTTCTTTGCTCAGTATCTGCCGTTCTCCTACAAGACGCTGGTATTTATTCTCGGCCTGTTCTCAATGGTGGTGTCCAATCTTGGCCTGAGCCATTTGATTCAGATCTCCATCCCGGTGCTGACGGCGATCTATCCGCCCTGCATCGTGCTGATTGTGCTGAGTTTCACGCTGAGCTGGTGGAATAAAAGCTCACGCATCGTTGCGCCGACCATGCTTGTTAGTCTGGTATTTGGTATCATCGACGCGATTAAAAGCACCAGCTTTAAAGATGCGCTGCCTGCCATCAGCCAGCACCTGCCGCTGGCCGAGCAGGGCCTGGCCTGGTTACCGCCTTCACTGGCTATGCTGGTTATCGCGGTCGTCGCCGATCGTCTGATGGGCGCACAGCCAGTCAGCGCGCATCATTGAACTTGATTCAATTCGCTATAACCACGGGCTCGCCCGTGGTTTTTCATTTCCACAGGTAAGATGTCATTATGCAAGAAACCAATAAGCTCAAACGGGGACTGAGCACGCGCCATATCCGTTTTATGGCGCTGGGATCGGCGATTGGTACCGGGCTGTTCTACGGTTCTGCCGATGCAATTAAAATGGCCGGGCCGAGTGTCCTGCTGGCCTATATTATCGGTGGCGTCGTCGCCTATATCATCATGCGCGCGCTGGGTGAAATGTCGGTCAATAACCCGCAGTCCAGCTCATTTTCACGCTATGCGCAGGATTATCTGGGGCCGATGGCAGGCTATATTACCGGCTGGACCTACTGCTTTGAAATCCTGATCGTCGCCATTGCCGACGTTACCGCTTTCGGCATCTATATGGGCGTCTGGTTCCCGGAAGTACCGCACTGGATCTGGGTTCTGAGCGTGGTGTTGATTATCGGCGGCATTAACCTGATGAGCGTTAAAGTCTTCGGGGAAGTCGAGTTTTGGTTCTCCTTCTTCAAGGTGGCTACCATCATTATTATGATCGTGGCGGGCTTTGGAATGATTATCTGGGGAATCGGTAACGGCGGGCAACCGACCGGTATCAGCAACCTCTGGACCAACGGCGGTTTCTTTGCCCACGGTGTGGTCGGCATGCTGCTCTCGCTGCAAATGGTGATGTTCGCCTACGGCGGTATTGAAATCATCGGTATCACCGCTGGTGAGGCGGAAGATCCGGAAAAATCGATACCGCGCGCTATTAACTCAGTGCCGTGGCGTATTCTGGTTTTCTATGTTGGGACGCTGTTTGTCATTATGTCGATCTATCCCTGGAATCAGGTTGGCACTCAGGGCAGCCCCTTCGTTTTGACTTTCCAGCATCTGGGGATCGCGGCGGCGGCCTCGATTCTGAACTTCGTGGTGATTACCGCGTCACTGTCGGCGATTAACAGCGATGTGTTCGGCGTAGGACGTATGCTGCACGGCATGGCACAGCAGGGCCACGCGCCGAAAGTCTTTATGAAAGTCTCCGGGCGCGGCATTCCGTGGGTGACGGTAGTGGTGATGATGCTGGCGATGCTGATTGCCGTTTATCTCAACTATCTGATGCCGGAAAAAGTGTTCCTGGTGATCGCTTCGCTGGCTACCTTCGCTACCGTCTGGGTATGGATCATGATTCTGTGCTCACAGATTGCTTTTCGCCGCACCCTGAATAAACAGCAGGCGCAGGCGCTGAAGTTTGCGCTGCCGGGCGGCAGCTATACCGCTGCTTTCGGCGTGCTGTTCCTGATATTTATTATCGGCATGATTGGTTATTTCCCGGATACTCGCGTATCGCTTTATGTGGGCGCGATCTGGATAGTGTTGCTGCTGGCGGGCTATAAGCTGGTGAAAAAATCGTAGACATAAATAAGCCGCAGCAATGCGGCTTATTTACAGGCGCGTTATTTAACTACCGAGGCGCTGAGCAACTGCATGTCGTGACCGGTCGGCGTCTGATGTACACGCAGGCCAAAAGCGGGCAGAACGGCGTAAATATGGTCGAAGATATCAGACTGGATACGCTCATATTCAAGCCAGACGGTGGTGTTAGTAAAGGCATATACCTCCAGCGGCAGGCCATCTGAGCCAGGCGCCAGCTGACGTACCATCAGGGTCATATTTTGGTGGATTTCCGGATGGTTTCTTAGCCAGGCTTCAAGCCATGCGCGGAAGGTGCCGACGTTGGTTAAATGACGTCCGTTTAGCGGCGTACTCAGATCACAGCTTAATTCAGCGTTATGCTGGGTGACCTCAGCAATTTTTTGATCGATGTAGGGCGCTAACAGCTGCGCACGCTGTAACGCCGCCAGCTCGTCCTCGTTAAGAAAGTGAATGCTGGTGGTATCAATATTCAGGCTACGTTTAATACGGCGTCCGCCCGATTCTGACATCCCTCGCCAGTTTTTAAATGAATCAGCAATCAGCGCGTAGGTGGGGATAGTGGTAATCGTATTATCCCAGTTGCGTACTTTCACCGTTGTCAGCCCAATATCGATAACCGCACCGTCTGCGCCATATTTAGGCATATCCAGCCAGTCGTTTAGCTTCAGCATATCGTTAGCGGAAAGCTGAATACCTGCCACCAGCCCCAGGATTGGGTCTTTAAATACCAGCATCAGTACCGCAGTCATCGCACCTAACCCGGTAATCAGCACCAGCGGTGACTTACCCAGCAGCAACGAAATGATCATGATGGCGAACAGAATGGCGGCTACCAGCTTAATGCCCTGAAAAATACCGCGCAGCGGCAGCTGATGAGCAATAGCGCTGTTGGCGGAAAGTTCCAGCAGGATATCCAGCAGCGAAAAAAGCACCAGCAGCGTGAACAGCATCATCCACACCTGTGAAATCATCATCAGGATCGCATACAGCGGCTCGCCGTCATGTAAAAACAGACTGGTCTGGATATTCAGTAAGACGCCCTGCATCAGCAGTGCAAAGCGGTTGAACAAAAGATTATCGATTAATGATTTCGGCCACTGATAGCTGGAAGCGTAAGCGTAGCGTTTTAGCAACGGCAGCACTACGCGGTGCAGCAACAGGTGCACTATTAGCGAAATGAACAGGATAATCGCCACGACTGAGGCTAGCGAAAGTGGTGTCGCGTAAGGCACGCCAAAATGATTAAGCCAGTAAAGGATCTGGTGCTGCATATTTTCTCCCTGAGAAAGACTTGTCCTGGTTATTTAACAATGCGGCGTAACGGCGGCGATTTTTCGCCTTTGGCGAGCAAGCAGGCCGCCTCGCCTGCATTAAGCAGGGCGAGTCTATCAAAGCCTGGGACGAAGGGGTATCGTAAACTGACCAGCGTCGCCGGTGACGTTAAAGCTGCTGTGCCGCGGCGCGCGCCATCAGCCGGGGATAAAACTGCCAGAAAAGTGTTTCGAAGGCAGAATAATTAGCGTGAAAATCGGTCCATGAATCGCTAAGCGCCGCCAGCCGTGGACGGCGTGAGGCCATGCCGCGCAGCACCTGTTGCAGATAATCAGCTTCAGCATAACGTTCCATCCAGCGTTCGCGCCACAAATAGTGATTCAGACGCTGAAACCCTTCCGGCGATTGAGGAAGCATCGGCTCGATTTGTCTCTGCGCCTGAGCGAGAAACAGCGGCAGCGGCTGGTCAGTTACGAGACGATCCCAGTGACGTGAAAGAAAGTGGTCCCAGACGACATCCAGCGTGATCGGCGCTACCCGGCGCGTGCTGTCGCGGAACAGACGTTTAGCGTTGCGCACTTCCGGCAGTGCGTCGGTCAGTGCGTCAAGACGCCGATGCAGCGCGATGCCAGCGGCGATATCGGCAGGCCAGTGCGGCAGCGGATCGCCACGCACATAATCCGCCATCAGATTGCCCACCAGGGAGCTGCTGGCCAGCGAGGCCAGATGAAGATGTGCAAGAAAGTTCATCCACGGAGTATACGCTAACAGAATGGTTACCGGGTAACAGTTCAGAATTTGCCGCTTTTCCGCTAGACTATGCCGCCTGTTTGTTATCCGTAAGACACTATGTATGCGCGTTGCCGATTTTTCTTTTGAATTACCAGAGTCGTTGATTGCCCACTATCCGCAGCCTCAGCGCAGCGGATGTCGGCTATTGTCGCTGAACGGCCCCGATGGCGCGCTAAGCCACGGCGTCTTTACCGATGTACTTGATAAGCTGAATCCCGGCGATCTGCTGGTATTTAACAATACCCGCGTTATTCCGGCCCGTGTTTACGGGCGCAAAGCCAGCGGTGGTAAGATAGAAATGCTGGTGGAGCGGATGCTGGATGACAAGCGAGTGCTGGCACACGTGCGCGCCTCTAAAGCGCCGAAACCGGGCACGGCGCTGCTGTTTGGCGATGATGAAAGCGTACGGGCTACGATGGTAGCGCGCCATGACGCACTGTTTGAAATCGAATTTGACGATGCGCGTAGCGTGCTTGATATCCTGAACGCTATTGGTCATATGCCACTGCCACCCTATATCGATCGCCCTGACGAAGAGGCGGACCGCGAGCTTTACCAAACGGTCTACAGCGCGAAACCGGGTGCGGTTGCTGCACCAACCGCTGGTCTGCACTTTGACGAGCCGTTGCTGGCGGCACTGCGTGAGAAAGGTGTGGAAATGGCGTTTGTTACGCTGCATGTCGGTGCAGGCACTTTCCAGCCGGTACGCGTGGACAGTATCGAAGACCATATTATGCACTCCGAGTATGCTGAAGTGCCGCAGGACGTGGTGGACGCCGTGTTAGCCTGTAAAGCGCGCGGGAACCGTGTTGTCGCGGTGGGGACAACGTCGGTACGTTCGCTGGAAAGTGCGGCTCAGGCAGCCCAGGATGCGCTTATCGCACCGTTCTTTGATGATACCCAAATTTTTATCTATCCGGGCTATCGTTATCAGGTCATTGATGCGCTGATCACCAATTTCCATCTGCCGGAATCGACGTTGATTATGCTGGTTTCCGCTTTTGCAGGCTATCGTCATACGATGAATGCCTACTATGAGGCGGTAGCACAGCAGTATCGCTTCTTCAGTTACGGCGATGCGATGTTTATTACCCGTAATCCCCAGGCGCCGGACGAGACAATTGGCGTCTGACTAACCGACGCTGCAACGGCGGCGTCGTTGTGTTAATTATGCATCAGACTGTTTCTCTGATGGAGGCAACGTGAAGTTTGAACTTGATACTAAAGATGGCCGCGCACGTCGTGGCCGTCTGATTTTTGAGCGTGGCGTAGTGGAAACTCCGGCTTTTATGCCGGTAGGAACTTACGGCACGGTAAAAGGCATGACGCCGGAAGAAGTAAAAGAAACCGGCGCGCAAATTTTGCTGGGCAATACTTTCCACCTTTGGCTGCGTCCGGGCCAGGAAATCATGAAACTGCATGGCGATCTGCATGACTTTATGCAGTGGCCGGGTCCGATTCTTACCGATTCAGGCGGTTTTCAGGTCTTTAGCCTTGGCGATATCCGTAAAATTACCGAAGCCGGGGTACATTTCCGCAATCCAATTAACGGCGATGCAATTTTTCTCGATCCAGAGAAATCCATGGAGATCCAGTACGATCTCGGTTCCGATATCGTCATGATCTTCGATGAATGTACGCCTTATCCGGCAGACTGGGATTACGCTAAGCGCTCAATGGAAATGTCGCTGCGCTGGGCAAAACGCAGCCGTGAGCATTTCGATAAGCTCGGCAACAAAAATGCGCTGTTTGGTATTATTCAGGGCAGCGTTTACGAAGATTTACGTGATGTCTCCGTCAAAGGGCTGGTGGAGATTGGCTTTGATGGTTACGCTGTGGGCGGCCTGGCGGTTGGCGAGCCAAAAGAGGATATGCATCGAATTCTGGAGCATGTCTGCCCGCAAATTCCGGAAGATAAGCCGCGCTACCTGATGGGCGTTGGTAAGCCGGAAGATCTGGTGGAAGGCGTGAGGCGCGGTATCGATATGTTCGACTGCGTCATGCCCACGCGCAATGCGCGTAACGGTCACCTGTTCGTTACCGATGGCGTAGTAAAAATCCGTAATGCTAAGCATAAAGATGATACGTCGCCGCTGGATGCAGAGTGTGATTGCTACACCTGTCGCAATTATAGTCGCGCCTACTTGCACCATCTCGATCGCTGTAACGAAATACTGGGTGCCCGTTTGAATACCATTCATAATTTGCGTTACTACCAGCGCGTGATGGCGGGTTTACGCAAGGCCATTGAAGAAGGTAAATTAGAGCACTTCGTCAGTGACTTCTATACGCGGAAAGGCAAAGCGGTTCCGCCATTAAACGATTGATAATTAAACAATGAGGGAAATTTGATGAGTTTTTTCATTTCTGACGCAGTGGCAGCAACAGGCGCACCTTCTCAGGGAAGTCCGTATTCTCTGGTGATTATGCTGGTCGTATTCGGCCTGATTTTTTACTTCATGATCCTGCGTCCGCAGCAAAAACGTGCCAAAGAGCATAAAAAACTGATGGACTCTATTTCAAAAGGCGAGGAAGTGCTTACTACCGGTGGTCTGGTAGGACGCGTCACCAAGGTAGCAGAAACTGGCTATATCACTATTGCGCTGAATGATAACAATGAAGTAATTATCAAACGTGATTTCGTGGCTGCCGTTCTGCCGAAAGGTACGATGAAGGCGCTTAATTGATTGTTTTCCTAAGGGAACTGCCGTGCTAAACCGTTATCCTTTATGGAAATACATTATGCTGATCGTGGTCATTGCCATCGGTCTGCTGTATGCACTTCCTAACCTGTATGGAGAGGATCCGGCTGTTCAGATCACTGGTGCGCGCGGAAGCGCCGCCAGTGAGCAAACGCTGGACCAGATCCAAAACGTATTAAAACAAGAAAATATCCAGAGCAAATCCATTGCGCTGGAGCAGGGCGCTATCCTGGCGCGTTTTGCCAATACGGATGTGCAGCTGCGCGCCCGTGAAGCGCTGCTGAGTGCGCTGGGCGAAGATTATGTTGTCGCGCTCAACCTTGCACCCGCCACGCCGAAATGGCTGGAAATGCTGGCGGCGCAGCCGATGAAGCTGGGTCTGGACCTGCGCGGCGGTGTACACTTCCTGATGGAAGTGGATATGGATACCGCGCTCGGTAAGCTGCAGGAGCAGAATACCGACGGTCTGCGCAGCGATCTGCGTGAGAAAGGCATTCCTTATACTAACGTCCGCAAAATTGATAACTACGGCGTAGAAATCCGCTTCCGCGATAACGCTGCGCGTGATGATGCCGTCAGCTACCTGTCCGGGCGTCATCGCGATCTGGTGATCAACAGCCGTGGCGATAATACGCTGCGTGCGGTGATGAGTGACGATCGTCTGCGCGAAGCGCGTGAATATGCCGTTCAGCAGAACATCAATATCCTGCGTAACCGTGTTAACCAGCTGGGCGTTGCCGAGCCGCTGGTGCAACGTCAGGGTGCTGACCGTATTGTGGTGGAGCTGCCGGGTATTCAGGATACTGCACGTGCGAAAGAGATACTGGGCGCTACGGCAACGCTTGAATTCCGTCTGGTGAATACCGTCGTAGATGCAACCGCCGCCGCTAAAGGCCGTGTGCCGGGGGATTCTGAAGTCAAACAGACGCGCGAAGGGCAGCCGGTTGTGCTGTATAAACGCGTTATCCTCACCGGCGATCATATTACCGATTCCACTTCCAGCACCGACGAATATAACCAACCGCAGGTTAATATTTCGCTCGATAGCGCGGGCGGCAATATGATGTCGAACTTTACCAAAGATAATATTGGTAAACCGATGGCGACGCTGTTTGTTGAATACAAAGACAGCGGTAAGAAAGACGCTAACGGACGCGCAATTCTGGTTAAGCAGGAAGAAGTTATCAACGTGGCGAATATTCAGTCACGTCTGGGCAACAGCTTCCGTATTACCGGCATTAACAATCCGAACGAAGCACGTCAGCTTTCGCTGCTGCTGCGTGCCGGTGCGTTGATTGCGCCGATTCAGATCGTTGAAGAGCGTACCATCGGGCCGACAATGGGCCAGCAGAACATTACCCAGGGTCTGGAAGCGTGTCTGTGGGGGCTGATCGCGTCGATCATCTTTATGGTGGTTTACTATAAAAAGTTCGGTGTTATTGCGACTGCCGCGCTGGTTGCCAACCTGATCCTGATCGTCGGAATTATGTCGCTGCTGCCGGGCGCAACCTTAACCATGCCGGGCATCGCCGGTATCGTGTTGACACTGGCGGTTGCCGTTGATGCCAACGTACTGATAAACGAACGTATCAAAGAAGAGCTGAAGAACGGGCGTACCGTTCAGCAGGCAATTCATGAAGGATACAAAGGTGCGTTCTCCAGTATCGTGGATGCCAACGTTACCACGCTGATTACCGCCATCATTCTGTATGCGGTTGGCACCGGCTCCATTAAGGGCTTCGCCATTACCACCGCGATCGGCGTGGGCACCTCGATGTTCACCGCCATTGTTGGTACGCGTGCCATTGTTAACCTGTTGTATGGCGGCAAACGCATCAACAAGCTGTCTATCTGAGGAGTAGGTTGTGGCACAGCAATATAGTGTTGAACAATTAAACTATGGCCGTAAAGTCCATGACTTTATGCGCTGGGATACGCTGGCCTTTACCCTTTCCGGGCTGCTGCTGATCGCGTCTGTTATCATCATGGGCGTGCGCGGTTTTAACTGGGGGCTGGATTTCACGGGCGGTACCGTCATTGAAATCACCCTGGAAAAACCGGCCGAACTGGATACGCTGCGCGGCGCGCTGGAAAAATCGGGCTTTGTGGAACCGCAGGTGCAGAATTTCGGCAGCAGCCGCGACGTTATGGTTCGCCTGTCGCCGAATGCAGGCAATGCAGGCCAGGAACTGGGCAATAAGGTCGTTACGGTAATCAACCAGGCTGCCGGTCAAAATGCGGCGGTTAAGCGTATTGAGTTCGTCGGCCCCAGCGTAGGCAGTGACCTGGCGCAGGCGGGCGGCATGGCGCTGCTGGTGGCGTTGATCTGTATCCTGATATACGTTGGTTTCCGTTTCGAGTGGCGTCTGGCGCTCGGTGCGGTGCTGGCGTTGGCGCACGACGTTATCATTACGCTAGGTATCCTGTCGCTGTTTCATATCGAGATCGATCTCACCATCATTGCTTCTTTGATGTCGGTGATCGGCTACTCGTTGAACGACAGCATCGTGGTATCGGACCGTATCCGTGAGAATTTCCGTAAGATCCGTCGCGGTACGCCTTATGAGATCTTTAACGTCTCTCTGACGCAGACGCTAAGCCGTACCATTATGACCTCCGCAACAACGCTGGTGGTGGTACTGATGCTGTTTATCTTCGGTGGCGCACTGCTGGAAGGCTTTTCGCTGACCATGCTGATCGGGGTTTCTATCGGTACGGTTTCTTCTATCTACGTCGCTTCGGCACTGGCGCTGAAGATGGGGATGAAGCGCGAGCATATGCTACAGCAGAAAGTAGAAAAAGAGGGCGCGGATCAGCCTTCAATTATGCCGTAAGCGCAGCGTTGTTCGTTACTGGAAGGCCGCAGATGATGCGGCCTTTTTTATATCCCGATATCGTCAAAAGGCTACATGGACATATATTATTTCAGCGGTTCCACGCCATGTATCCGGATATAGCCTAATCGCTCAGGCGGCAGGCCGCTCAGACGCAGCGGTATTGGCTGAGCGGCTTTGGGCAGTAACGTATTACGCACCTCAATGGCTTGTGATAGTGCGCTGTTGCTCAGCGGCTTGCCGGTTGACGCATCCAGTTCACCCCACTCAACGTGCATCCGCAGATTTTGCAGCGGAGCATCACCCGCAGAGCGGAGCGTAAGCAGCGCCCGCGTTCCGCTGGCTTCGGGCTCAACGCGCGTCAGCGACAGCATTAGCGGCCCGGCAAGGCTTTCCAGCTCGACGCGGCTGCTCGCCGCAGGCAACAGCCATGCTCCCTGTGCCGATTGGCTGTTCAGTTTATTCTGCAACTCCAGCGCGCTAGCCTGACGGGACAGCTGCAATACCTGCTGATTCAGCTTAACTACCTGCCGATCGAGCACCTCGGTTTTAGCTGGCGGCGCGGCACAGCCGCTAAGCAGTGCGACGGTTACTACCGGCAATAAAAGAAGCCCTGTTCTCATTTTTGCTCTCCTCTTAACGCTTTCACTTACATAAGCTTAGGTGAAAGCGTCTGGGAGGGCGAAAAAGCGCGTTACCTGTGCCACGTCGCACAGAAAAATGCCTTGCCAGCCTGCAGAGGCTTTGGTTGTCATGGGCTTCGGGGTACACTAAGGTTTAATTTTGTGAACCATCAGGATATGTCATGCATTGCCCATTCTGTTCCGCTGTGGATACCAAAGTGATTGATTCCCGTCTGGTTGGTGAAGGCACCTCGGTGCGCCGTCGCCGCCAGTGCCTGGACTGTCATGAACGCTTTACCACTTTTGAAGTGGCGGAACTGGTGATGCCGCGCGTTATCAAAAGTAACGATGTTCGCGAGCCCTTTAATGAAGATAAACTGCGTAGCGGTATGGTGAAAGCGCTGGAAAAACGGCCGGTTAGCTCCGATGCGGTTGAGAACGCCATCAGCCATATCAAGACGCAGCTGCGCGCTACCGGTGAACGAGAAATACCCAGTAAAATGATCGGTAACCTGGTAATGGATGAGCTGAAAAAGCTTGATAAGGTTGCCTACATTCGTTTTGCCTCGGTTTATCGCAGCTTTGAAGATATTCGCGAATTTGGCGAAGAGATTGCCCGCTTACAGGATTAAGCCATGCGTGATGAAGAATATATGGCGCGTGCGCTGATGCTTGCGCGGCGCGGAAGATTTACTACCACCCCCAATCCCAACGTCGGCTGCGTGATTGTACGCGATGGGGAAATCGTCGGTGAGGGCTGGCACCAGCGTGCCGGAGAACCGCATGCGGAAGTTCATGCGCTGCGTATGGCGGGCGAGCGAGCCAAAGGCGCTACCGCTTACGTTACGCTGGAGCCCTGTAGTCATCACGGTCGTACGCCGCCCTGCTGCGACGCGCTGATTGCCGCAGGCATCAGCCGCGTGATAGCTGCGATGCAGGATCCGAATCCTGAAGTTGCCGGACGCGGGTTGTATCGTCTGCAACAGGCGGGCGTTGAAGTCAGTCATGGCCTGATGATGGCGGAAGCGGAAGCGCTGAATCGCGGTTTTTTAAAGCGAATGCGTACCGGATTTCCGTTTGTGCAGTTAAAACTTGGAGCGTCGCTGGACGGACGGACGGCGATGGCCAGCGGTGAAAGCCAGTGGATTACCTCACCGCAGGCGCGACAGGATGTACAACGCCTGCGCGCGCAGAGTTCAGCGATCCTGAGCAGCAGCGCCACGGTGCTGGCAGACGATCCGGCGTTAACGGTACGCTGGCAGGAGCTGGGCGCGGATATTCAGGCGGGCTATCCGGCTGAAAATCTACGTCAGCCGGTACGCGTGATTATTGACAGCCGTAATCGGGTAACGCCACAGCATCGTCTGGTGCAACAACCGGGAGAGACCTGGCTGGCCCGTCTTCAGGCTGATGAAGAAGTATGGCCGCCCAACGTACGCCAGCTACAGGTGCCACCGCTCGGCGAGCGGCTCGATCTGGTTTCATTGATGATGGTGCTGGGTAAACAGCAAATCAACCATATTTGGGTAGAAGCGGGCGCGCAGCTCGCCGGTGCGCTGCTGCGTGCTGGCGTCGTGGATGAGCTTATCGTCTATCTGGCGCCTAAACTATTAGGCGACAGCGCGCGTGGTCTTTGTGCCCTGCCGGGGCTGGAGCGGTTGCATGATGCGCCCGCTTTCAGCTTTAGCGAAGTGGCGCAGGTCGGTCCCGATTTGCGTCTGACACTCCGCCCGGTTTAACGCCCTGCGGAAAAGCGGAAGCAGAGTGCGAAAGAGTGTGATAGAATCCGCCCCCCTGCGGGGCTAATAAGAACCCTGAAAGGAAAACTATGAAAATTATCGAAGCTGCTGTTGCCACGCCGGAAGCGAAAGTTGCCATTATTATCGCGCGTTTTAACAACTTTATTAATGACAGCCTGCTGGAAGGTGCAATCGATGCGTTGAAACGCATCGGCCAGGTGAAAGATGAAAACATCACCGTGGTCTGGGTGCCAGGCGCCTATGAACTGCCGATAACAGCACGCGCCGTTGCTAAAGCGGGCAAACATGATGCCGTTATCGCGCTGGGTACCGTTATTCGCGGCGGCACAGCGCACTTCGAATTTGTTGCCGGTGAAGCCAGCTCTGGCCTTGCCAGCGTCGCTATGAACAGCGACATCCCGGTCGCCTTTGGCGTCCTGACTACGGAAAATATCGAGCAGGCGATTGAACGCGCCGGAACCAAAGCGGGCAATAAAGGTGCGGAAGCCGCACTGACCGCGCTCGAAATGATCAATGTATTGAAAGCCATCAAAGCCTGATTTTTGTAAGGGGATTTTTGTGAAACCTGCTGCTCGTCGCCGCGCCCGTGAGTGTGCTGTCCAGGCGCTTTACTCCTGGCAGTTGTCCCATAATGACATTGCTGATATTGAATATCAGTTTCTCGCGGAACAGGATGTCAAAGATGTTGATATCAACTATTTCCGCGAGCTGCTGGCTGGCGTTGCGACCAACAGCGCATACCTTGATGGTCTGATGACGCCTTACCTGTCGCGCAAGCTGGAAGAGCTGGGCCAGGTGGAAAAAGCTATCCTGCGTGTTTCTCTCTATGAACTGAGTAAACGTAGCGATGTACCTTATAAAGTGGCGATCAATGAAGGTATTGAGTTGGCAAAAGTATTCGGTGCTGAAGACAGCCATAAGTTTGTTAACGGTGTTCTGGATAAAGCCGCTCCACAAATCCGCCCCAACAAGAAGTAATCAATCGAGGCCGGAGTTTCTCCGGCCTTTTCCTTTCAGGTTCAGCGGAATTTCATTATGTCATGTGGCGAATTTGAACTGATCGCGCGTTATTTTAATCGCGTGACAAGCTCACGTCGCGATGTGGAAAAGGGTATCGGCGACGACTGTGCATTACTGAACGTGCCGGAAAAGCAGACCCTGGCCATCAGTACCGACACGCTGGTGGAAGGCGTCCACTTTCTGCGCGACATCCATCCTGCCGATCTCGGCTATAAAGCGCTGGCGGTTAACCTAAGCGATCTGGCTGCGATGGGCGCCGATCCTGCCTGGCTGACGTTAGCGCTGACACTGCCGGAGGTCGATGAGGAGTGGCTGAAGGCGTTTAGCGACAGCCTGTTTGAACTGCTGGACTACTACGATATGCAGTTAATCGGCGGCGATACCACGCGCGGCCCGCGTAGCCTGACGCTGGGTATTCATGGCCTGGTGCCTGCCGGACGTGCGCTGCGACGCAGCGGAGCGCGACCGGGCGACTGGATTTATGTCACCGGCACGCTGGGCGACAGTGCGGCGGGCCTGGCGCTGTTGCAGCATCGCGAACGTATTACCGATCCGGCGGCGCATGAGGCGTTAATTAAACGTCATCTGCGTCCGATGCCGCGTATCCTGCAAGGGCAGGCACTACGTAATTTAGCCAGCGCGGCGATTGATATTTCCGACGGCCTGGTTTCCGATTTAGGCCACATTCTGAAGGCCAGCGAATGTGGCGCACGCGTTAACCTTGATGCGCTGCCGATCTCTTCCGTGCTGCGTGACCATTTTCCTGTGGAGCAGACGCAGCGCTGGGCGCTAAGCGGCGGCGAAGATTATGAGCTCTGCTTTACCGTGCCGGAGATTAATCGCGGCGCGCTGGATGTGGCGCTGGGTAATCTGGGCGTGCCTTATACCTGTATCGGGCAGCTGGGGCCTGAATCGGAAGGTCTGGTGCTGTTAGAAGAGGGCAAGCCAACAACCCTCAAGCTGAAAGGATTTGATCACTTTGACGCGCGATAAGGATCTGGCGAAAAGCCGCCTGCGGCTGAGTAATCCCTGGCATCTGCTGGCTACCGGTTTTGGTAGCGGCCTGAGCCCTTACGTGCCGGGCACTATGGGATCGCTGGCGGCGATTCCGTTCTGGTGGCTGATGAGCTTTTTGCCGCAGGATATCTACTCGCTGCTGGTGATGTTTGGCATCTGCATTGGCGTTTACCTTTGTCA
The DNA here is from genome assembly GCF_009914055.1 of Mixta intestinalis. Classification (NCBI taxonomy): domain Bacteria; kingdom Pseudomonadati; phylum Pseudomonadota; class Gammaproteobacteria; order Enterobacterales; family Erwiniaceae; genus Mixta; species Mixta intestinalis. The sequence continues at coordinate 430,300 of NZ_CP028271.1, forward strand.
CCGCACCGCAAAGGATATGGGTGTTCACGATCATGGCAGCATCGTCTGGGATGAGTTCATCGGTATGTGGATCACGCTGATGGCGATTCCGACGATGAGCTGGCAGTGGGTGCTGGCCGGTTTCCTGATTTTCCGCGTACTGGATATGTGGAAACCCTGGCCGATTCGCTGGTTCGATCGTAACGTTCACGGCGGCATGGGGATTATGGTGGATGATATCATTGCGGGCATCATTTCTGCGGGCATCCTCTATTACGCCGGGCTTCATCTGTCGCCGTAAGCCAGGCCGAAGTGCTGAACTGTGTCGTCGGACACAGTTCAGATTATTACATCTTTTAATACGCCGCCTTGCCTGTCTCTCTGGTCTTATCCCTGTCCTCTTTTTCTTCAGTCTGGTTTATGCGGAGTTACTTAATTTTCGTCGTGAAATATGTGAATGTTTTAACATTCCCTGATTGCCAGAGCGAGTAAGATGACCATTTTTTAGGGAGATACATATGACCCGGCGTTACCTCGACTGCTCTGCCTCTGAGCTGGCTCAGTTACAGGGAAAGACGTTGCTTGAATCGTTGCGGCAAAGCGAAGGACGGATAGTGGTAAGCGAAACCATTGCTGCCGTACAGCCTCTGTTAATGACCATTACTAACGCTGAACTGGCTGCCAGTCAGGGCGCCGATCTGCTACTGCTTAATATGTTTGATGCCGAGCATCCCCATATTCAGGGGATGCCTGATGGTATCGCCGATGAAGAGATGATTCGCGAGCTACAGCGCCTCACCGGGCGCGTAATCGGCGTTAATCTTGAGCCGGTGGCGCCTGATTTTGGCAGTACCCATCGTGAATTTTGGGCGATTAAGCAGGGGCGGCTGGCGACAGCAGAAAACGCTGTGCGCCTGCGTGATATGGGTGCCAAATTTATCGTGCTAACAGGTAATCCCGGCAATGGCATCAGTAATGAGGCTATCGTGACGTCCATACAGCATATTCGTCAGGCGGTAGGAGACGATTTGGTGATCGTGGCCGGTAAAATGCACGCCGCAGGCATTCTGCCGGTGCGTGGAGAAAAGCTGATTACTATGGCGGACTGTGATGAGTTTATGAGCCATGGCGCGGATATCGTACTGCTGCCTGCGCCAGGAACCGTGCCCGGTATTACTCAGGAGTATGCCGAAACGCTGATCACCCATATTCATCGCCAGGATAAAATGGCGATGACGGCAATTGGCACCTCGCAGGAGGGAAGCAGCGTTGAGACGATCCGCCAGATCGCGCTAATGAGTAAAATGGCCGGAGCCGATCTGCATCATATTGGTGATACCGGTTTTGTCGGCATCGCCATGCCGGAAAACATTCAGGCTTATAGCGTCGCTATCCGTGGCGTGCGTCATACCCTGGCGCGAATGGCGCGATCGATTAATCGTTAGTGGCGAGCATCTGCCGCAACGCAGGCGCGTTGGGTTATGTTACCGTTGATAAAATAAAAGCTCAGGGAGAGGGCCTCCGCTGAGCTTTTTTCTCGATGCGAGGGAAATTACTGCGCCAGCCAGCGTGCGATCTGTTGCTGAATACCTTCGGCATCCAGCTGATAGTCGTGGCGGATCTCATCCTGAGTGCCCTGCGGAATAAACTCATCCGGCAGACCAATATTCAGTACCGGTGCCAGTACACGACGCGCCATGAGCGCCTCGTTGACCCCGCTGCCCGCGCCGCCTTTAATCGCACCTTCTTCCAGCGTGACCAGCGCTTCATGACTGGCCGCCAGCTCCAGTACCAGATCTTCATCCAGTGGCTTAACGAAACGCATATCTACCAGCGTGGCGTTTAGCGCTTCAGCGGCGGCGGCGGCTTCCGGTAACAGCGTACCAAAATTCAGAATCGCCAGTTTTTCACCATTGCGTTTCACCACGCCTTTCCCTAACGGCAGGGCAGAGAGCGGCTCCAGCCTGGCCCCCGTACCGGTGCCGCGTGGATAGCGCACCGCACTTGGCCCCTGCTGATAATGATAGCCGGTATAGAGCATCTGACGGCATTCGTTCTCATCGCTCGGCGTCATGATCACCATATTGGGGATGCAGCGCAGGAAGGCGAGATCGAAAGCGCCCTGGTGCGTTTGCCCATCGGCACCGACGATACCGCCGCGATCGATAGCAAACAGTACCGGCAGCTGCTGAATCGCAACATCGTGAATCAGCTGGTCGTAGGCGCGTTGCAGGAAGGTAGAATAGATCGCTACCACCGGCTTATAGCCGCCGATTGCCAGCCCGGCGGCAAAGGTGACCGCATGCTGTTCGGCGATGGCGACATCAAAATATTGTCCCGGATACTGGCGTGAAAAGCTGACCATGCCGGAGCCTTCACGCATTGCTGGCGTTATCGCCATCAGCTTATTATCGTCCGCTGCGGTTTCACACAGCCAGTTGCCAAAAATAGTGGAGTAGCTTGGCAGGCCATCCGCGCTTTTGGGCAATGCGCCGCTGGCCGGATCGAATTTGGGCACGGCATGCCAGGCGATAGGATCATTTTCTGCGGGCGCGTAACCTTTGCCCTTTTTAGTCATAATATGCAGGAACTGCGGGCCTTTCAGGTCACGCATGTTGCTCAGCGTATGCACCAGCGTCAGCACGTCATGACCGTCTACCGGGCCGATATAGTTAAAGCCCAGCTCCTCGAACAGCGTGCCCGGCACAACCATACCTTTCAGGTGTTCTTCGGTGCGCCTGACCAGTTCTTTAATGGGCGGCAGACCGGTTAACACTTTTTTGCCGCCTTCGCGCAGGCGCGCATAGGTTTTCCCGGAAAGGATCTGCGCCAGACGATTATTGAGCGCGCCGACGTTTTCGGAAATCGACATTTCGTTATCGTTAAGGATTACCAGCAGATCGGCTTTGATATCGCCCGCATGGTTCATTGCCTCAAACGCCATACCGGCGGTAATCGCGCCGTCGCCGATAATGCAGGCGGTGCGGCGGCCTTTGCCTTCTTTACCTGCGGCGACGGCCATACCTAAACCGGCGCTGATCGAGGTAGAAGAGTGACCGACGTTCAGTACGTCAAACTCGCTTTCAGCACGCCACGGGAAAGGATGGAGGCCATTTTTCTGGCGAATAGTACCAATGCGATCGCGACGTCCGGTCAGAATTTTATGCGGATAGGCCTGGTGGCCTACGTCCCACACCAGGTGATCGAACGGCGTGTTATAGACATAATGCAGCGCGACGGTCAGTTCAACCACGCCGAGACCGGAAGCGAAATGACCGCTGGAGCGACTTACGCTGTCCAGCAGGTATTGACGCAGCTCGTCACACAGAGTGGGGAGTTTCTCTTTGGGCAGCTGGCGAAGCTCCTGCACGGAATCGGCAAGTGCCAGCGTCGGGTATTTTGCAGTATCAAAACTCATCAGAGACTCATCGTGGAAGTTATTTATCGCGTTCGATTACGAAGCCTGCCAGCGCACGCAGCGTGGTAGTATCCAGGGACAAAGCGGCCAGCCGATCCAGCGCGTCCAGCGCCTCATGGTAGAGGTCATGCGCTTTTTGCCGGGCATTTTCCAACCCCATTAGCGCCGGGTAGGTGCTTTTGCCGAGCTGTTGATCGGCTCCCTGCTGCTTACCTGTCACGGCGGTATCACCTACCACGTCCAGAATGTCATCCTGTACCTGAAAAGCCAGGCCGATTGCGTTCGCATAGCGATCGAGATGCGGCAGCGCCTCACGTGCGCTTTCGCCCGCCGCCAGCGCGCCAAGGCGCACCGAAGCACGGATTAGCGCACCGGTTTTGTGGCGATGAATAGCCTCCAGCGCGGTTAAATTGGTTTGCTGCCCCTCCGCCGCTAAATCAAGCGCCTGACCGCCACACATACCGGCAACGCCGCTTGCCTGGGCCAGCTCAGAAATCATCGCGAGGCGATCGCACGGCGCTACCTGCTGCATTGGTGCATCAGCAAGTATAGAGAAAGCCAGCGTTTGTAACGCATCGCCTGCGAGAATAGCGGTATCTTCGCCGAATTTAATGTGACAGGTGGGCTGCCCGCGCCGCAAACTGTCGTTATCCATGGCGGGTAAGTCGTCATGGATTAAGGAATAGGCGTGAATACATTCAACGGCAGCGGCAGGCGCATCAAGGCTGTCGGCGTCAACGTGCAGCATATCGCCAACCACATAGACTAAAAACGGGCGTAATCGTTTCCCTCCTAATAGTGCGCCATATTGCATTGCATTGACCAGAGAAGAACTCTGAAAGGGCAGGGGATCGATAAAGCGTGATAACGCCACATTCACCCGTTGATGGTAATGGGCGAGGAGTTGAGCAAAATCCATTATTCAGCGTCCGGCGTGAAGGGCGTTAGCGCAGCGTCTTTATCATCGTTAAGCAGAATCTGCACGCGCTGTTCCGCTTGTTGCAGGGTTTTTTGTCCTGTTTTTGCCAGCTGTACGCCGCGTTCGAATTCGTTCAGCGCCTCTTCCAGCGGTAAATCGCCGCTTTCCAGGCGGGTAACGATCTGTTCCAGCTGCTGTAGCGATGTTTCAAAACTGATGGGCTGTTCGGCTTTTTTTGGCATAGTAATAGGTGCTCACAGGTTTTTTATCTTTAGCAATCGGACATGGTAGCCGACTGGAAATGATTAGCAAAATAATCATAGAGCATGGCAGTAAAACAGGCAGCTCGCCGGTAAAGGTGATATACTGTCGCGCCTCGGAAGCAAAGGGCTCCGGTTCCTTTGCAATTCATTGATTTTATCAGTTAAGTGCCGCCTTTTTTAGCACTTAATTGCCTCAGAGCTGCGCGGTCATGAAGTTTATCATTAAATTGTTTCCCGAAATCACCATTAAAAGCCAGTCGGTGCGTTTGCGTTTTATCAAAATTCTCACCGGTAATATTCGTAATGTCCTGAAAGATCTGGATGAAACGCTGGCAGTGGTGCGTCACTGGGATCACATCGAAGTCCGCTCTAAAGATGATAGCCTGCGTGAAACATTTATCGATGAGCTGACGCGCATTCCCGGCATTCATCACGTGCTGGCGGTAGAGGACCGCACCTGGACCGACATGCACGATATCTTTGAACAGACGCTGGCAATCAACCGCGAGCGTCTGGAAGGCAAAACTTTCTGCGTGCGCGTAAAACGCCGCGGTCAGCATCCGTTCAGTTCGCAGGATGTGGAACGCTACGTCGGCGGCGGACTCAACCAGCATATTGAAAGCGCGCAGGTTAAGCTTTCTCACCCGCAGGTCACGGTGAATCTGGAGATCGAAAACGATCGCCTGTTGCTGATCACCGGACGTTATGAAGGGCTGGGTGGTTTCCCGATCGGCACGCAGGAAGATGTGCTGTCGCTGATTTCCGGCGGTTTCGATTCTGGTGTTTCCAGCTATATGCTGATGCGTCGCGGCTGTCGCGTGCATTACTGCTTCTTTAACCTCGGCGGCGCGGCTCATGAGATCGGCGTGCGTCAGGTTGCGCACTATCTGTGGAACCGCTTTGGACGCTCGCATCGCGTGCGCTTCGTGGCGATCAATTTCGAGCCGGTAGTGGCAGAGATCCTGGAAAAAGTGGACGACGGTCAGATGGGCGTGGTGCTGAAACGGATGATGGTACGCGCCGCCTCGCAGATTGCTGAACGCTATGGCGTGCAGGCGCTGGTTACCGGCGAAGCGCTGGGCCAGGTTTCCAGCCAGACGCTGACTAACCTGCGTCTGATTGATAACGCGTCAGATACGCTGATACTGCGTCCGCTGATCTCTCACGATAAAGAACACATCATCAATCTTGCGCGCCAGATCGGTACGGAAGATTTTGCCCGCACCATGCCAGAATATTGCGGCGTGATTTCAAAAAGCCCGACGGTGAAAGCGGTGAAGGCGCGTATTGAGGCAGAAGAAGAAAACTTCGATTTCGCCGTGCTGGATCGCGTGGTGCAGGAAGCGACCAACGTGGATATTCGCACTATCGCTGAGCAGACACAGGAAGATGTCGCCGAAGTGGAAACCGTAGCCTCTTTTTCTGCTAACGATGCTCTGCTGGATATTCGTTCGCTGGATGAGCAGGAGATTAAGCCGCTGAAAGTGGAAGGCATTGAGGTAAAATCTCTGCCGTTCTATAAGCTGGGCACCCAGTTTGGCGATCTCGATCAGAGTAAAACCTGGCTGCTTTACTGCGAGCGTGGCGTAATGAGCCGACTGCAGGCGCTTTATCTGCATGAGCAGGGCTTTAAGAACGTGAAGGTTTATCGTCCCTGAAATAGAAGCTGTCCGTTATTTTTACCGCTACGGACAGCGCTTTTTCCTTGCCAGCGCTACCTTGCAGGTCAACATCCTTTCTGGCGTTGTCAGTCAAAGCGGTTCCACAGGCAAAGGGCTGACCTGCCGACGCCATTCAATCAGCCTGTCGATGCGTTCCGCACAGATTTTTAAGCTATGCTGCAATTGCAGGCTGTAGCTGACGGCGTCTCCCCAGCTTTTACCTGTAAATAGCGGCTGTTCGCAGGGCTGAAATAGCGTTTCAGGAGGAAGCCGCAGCAGCGGTGCGCTGAGCGGGCGCTGCGCGCAGGAGCTTAATAACAGAATCTGGCACAGGCTGAGCAGCACAAGGATTGGTTTTGATCGCATGATGATATTCCTTCTGACGCACGTTATGCTGTTGAGCGGCGGCTTTTTCCTGTTGTAATTGTTTAGCTGTCAGCATTCGGTTGATTTGTTCATACTGGCGCAGATCGTCAATGATATTTTGTTGGTAGATGAGCTTGTCCAGTAATGTTATTTTTTCATCTTCCATTTGCCTGATTTTATTCTGCTGCTGACGCGTTAGGTTAAACTGATATAACAGGGTTATGATTATAAAACCTGTTATTGCGCTCCCGCTGATGAACTTCATAATGTTATCCTTTCTTTAAGCCAGCCATAAATGAAATGCTGATTTAGCGGACGCGTTTCGGTTATTTGCAGATAGCGTTCGCCCTGGCTGCAATTAAGCGCTTTTAGCATTACCTGTTCACCTTCCTCACCGCGATGAGTGAGAAAAATATCCAGCGCCTCAAGCGTACGTGGACCGATATTCCCATCGGTAGAGAGAGGAGCATAAAGCTTCTGCTGTTGGCTAAAGGCATTTAACCAGCGTTGAAGCCAGGTAATGGCGGTTGCCGTGCCCATATTAACCCCCGCATCGCACAGCTTAATGGCGATAGCCTGCGAAACCTGCGCCAGCCTGTCCAGCTTAGGGCGAGTCCAGTAGTCGGTATAAAGAATAGTCAGCGCCGTGGTCTGAGGCAGATCGGCCATCGCGCCGCTGTAGCCGTGCGCCCTGGCTACTTTTTCCGTTATGCCCCAACGGGTAGGGCCGCCTTTATCGGCAGGGTGATTGATATAATCACCTTCTTTTTCGATTATCGCATTAAAAATATCCGCTTCCGTCATTTTCAACCTCACGTCATGATTTTTTATTGGGATGAGCTGAAATATAACGGGCCGTTTTAGCGAAGTAACTTTTTCACCTTTCATTTAATAAATACAAATCAACAAAAAATGTTAGTAAGTAAAAAATGACTATTAATGTGCGGTCAGCATTAGTGCGGTGTTGTGTAAAATCGCCATAAACAGAAGCTGTTTTACTGATGCTGTTTGATAAAACCCCTAACGAAGGAACTGGCGATAATACGAAGCGGTGGCTTTCAGGTGTAACTTAATAATTTTTATCGGTCAGGTTTTAAATTAAGTGAGTTTATGGCAGGAGGCGAACAGAAAAGAGCGAAGCCGGTTAGCTATGGCGCATCACGCTACGATTTTTAAAAATGGTGAGTTAGCAGCCATTGCTGAAAAGGAGCCTGCCAGCAATGGCTGTTGTTGCGTTAGTCCTGATAAGCGTAAATGCCCGCCGCCAGTACCAGCTGCTCTGCGACTTCACGCGCTTTTTCTTTTCCCACCAGCAGATCGATAAGCTTGAGGGCGAAATCCATCGCCGTACCCGGCCCCTGGCTGGTAAGCAAATTCACACGCGGATCCCATACTACGCGTTTCTCAACCCATTTCTCTTCAGGGATTTTATCTTTCAGGCCAGGGAAGCCGGTCATATTGCCGACGGGAAACAGGTCGTGCGGCACCAGCACCGTACCCGCAGCGGCGCAGATGGCTGCAACGATGCGTCCGGAAAGGTGAAATTGCTGTACGGTTTCTACCAGCAGCGGGCTATCGCGAAAAGCCTCCGCACCTTTCAGGCCGCCCGGCAGAACGATGGCGTCAAAATGGCTATCTGCGACCTCTACCAGTCTGCTGTCTGCCAGCAGCCTGACGCCGCGTGAGCAGACGATCTGCCGCTCGCCATCGCCATTCACGCTGGCGGTGGTAACATTGATGCCCGCCCGCACCAGCAGATCGATTACCGTAACCGCTTCGATCTCTTCAGTGCCATGTGCCAGGCAGACCAGCGCCGATACGTTCGCGCTCATAATCTTGCTCCTTTCGCTTAATCAATTCATACAGCCGGCTGTTTTCCGGCGTGGCGATGCCCTGTGCCCGTGCCCGCTGCAACAGGTAACCGGTAATGTAATCTATTTCAGTACGCCGCTGCGCCCGAACATCCTGCAACATTGAAGATACGTTCAGGGCGGTGTTGGCTATCACCGAATGAACATAATCCTGTAGCTGCTGCGCGCTGGTGTGAACACCTTCTCTTTCCATTACCGCCGCCGCCTCTTCGCACAAAATGGCGATTTGCTCAGGCCAGGCGATTAGCTCTCCGTTCAGACAATCGTTGATCACGCTGAGCGGATTTATCACGCAGTTAACCGCCAGTTTTCTCCAGCAGGCAGCGGAAACATCGTTATGCCAGGCCACGTCCGGCAGCGCCTGATGCAGCGTTTCTGCCAGCTCACTCAGTGATTCGCTGCCGGGTGAGGCAGATCCAATATGGGTAATACCGCTGGCGACATGCACTATTACCGTATCGTCACGTTTTGCCGCATGGGTAGTAATACCGCGTAGCAGCGGCTGGGTCATTCCGCGAAGTTCTTCCAGCGTACCCATGCCGTTATGCAGCAGAAGAATGGGGCAATCAGGCGGCAGTAGCGTCTCGATATTTTTTATCGCGCCGGAAACCTGCCACGCCTTCAGCGTAACCAGTAACAGATCGCTGTTGCTGAGAAACAGCGGATCGTTGGCGATAAAGGTTTTATTGCTGGCAACGCCGTTCGTGCCGATAACATTGACCGAGCAGTAGGGCTGTGGCACACGTAACCAACCCTGAACCTCATGGCCCTGACGATCGAGTGCGGTCAGCCAGAGCTGACCCAGGGCACCGCAGCCGAGTACCGTAATTTTCATGCATCCTCCCGCAGGCGGAGTTTCAAGGCCTTAACGGCGAGTTAATCGATAATCACTGTGCGCACAGGCTGTTTTCTTTGCCCCACGCAAGCAGGTATTATGCATGTCACTTTAGCGTCTGGAGAAAAAATAATGCCATCTTTCGATATCGTTTCTGAAATCGACATGCAGGAAGTGCGAAACGCCGTTGAAAACGCCAACCGTGAACTCTCAACCCGCTTCGATTTTCGCAACGTCAGCGCCAGCATCGAGCTGAATGAAAAAGCGCAGACTATTAAAGTGACCACCGAATCTGATTTTCAGGTGAAGCAGCTGGTCGATATTCTACGCGAGAAGCTGCTGAAACGGGGAATTGAGGGTGCGGCGCTGGAAGTGCCGGATCAGATTGAGCACAGCGGCAAAAACTGGAGCCTCGATCTCAAGCTGAAGCAGGGCATTGAGAGCGATATGGCGAAGAAAATTGTTAAGCTGATTAAAGACAGCAAAATCAAAGTGCAGCCGCAGATTCAGGGCGAAGAAGTCCGTGTTAACGGTAAATCACGCGACGATCTGCAAAGCGCTATCGCGCTGGTGCGCGGTGGCAACCTGGGGCAGCCGTTCCAGTTTAAAAACTTCCGCGATTAAACAGTCCGTTTTACCTGCTGACAGTCGACACTGGACTTAAGGCGCAGGGAAGCCAGATCGAAGAGTAAAGCGTCCCGGGCCAGAGAAGGCGCGGGACGAGAGGTCAGGAATGACGTTTAGCGTCTTTACGATCGAACTGGCCTCCCTGTGCAGGTGCCGTTCAGTATTTAAGCGGTGTTTTACATGCTGGCGAGCAGCGCCTCCAGTTCAACCCGGCTGGTCACCTTGCTGTCAATTTTTACATAGGCGCTGCGCTCTTCCGGTACGATAAATACGGAAGAGACACCGGGCTGCGCTTTCAGCTTCTGCTCCAGCCGCGCATCCTTCAGCGCATGGTCATTTAAAACGATACGCAGACTACTTACATATGGCGGTTCCTGCATGGTGGTACTCAACAACAACCACAGCGTAGCCACTACCGCACCTAACAAAAACACCGTCTGGGCATCAAAATTCTGGAAAATCCAGCCGCCAAGACTGCCGCCAATCGCCACGCCGAGAAACTGGCTGGTGGAATAAATGCCCATCGCGGTACCTTTATATCCCGCTGGCGACTCTTTACTGATCAGGGAAGGCAGAATCGCCTCCATCAAATTAAACGCCAGGAAAAAGAGCTGCACGCCAACCACCAGCGTCCAGAAATGCCCACCGGCACCCCACAGCACAATTTCCGCAATCAGAATTAACGCCACGCAGCAGATAAACACCCGCTTCATCCGACGCTTTACTTCAGCATAAATAATAAAGGGTACGACGGCGACAAAGGCGATCAGCATTGTCACCAGATACACCTTCCAGTGCTGTCCGGCCGGAAAACCGGCCTGTTCAAACTGGCCCGGCAGGGCGACAAAGCTCGACATCAGCAACACATGCAGACAAAGAATACCGATATTCAGCTTCAGCAGACGCGGCTGTATCAGCACTTCACGTATGCTGCCTTTCACCATACCTGATTCGCGGTTCAGTACATGATGTGGCGCATTCGGCACCACCAACAGCGTAATCACAATGCCGAGGCTGGCGAGAATCGCAATCATCCAGAACAGCGCGTGCAGGCCGAGAGCGTGGGTAATTATCGGGCCCAGCACCATGGCGATAGCAAACGTAATGCCGAAGCTAATACCGATAAACGCCATTGCTTTAGTCCGATTCTGCTCGCGCGTCAGATCGGAAAGGAGTGCCATTACGGCGGCGGCGATAGCGCCGGAACCCTGCAAAGCGCGCCCAAGAATAACGCCCCAGATTGATACGGTACTGGCGGCAATAACGCTGCCGGCTACAAAAACCAGCAGCCCGCCGACGATCAGCGGCTTACGACCAATACGATCGGAAAGCAGGCCGAACGGGATCTGGAAAATAGCCTGCGCCAGGCCATAAATACCGATCGCCAGGCCAATCAACGCTTCATTGGCACCCTGCAACGCCATGCCGTAAGTGGTCAGTACGGGCAACACCATAAACATGCCCAGCATACGTAAAGAAAAAACGGTGCCTAAACCCCAGGTTGCTCGCAGTTCAACCGGTGTCATTTTATTATCGTTCATTACAACCTCAGTATTATTGCTGACAATATTTTAAGGAGTAGGGCAGGGCGGGTAAAACAGAAGTGTTTAAGCAGTCGTAACAAAAAGAAAGGGCGCAAAATGCGCCCTAAGTGATGTTGCTTGCGATCAGCGTACCCAGGTCAGCAGATCCTGAGAAGCCGGGGTCATAAAATCCACCGACATCATCACGCTCAGCGCGGTAATAGCGACAATGGAGAACACGAACAGCTTACGTGCCCAAACGCGATCGTTTGAGGTTTTGTAACCTGAAAGCGCCATTCCCAGCCACCACACGCTGACTGCCGCCGCAACCACCAGATATTTGTAGCCAGCGTAGCCGCCCAGCGACAGCATCAGCGTGGCAATCATAAACGCCAGAATATAGAGCGTAATATGGTTTTTTGCCACGGAGATGCCTTTCACTACCGGCAGAACCGGTATGTTCGCCGCCTGGTAATCTTTAAAGCGGAAGATGGCAATCGCATAGGAGTGCGGCATCTGCCACAGGCTAAAGATCGCCAGCAGGATCAGTGCGCCAGCATCAAACTCATTGGTTACCGCGCAGTAGCCAATTACCGGCGGCGCCGCGCCGGAAAGGCTACCAATCAGCGTACCGTAAACTGAGTTACGCTTCATATAGAGGCTGTAAATGCCGACGTATACCACGAAGCCCATCACCGCCAGCCACATGGCCAGCGGGTTCGCTCCGAAATACAGCAACGCAAAGCCAGCAATACCTAATACGGTTGCATAAACCAGGGTTACTTTCACAGAGATGAGGCCTTTAACCAGCACTCGATTCTTGGTTCTCTCCATTTTTCTGTCGATGTCGCGGTCGATAAAGTTGTTGTAAACACAACCTGATGCGACCACCAGCGAAACACCAACGAGGGCGGTGAGAAACAGGGTGTAATCAATGCTGCCTTTTGAAGCCAGCAGAAAACCCCCGATAACAGAAATTAAATTCCCGAAAATAATTCCTGGTTTTGTTACTTGCAGGTATTGCTTAATCATCACGAGCGACTCTTTAGTGGGACATCATCATGTTGTAGTTGAGGTTCCACATGATCCACAGCGAGCCAACGACGACTATCAGGATAATGATGGCGGAAAAGACAATCGCCACAAAGTTCCAGCCGCCTTCAGACTTGGTATCCAGATGCAGGAAGAAGACCAGGTGAACCAGCACCTGAACTACCGCGCACACCAGAACCACGCTGAGAATTGTGCCATGCGAAGCGCCGCCATCCATTACCATCCAGAACGGAATAGCCGTCAGGATGATAGAAAGGATGAAGCCGATCATATATGACTTCACGCTGCCGTGAGAGGCACCATGTTCGTTAACAGAATGACTCATTACATGGCCCCCATCAGATAGACAACGGTAAATACGCAGATCCATACCACGTCAAGGAAGTGCCAGAACAGGCTCAGACACATGATACGGGCGCGGTTGGTGTCGGTCAGACCGCGTTTCGCGATCTGGAACATCAGCACCAGCATCCAGATCAGGCCAGAAGTCACGTGCAGACCGTGGGTACCAACCAGCGTAAAGAAGCCGGACAGGAAGCCGCTGCGATCCGGGCCGAAGCCTTCCTCGATCAGGTGATGGAACTCATAGATCTCCATCGCGATAAAACCCAGACCGAACAGGAAGGTCAGCGCCAGCCAGCGGTTTACCGCGCCTTTGCTGCCGTTGTTCATGCCGATCACGGCCATACCGTAAGTGATGGAGCTCAGCAGCAGCAGGGCGGTTTCGACCAGCACGAACGGCAGTTCGAAAATGTCTTTACCCGCCGGGCCACCCGCCGTGTTGTTAACCATAACTGCATAGGTCGCAAACAGGGTTGCGAAGATAATGCAGTCGCTCATCAGGTAGATCCAGAAACCAAAAACCTTATTGGCTCCCGCATCGTGATGCCCATGCTCCGCATGGGCGTCGTGTTGTTTAGACAGTGTTTGTGCCATTATTTCAGACCTGCTTTGCTGATATCTTTGAAGTGCTGATTCTCGATTGCTTCGATCTCTTTGACCGGAACATAGTAATCAACGTCTTCGTCGAAGCTCTTAATGATCCAGCTCGCAATCATCGCGATAAAGGAGAGACCCATCAGCCACCAGATATGCCAGATGGCAGCGAAACCAAAGACCGTCGCGAACAGGGCGATAATCAGACCTGCGCCGCTGTTTTTCGGCATGTGAATCTCTTCGTAATGAGCAGGCTGTTTGTACGCATCGCCTTTTTCTTTCATTTCCCAGAAGGCATCACGCTCATTGATGTGCGGTACCACTGCGAAGTTATAGAACGGCGGCGGAGAGGAAGTTGACCACTCCAGCGTACGGCCACCCCACGGGTCACCGGTCAGATCGCGGTTCAGATGACGGTCACGTACGGAGACCCAGAACATGATCAGCTGGCAGAGAATACCCAGGGCGATCAGGCCGACACCGACGGCAGCGACAACCAGTAACGGATGGAACTGCGGATCGATATCCTGGCTCAGACGACGCGTCATCCCCATGAAGCCCAGCGCGTACAGCGGCATAAAGGCAACGAAGAAGCCGATAATCCAGAACCAGAAGGCGCGTTTACCCCAGGTTTCGTTCAGGGTGAAGCCAAATGCTTTCGGGAACCAGTAGGTCACGCCAGCCATACAGCCGAACACCACGCCACCGATAATCACGTTATGGAAGTGCGCGATCAGGAACAGGCTGTTGTGCAGCACGAAGTCTGCGCCCGGTACCGCCAGCAGCACGCCGGTCATCCCACCCACCGAGAAGGTAACCAGGAAGCCTACGGTCCACAGCATGGCAGAGTGCATCTGAATGCGGCCCTGATACATGGTGAACAGCCAGTTAAAGATCTTCACGCCGGTCGGAATGGCGATAATCATCGTCATGATGCCGAAGAAGGCGTTAACGTTCGCTCCTGCGCCCATCGTAAAGAAGTGGTGCAGCCAAACGATAAAGGACAGAACGGTAATGACTACGGTCGCCCACACCAGCGAGGTGTAGCCGAACAGGCGTTTTTTCGAGAAAGTGGCAACCACTTCTGAGAACACACCGAATACCGGCAGAACCAGAATGTAAACTTCCGGATGGCCCCATACCCAGATCAGGTTGACATACATCATCATGTTGCCACCCATATCATTGGTAAAGAAATGGAAGCCCAGATAACGGTCAAGGGTCAGCAGCGCCAGGGTAACGGTCAGTACCGGGAACGCAGCGATAATCAGCACGTTCGTACAGAGCGAAGCCCAGGTGAATACCGGCATTTTGAACATGGTCATGCCCGGCGCACGCATTTTCAGGATAGTAACGAAGAAGTTAATACCCGTTAATGTCGTACCGATACCGGACAGCTGTAGACTCCAGATCCAGTAATCTACCCCGACGCCCGGACTGTACTCTGCGCCTGACAGCGGCGGATAAGCCAGCCAACCGGTCTGAGCAAACTCACCCACAGCCAGAGACAGGTTAACCAGGATCACGCCAACGGCGGTGAACCAGAAGCTCAGGTTGTTAAGGAAAGGGAATGCCACGTCGCGCGCGCCGATCTGCAAAGGAACAGCGATGTTCATCAGGCCAACAACGAACGGCATCGCCACGAAGAAGATCATAATAACGCCGTGGGCGGTAAAGATCTGATCGTAGTGGTGAGGCGGCAGGAAGCCCGCTTCCCCGGCAGAAGCCAGCATCTGCTGACCACGCATCATGATGGCGTCGGCAAAGCCACGTATTAACATGACGAATGCCAGGATCACATACATGATACCCAGTTTTTTGTGGTCGACTGAGGTCAGCCACTCCGTCCACAAGTATTTCCACTTACCGAAGTAAGTTAAGGCAGCGACAAGGGCCAGGCCACCAATAATGATGGCGGCCACCGTGACCATGATAATCGGTTCATGATACGGCACTGCATCCAGTGTTAATTTTCCGAACATCGTATTATTCCTCGGCTCCCGCGTGAGAGGCTTCACTCATGTCCATGCCTTCATGACCTGACATGTCCATCTCTCCGTGGCTCATCTTGAATTTTTCAATGATCTGCTTGAACAACTCAGGATTTGCGCTGGAGAAGTACTCAACCGGATGATTCTCGCTTGGCGCAGCCAGCTTCTCGAACTCATCCATGGTGGTTAAGGTATTCGGTGCCTGCTTGACTTTCGCTACCCACTGCTCAAATCCTGCCTGATCGGGGGTAGCAATCGCCTGGAACTTCATTCCTGAGAAACCACGGCCGCTAAAGTTGGACGAGATACCCTTAAAGGTTCCCGGCTCGTTGGCGATCAGGTGCAGTTTGGTCTGCATCCCTGCCATAGCGTAGATCTGGCTGCCAAGGGTCGGAATGAAGAAGGAGTTCATGACGGAGTTAGAAGTGATCCTGAAATTCACCGGCGTGCCTTTCGGGAACGCAATTTCATTCACCGTGGCGATACCCTGTTCCGGATAGATGAACAACCATTTCCAGTCCAGCGCAACCACTTCGATCTCAACCGGCTTCACATCAGAAGCGAGCGGTTTGCCCGGTTCCAGCGCGTGGGTTGATTTCCAGGTTAACACGCCCAGGAAGAGAATGATCAGGATCGGAACGGTCCAAACCACCGCTTCCACTTTATTAGAGTGGGACCAGTTAGGGCTGTATTTTGCATTTGTGTTAGAAGCACGATATTTCCATGCAAACACCACTGCCATCAGAATTGCGGGTATTACGACGATCAACATCAAGCCAAAGGCTGTCAGTATCAGCGAGCGTTGCTCCATTGCAATCTGTCCTTTGGGATTTAACAACGCACTATCACAGCCACTTAACAATAAAGTGCCTGCAGTTAATGACAAAATCCCCAAAATTTTATTGTATTTCCTGAGTCTCATTTAACGACCTCAATGACAAGGGCTCTATTGTCGTTTAAGTGTGGCGGCATTTTACGGGAAGGTTTATGCAGTGTAAACCAGCTTAAGAACGTGTCAGAACTGTGTTGACACCTTTTGCTAAGGGTGTCACATCTGTTACATAAAGTGACAGAATATGAATGATGACAGGCAGTTGGGTTAATATAACGAAAAAAGATGGCTCCGCCCGCCTATAGGAAGGGATGAATCTAAACAACGTAATCGAGCCTCAATAGTTTAACAAATTCGCATCATTTAAGTGATAATTATTAAACATGAATAATTACGCACCGTTTTTTAATATTAGTCGGCAGTTGTTAAAATGGCGGGATAAATTTTTGTGGGAAAAGTCGGACAATATTATTTACAGCTGGCGCTTATTTTTCTGGGCCAGCTGTATTGTCGTTAAAGCCGATGCTTTTATTTTGCGAGGGATGTTTTACGCTGCGCCAGATAGTCGAGTAGCGTACCGGTAAATATTCCGGTCAGGGCCAGTAAACAACCTGCATTGAATAAAACCAGAGGTGATATTGGTGATGTCAGCAGATTGCCTGCTTCCAGCGCCAGCAGCAGCAGCCAGAGTGCCAGCAGCACGCAGCCACCGGTCAGCAGGCGCAACGCCCAGCGATAGGCCGCTGGCCAGTAGCGACGAATGGTAAACTGCTCGCTTTGTTGGGCCTGCAACAGGCTGTTTTTACTGGCGACCAGCAGCAGCAGGCCCGGCAGGGCAGCGGCGACGGAAAAAGCATAGAAAGTTGGCCAACCCCATAGCTCAACCAGCCACCCCGCAGCCGGGCCGACATAGACGCGGCCTACTGCCGAAAGCGCTGAAAGCAGTGCAAACTGGGTAGCGGAGAAAGAGCGGTTGCAAAGGCTCATCAGCAGTGCCACAAAAGCCGCGGTGCCCATGCCGCCGCACAGGTTTTCGACGAATACCGCGCTGGCCATACTCCACAGATGCGGGGAGGTGACCGACAGCAGCCAGTAGGCCAGATTAGAAAGCGCCTGCAACATACCGAACAACATTAACGCCCGGAACAGGCTGAGGCGCTGCATCAGAATGCCGCCATATAGCGCACCGATAATGGTAGCCAGCAGGCCGAGGGATTTGTTTACCAGCCCAACATCGCCCGCAGAGAAACCAACGCCGCGGATCAGGAAAGTGGTGGTCAGGCTGGCGGCAAAGGCATCACCCAGCTTGTAAAGCACAATCAGGGAGAGCATCAGCCAGGCATTATCGCGATTGAAGAAATCGCGCAGCGGCGCAATAACCGCCTCTTCCAGGGTATGCGGGCGAACAATTGCGCCGTCAGGCTCGCGCGCCAGCAGCGTAGCGATCGCACCAGGCACCATCATTAACGCCATTAACCAGTAAGTTGTTTGCCAGCCGAGGTAGCGATCCGCCAGCCAGAGCGCCAGCCCGCCGGAAACCAGCATTGCCAGACGATAGCCTAAGACGGTAATCGCTGCACCGTTGCCGCGCTCTTCCGGCGGCAGCACGTCGGTTTTCCAGGCGTCAAATACAATATCCTGCGAGGCGGAGCAGAAGGCGATCAGTACCGCTAACGCCGCCAGCAGCGTCAGATGCCGCGCCGGTTCCATAAAGCCCATCAGGGCGATACCGCCGATCAGCAGCAGCTGCGAGATAAGAAGCCAGCCACGACGCCGCCCTAAAAATGGCGGCGTATAGCGATCCATCAGCGGCGACCAGAGGAACTTAAAAACATAGGCCTGTCCAACCAGCGAGAAAAAGCCGATGGTTTTAAGATCCACGCCCTCTACGGTCATCCACGCCTGTAGCGTGCCAGAGGTGAGCGCCAGAGGAAGCCCGGAAGCGAAGCCCAGCAGCAGCAGCACCGCGGCGTTGCGCTGGGTGAAAATACGTAACAGTTGGTTAGCCACAACGATCTTTCCCTGCAGAGCGGCCCGGCGATCCTGCCAGGCCGTAATAAAACATTAACGTGCGTTTTGTTTGATAAAATCGTTGACGCTGGTGTCCTGAGCCATATCGCTGATGACGTCGCTCAGCGTTGAGTTGACGGCTTTAGTGATTTTTTCGTTGGTGGCGTTGAACGCGCCTTCGACGCTATAGGTTTGACGGTAGTTCTTCACCTGCTTATTGCCGTTTTTCGCGTTGGCAATAATTGAGATATCCGCTTTGGTCGTAATGCTGTAGCGCAGGTTACCCTGGGTGACATCGGCGTAGAGATTGTTTACCACGATTTGCAGATCTACCGCGCCGTTAGGGCCGACCATATAACCGCGAGCGGTCATCTGTTTTTCCAGCACTTCCTGTAGCAGGAAACGCAGGTCGCGGCTGGGCGTCAGGGTAACCAGCTGGCTGTCGCGATTGACTTTCGCCAGCGCCTGATCGGCGCGCTGGTCAGCACCGTTAATGCTTACGGTCACGCCCATCAGGCTGGGGTCCTGCTGGGGCAGCTGAATGACAGGCTGTACATCAAGCGTATTGCTGTTATTGGCACAGCCAGCCAGAATAAAGGCAGCCAGCAGCGGGAGAAGGAGTCGTTTTAGCATGCTTATTTTCTCGTATGTCTGAATGATATTGCTGACAAAACAGCACTCATCATATCATTGCCTTTCCATGAAAAAAGCCCGGCGGCGCGTAAATTCATCATCCTGCATGTTTTTTCTCCAGTGCAGGCCCTGCTATTACATCGCATCCGTTACGCATTCCTGGCTGCCAGCGAAACAACCGGGACAGTTTTTTTCGCCTCGCCAGAGGAAAAGGGTGAAAACCGACTAATATTTAAAGGGATGGGGCGTAGCTCTCTGCCGTAGAGGAGTGTAAGTCATGATTCGCGAACAAATAGAAGAAAAGTTAAGAACGGCGTTTCAACCGGCTCATCTGGAAGTTCATGATGAGAGTTATCGTCATAATGTACCGGCTGGCTCGGAAAGCCATTTTAAAGTGGTCATCGTTAGCGACAGCTTTGCCAATCAGCGTTTTCTGATGCGACATCGTGCTATTTACAGCACGCTCAGCGATGAGCTGGCAGGCGGCGTGCATGCGCTGGCGCTACACACCTATACGTTAAAAGAGTGGGAGGGGCTACAGGATACCGTGCTGGCTTCGCCTAACTGTCGCGGGGCCGGTATGCTGGCCTGATTTAGCGTGATGTTTTCCCTGAACGGCCCACGGGCCGTTTTCTTTTGTCTGAATTTTGCGCGCTTCGCCCGCCCTTTTTTATTATTTTTCGCTTATTTTCCGCCAAACTGCGAAGCCGTGAGCGGTTTGCGTTCTCGACGCGGTAAAACGATGCCGCTATAATGCGGCGTCTATTTTTCCGGAATTGCTTCGGGACGCTTCTGGTAACAGGGAATTGGGTTCTTCATCAGAGGCCGTCCCGGTTGTTGGGTAGCGAGGGTTACGGTAATCCGCGCTGTCTGAAGTTGACCGAGCTCGTGATTTTTTGAGGTAACAAGATGCAAGTTTCAGTAGAAACCACTCAGGGCCTGGGCCGTCGCGTTACGATTACTGTCGCAGCTGACAGCATCGAGAGCGCAGTGAAAAAAGAGCTGGTCGAGGTAGCGAAGAAAGTCCGTATCGACGGTTTCCGTAAGGGTAAAGTACCGATGAGCGTGGTCGCGCAGCGTTACGGCGCTTCCGTTCGTCAGGATGTGCTGGGCGATCTGATGCAGCGCAACTTTGTTGAGGCCATCATCAAAGAAAAGATCAATCCGGCTGGC
Source organism: Mixta intestinalis (assembly GCF_009914055.1). NCBI lineage: Bacteria > Pseudomonadati > Pseudomonadota > Gammaproteobacteria > Enterobacterales > Erwiniaceae > Mixta > Mixta intestinalis. The sequence continues at coordinate 450,390 of NZ_CP028271.1, forward strand.
GCGCCGAACTACGTACCGGGTCAGTACAAGCAAGGGGAAGATTTCACTTACTCCGTTGAGTTTGAAGTCTATCCGGAAGTTGAGCTGAAAGGTCTGGAATCAATCGAAGTAGAAAAACCGATTGTTGAAGTGACTGACGAAGACGTGGACACCATGCTGGAAACCCTGCGTAAGCAGCAGGCGACCTGGTCAGAAAAAGAGGGTGAAGCGGCGGCTGAAGATCGCGTTACCATCGATTTCACCGGTTCCGTAGACGGCGAAGAATTCGAAGGCGGTAAAGCGTCTGATTTCGTACTGGCAATGGGCCAGGGCCGCATGATCCCAGGCTTTGAAGAAGGCGTTGTTGGCCACAAAGCGGGTGACGAATTCACCGTTGACGTGAAATTCCCGGAAGATTACCACGCTGAAAACCTGAAAGGTAAAGATGCGAAGTTCGCTATCGTACTGAAAAAAGTTGAAGAGCGTGAACTGCCGGAGCTGACCGAAGAATTTATCAAACGTTTCGGCGTTGAAGATGGTTCTGTAGCCGGTCTGCGCGCAGAAGTGCGTAAAAACATGGAACGCGAGCTGAAAGGCGCGGTGCGTAACCGTGTTAAAACTCAGGCAATTGACGGCCTGATCAAAGCGAATGAAATCGACGTGCCTTCCGCGCTGATCGATGGCGAAATCGACGTGCTGCGTCGTCAGGCTGCACAGCGCTTTGGCGGTAACGAAAAACAGGCGCTGGAACTGCCGCGCGAACTGTTTGAAGAGCAGGCGAAACGTCGCGTAATGGTTGGCCTGCTGCTGGGCGAAGTGATTCGTGCCAACGAGCTGAAAGCTGATGAAGATCGCGTAAAAGCGCTGATTGAAGAAATGGCGTCTGCCTACGAAGATCCGCAGGAAGTGATCGAGTTCTACAGCAAAAATAATGAGCTGATGAACAACATGCGTAATGTGGCTCTGGAAGAGCAGGCGGTTGAAGCGGTTCTGGAAAAAGCAAATGTGACTGAAAAAGCCACTAAATTCCAGGAACTGATGAATCAGACCACGATGGCCTGATTTTCGCTGCTTTAATAGCCGAAAGCCCGCTGCCGCAAGGTGCGCGGGCTTTTTGTTTATCTGCCTTAAAAATCTGCTTTTGTGCGCCTTATTGGCTAATTAAGCGTCAGGTTATTCGGTATGATGGTAATCCGGTTTAGCGATTGAAGAAAACGTTGTTATGCTTGAAACAGCGGGGCAGCGCCCCCAGATAGTTTCTCGTGTAGTTTGAGAAATGTAAGGCTGGCTGATTGACCGTCCGGATAGCGTCGGAGAGTGGCTGCGTGAAGCGTGGTTTTCATGTGCTCACTTGAGTAGAATCGGTACAGAGTGTTGCCAATGAAATTTATCCAGGAGACGGTAATGTCATACAATGGCGAACGTGGATTTTCCGCGCCTCACATGGCGCTGGTGCCTATGGTGGTCGAACAAACCTCGCGCGGCGAGCGTTCTTACGACATTTTTTCCCGCCTGTTAAAAGAGCGCGTCATTTTCCTTACCGGTCAGGTTGAAGATCAGATGGCGAACCTGATCGTAGCCCAGATGCTGTTTCTGGAAGCGGAAAACCCGGAAAAAGATATCTACCTCTATATTAACTCGCCGGGCGGTGTGATTACCGCAGGCATGTCTATTTATGACACCATGCAGTTTATCAAGCCGGACGTCAGCACCATCTGTATGGGACAGGCCTGCTCAATGGGTTCCTTCCTGCTAACCGCTGGTGCAAAAGGCAAGCGTTTCTGCCTGCCGCACGCGCGCGTCATGATTCATCAGCCGCTGGGCGGTTTCCAGGGGCAGGCTTCTGATATTGAGATCCATGCGCGTGAAATCGTGAAGACTAAACAGCTGATGAATGAGCTGATGGCGAAACATACGGGTCAGAGCATAGAAACTATTGAACGTGATACGCAACGCGATCGTTTCCTTTCCGCCAGCGAGGCCGTTGAGTACGGTCTGGTTGACTCTGTGCTTACCCAGCGTACCTGATTAAATACGATATTGTACCAGTCTGCCTGTATCATGTCGGAAACGACAAGGGACAGACAGCCCACTTCCGCGTTGCGGAAAGGGTGTGCAATAAATAGGGGGTAATTGAATGACAGATAAGCGCAAAGATGGTTCAGGGAAGCTGCTGTACTGCTCTTTCTGCGGCAAAAGCCAGCATGAAGTGCGTAAGTTGATCGCCGGACCGTCGGTGTATATCTGCGACGAATGTGTGGATTTGTGCAACGACATCATTCGCGAAGAGATTAAAGAAGTTACGCCGCACCGCGAGCGCAGCGCATTGCCGACGCCGCACGAAATCCGCCATCATCTTGATGATTATGTTATCGGTCAGGAGCGGGCGAAGAAGGTGCTGGCGGTGGCGGTTTATAACCACTACAAGCGCCTGCGCAACGGCGACAGCAGCAACGGCATCGAGCTGGGCAAAAGTAACATTCTGCTGATTGGCCCCACCGGCAGCGGTAAAACGCTGCTGGCGGAGACGCTGGCGCGGCTGCTGGACGTGCCGTTCACCATGGCGGACGCGACGACGCTGACCGAAGCGGGCTACGTGGGCGAAGACGTCGAGAACATTATCCAGAAGCTGCTGCAGAAGTGTGACTATGACGTGCAGAAGGCGCAGCGCGGCATCGTCTACATCGATGAAATCGACAAGATATCGCGCAAGTCGGACAACCCGTCGATAACGCGCGACGTGTCCGGCGAGGGCGTGCAGCAGGCGCTGCTGAAGCTGATAGAGGGCACGGTGGCGGCGGTGCCGCCGCAGGGCGGGCGCAAGCATCCGCAGCAGGAGTTCCTGCAGGTGGATACGTCGAAAATCCTGTTTATCTGCGGCGGTGCGTTTGCCGGCCTGGACAAGGTGATTTCCCAGCGCGTGGAAACCGGCTCGGGCATCGGCTTTGGTGCGACGGTGAAAGGCAAGTCGCAGAAGGCAACCGAAGGGCAGCTGCTGGAGCAGGTGGAGCCGGAAGACCTGATTAAGTTCGGCCTGATACCGGAGTTTATCGGGCGTCTGCCGGTGGTGGCGACGCTGAACGAGCTGAGCGAGGAAGCGCTGATCCAGATCCTGCGCGAGCCGAAGAACGCGCTGACCAAGCAGTATCAGGCGCTGTTCGGACTGGAAGGGGTGGAGCTGGAGTTCCGTGACGAGGCGCTGACGGCGATAGCGCGCAAGGCGATGTCGCGCAAGACCGGAGCGCGCGGCCTGCGCTCGATAGTTGAGGCGGCGCTGCTGGACACCATGTATGACCTGCCGTCGATGGACGACGTGGAGAAGGTGGTGATAGACGAGTCGGTGATCGGGGGCGAGAGCAAACCGATGCTGATCTACGGACAGCACGAGGCGCAACAGGCCTCCGGCGAATAAATCGTTATCTTGCGAAATGGGCCTGCGGGCCCATTTTTTTGACCCTATTATCGGCCCTGAAGTTTTTATAGCGGCGGTCAGCGGATAGCAAAAAAATAGCCCCTGTGTTTCCCTTCAGTTGCGTTAGCTGGCTGAAGTCATGCGCAGGGGCCTTTTCTTTACAGGTAGTGCAGCAGCCGTCAGGCTTTCAGTTCGTCCCAGTGGGTAATCACATGGCTGGCGATGCCATATTCGATCGCCTGTTCCGGGCTCATCCAGTAGTTGCTGTCGGTATCTTTCTCTACCCGTTCCAGCGGCTGACCGGTCGCTTTGCTGATCAATCTGTTGATGCGATCGCGCGCGCGCAGCAGTTCGTTAGCTTCGATTTCGATATCAGAAACTTTACCGCGTACGCCGCCCAGCGGCTGGTGAATCATGAAGCGCGTATTAGGCAGCGCGTAACGATCTTCTTTTTCCGCGGCCAGATAGATAGTAATGCCCGCGCTGGCTACCCAGCCAGTGCCTACAACGATGACGCGCGGCTTGATAAATTTAATCATGTCGTGAATCGTATCGCCCGCTTCGACATGGCCGCCCTGAGAGTTAATGAACAGCTTGATCGGCTCGTCGTTCATCTCCTGCAAAATCAGCAGTTGAGCCATCACTTTTTCCGCGAGAGCCTGATTGATTTCGCCTGAAATAATGATAGAGCGAGACTCCAGCAGTTTGTTCATCGCTAATGCTGAGGTCTTTTCTTCCTGACCGCTTTCTTTATTCGGCTCTTGAGGCATCGTTAACACTCCATCTGTGCATTTTCGTAAGTGCAGAAAGTCTAGCATAATCCTTTCAGACGCTGAATCAACTAAGCGCGTAAGCATCTGGCAGAATGTGCGCACGGCAGGTTGAATGAACAGAATACGGGTAAACGCAACGTGAGCACAGGCTGCTTTTGCTCACGTTGCCTGGGGAAAGTACCGCTATAGTAAAAGCTAAATGAAGAGAGAGAATCAGCCTGAAAAGCGCTGTGAAACAAGGCATGAGGTTAGCTGATGACAGATAAGCGCAAAGAGAGTTCAGGGAAGCTGCTGTACTGCTCTTTCTGCGGCAAAAGCCAGCATGAAGTGCGTAAGCTGATCGCCGGACCGTCGGTGTATATCTGCGACGAATGTGTGGATTTGTGCAACGACATCATTCGCGAAGAGATTAAAGAAGTTACGCCGCACCGCGAGCGCAGCGCATTGCCGACGCCGCACGAAATCCGCCATCATCTTGATGATTATGTTATCGGTCAGGAGCGGGCGAAGAAGGTGCTGGCGGTGGCGGTTTATAACCACTACAAGCGCCTGCGCAACGGCGACAGCAGCAACGGCATCGAGCTGGGCAAAAGTAACATTCTGCTGATTGGCCCCACCGGCAGCGGTAAAACGCTGCTGGCGGAGACGCTGGCGCGGCTGCTGGACGTGCCGTTCACCATGGCGGACGCGACGACGCTGACCGAAGCGGGCTACGTGGGCGAAGACGTCGAGAACATTATCCAGAAGCTGCTGCAGAAGTGTGACTATGACGTGCAGAAGGCGCAGCGCGGCATCGTCTACATCGATGAAATCGACAAGATATCGCGCAAGTCGGACAACCCGTCGATAACGCGCGACGTGTCCGGCGAGGGCGTGCAGCAGGCGCTGCTGAAGCTGATAGAGGGCACGGTGGCGGCGGTGCCGCCGCAGGGCGGGCGCAAGCATCCGCAGCAGGAGTTCCTGCAGGTGGATACGTCGAAAATCCTGTTTATCTGCGGCGGTGCGTTTGCCGGCCTGGACAAGGTGATTTCCCAGCGCGTGGAAACCGGCTCGGGCATCGGCTTCGGCGCGACGGTGAAAGGCAAGTCGCAGAAGGCAACCGAAGGGCAGCTGCTGGAGCAGGTGGAGCCGGAAGACCTGATTAAGTTCGGCCTGATACCGGAGTTTATCGGGCGTCTGCCGGTGGTGGCGACGCTGAACGAGCTGAGCGAGGAAGCGCTGATCCAGATCCTGCGCGAGCCGAAGAACGCGCTGACCAAGCAGTATCAGGCGCTGTTCGGACTGGAAGGGGTGGAGCTGGAGTTCCGCGACGAGGCGCTGACGGCGATAGCGCGCAAGGCGATGTCGCGCAAGACCGGAGCGCGCGGCCTGCGCTCGATAGTCGAGGCGGCGCTGCTGGACACCATGTATGACCTGCCGTCGATGGATGACGTGGAGAAGGTGGTGATAGACGAGTCGGTGATCGGGGGCGAGAGCAAGCCGATGCTGATCTACGGACAGCACGAGGCGCAACAGGCATCTGGCGAATAATTCGTCAATGTTGCCAGCGGGTTAGTCAGCTAAAGGGGGAATTTCTTCCCCTTTTGTTTTTCTCACCTGACTGACATTGAATGTCTGATAAACATCCCCATATACTCAAATACCTGTGGGTTGCCTGGTACATAGCCTGCACTATGCGGTACCCATCACCTGGCGGACATTAAACTAAGAGAGAGCTCTATGAATCCTGAGCGTTCTGAACGCATTGAAATCCCTGTGTTGCCGTTGCGCGACGTAGTGGTTTATCCGCACATGGTAATTCCGTTGTTTGTTGGTCGGGAAAAATCGATTCGGTGCCTCGAAGCCGCAATGGATCATGATAAAAAGATCATGCTGGTCGCACAGAAAGAGGCTTCAACGGATGAACCTGGCATTAACGATCTCTTCTCTGTAGGGACCGTTTCCTCTATTTTGCAGATGCTGAAGCTGCCGGACGGCACGGTAAAAGTGCTGGTTGAAGGCTTACAGCGTGCACGAATTACCCAGCTGGCCGATAATGGCGAGCATTTTAGCGCGCAGGCGGAATACCTCGTCTCGCCTGAGATTGAAGAGCGCGAGCAGGAAGTGCTGGTGCGTACGGCCATCAACCAGTTTGAAGGCTACATTAAGCTCAACAAAAAAATTCCTCCTGAGGTACTGACTTCGCTGAACAGTATCGACGACGCTGCGCGCCTCGCCGATACCGTGGCGGCGCATATGCCGCTTAAGCTGGCGGATAAACAGTCCGTGCTGGAGATGTCCGACGTTAACGAACGTCTGGAATATCTGATGGCGATGATGGAATCGGAAATCGACCTGTTACAGGTTGAGAAACGTATCCGTAACCGCGTCAAAAAACAGATGGAGAAAAGCCAGCGCGAGTACTATCTGAATGAGCAGATGAAGGCTATTCAGAAAGAGCTGGGCGAAATGGATGACGCTCCGGACGAATACGAAGCGCTGAAACGCAAAATCGAAGCGTCAAAAATGCCGAAAGAGGCGCGTGAAAAAGCGGAAGCTGAACTGCAGAAGCTGAAAATGATGTCGCCCATGTCGGCAGAAGCGACGGTGGTGCGCGGCTATATCGAGTGGATGGTTCAGGTTCCGTGGAATGAGCGCAGCAAGGTGAAAAAAGACCTGCGTAAAGCTCAGGAAACGCTGGATCGCGACCACTACGGCCTGGAGCGCGTAAAAGACCGTATTCTTGAATATCTGGCGGTACAGAGTCGGGTTAATAAAATCAAAGGGCCGATCCTCTGCCTGGTAGGACCGCCGGGGGTAGGTAAAACCTCGCTGGGTCAGTCTATTGCCAAAGCGACCGGACGCAAGTATGTGCGTATGGCGCTGGGTGGCGTGCGTGATGAAGCGGAAATCCGTGGTCACCGCCGTACCTATATCGGCTCGATGCCGGGCAAACTGATCCAGAAAATGGCGAAAGTGGGCGTGAAAAACCCGCTGTTCCTGCTGGATGAGATCGACAAAATGTCTTCGGACATGCGTGGCGATCCTGCTTCTGCGCTGCTTGAGGTGCTGGATCCGGAACAGAACGTAGCGTTTAACGATCACTATCTGGAAGTGGATTACGATCTCTCCGATGTGATGTTCGTTGCCACCTCTAACTCGATGAATATCCCGGCACCGCTGTTGGATCGTATGGAAGTGATTCGTCTCTCTGGCTATACCGAAGATGAAAAGCTGAACATCGCGAAGCAGCATTTGCTGCCGAAGCAAATCGAACGTAATGCGCTGAAAGAGAGCGAAATTTCGGTAGATGACAGCGCTATCGTTGGCATCATTCGCTACTACACCCGTGAAGCGGGCGTGCGTAGCCTTGAACGTGAACTGTCGAAACTGTGCCGTAAGGCGGTAAAAGCGCTGCTGCTGGATAAAAATCTCAAACGCATCGACATCAATGGCGATAACCTGAAGGATTTCCTTGGCGTACAGCGCTTTGACTATGGGCGTGCCGACAGCGAAAACCGTGTTGGTCAGGTTACTGGCCTGGCGTGGACGGAAGTGGGCGGCGATCTGCTGACCATCGAAACCGCCTGCGTGCCGGGTAAAGGTAAGCTGACCTATACCGGCTCGCTGGGTGAAGTGATGCAGGAATCTATCCAGGCGGCGCTGACCGTGGTGCGTGCGCGCGCTGAAAAACTGGGTATCAACGGCGACTTCTACGAAAAACGTGATATCCATGTACACGTACCGGAAGGGGCAACGCCGAAGGATGGTCCCAGCGCCGGTATCGCTATGTGTACCGCACTGGTTTCCTGCCTCACCGGTAACCCGGTTCGCGCTGATGTGGCGATGACCGGCGAGATTACGCTGCGTGGTCAGGTATTGCCAATTGGCGGTCTGAAGGAAAAACTGCTGGCGGCTCATCGCGGCGGCATCAAAACGGTACTTATTCCTGAAGAAAACAAACGCGATTTGGAAGAGATTCCGGAAAACGTACTGGCGGATCTGGATGTCCATCCGGTTAAGCGCATTGAAGACGTGCTGACATTAGCGCTGCAAAACGCGCCTTATGGCATGCAGGTCGCTACGGCAAAATAGTATCTGGCGCTAAAATTAGCGAAAAAGCGGAGCTGGCGAGTCAAATCTGACTTGCCAGCTTTTTTTTGTGCCGCTAAGTTAAGGGGCTGTTGAAGCCGCAACCCAGAGAATTCCCGTTGTTTCGGCTCAACAACCTTGATATAACTGGCTGCGCATCTCGGCTGGCTGGACGCTCGTCGCGATAGTGAATAATAAAAGAGGGGATGAATAGAGTGAATAAGTCACAATTGATCGACAAGATTGCCGCAGACGCTGATATTTCTAAAGCGGCAGCAGGACGTGTTTTAGATGCTTTTATTAGCTCAGTTTCTGATTCATTGAAATCAGGCGATGAAGTAGCACTGGTTGGTTTTGGTACTTTCTCAGTACGTGAGCGTTCTGAGCGTACAGGCCGTAACCCACAGACAGGTAAAGAAATTACCATCCCGGCAAGCAAAGTACCGGGTTTCCGTGCCGGTAAAGCGCTGAAAGACGCAGTAAACTAATTTACTGCTGACTCCATTGCAGCATTTTCTACGGTGGAGTGAGGACTGCCAATGCGTTCTCATGTAACATACAGGCACATCAGGCAATTGATGTGCCTTTTTTTATCCTGCCGCGAGACAAATAGTGGTGGCGGGTGTCAGAAAGCATGGCTGGGAAGCTGCCGGCCTGAAACGCAGCAACGCGCATGCCTGCAGGGATGGGGTGCCAGCGTGAGGTTTACATTCATACTACAGCGGAGTGTTGTCATACCATGATGGACAATTTACGCGCGGCGTCGAACCATGTCGTGCTCAAGATTCTTCTCGGATTAATTATCCTGTCATTTGTGTTGACCGGTGTTGGCGGTTATCTGACCGGCGGCGGCGGTGACTACGCAGCAAAAGTAAACGGTCAGGAAATTAGCCGTGCTCAGCTGGATAACGCCTTTAATAACGAGCGCAATCGTCAGCAGCAGTTACTGGGCGATCGCTTCTCTCAGCTGGCTGGCAATGAAGGCTATATGCAGCAGATGCGCCAGCAGGCGCTGGCACAGCTGATTGATGAACTGTTGCTCGATCAGTATGCAAAAAAACTTAAACTGGCAATCGGCGACGATCAGATCAAGCAGGCAATCTTCAACCAGCCTGCTTTCCAGACCGATGGCAAATTTGATAACGCCAAATACCTCGCCCTTATTAACAACATGGGTTTCTCCGCCGACCGCTATGCGGAAGCGCTGCGCAAACAGCTGACAACCCAGCAGCTGATTTCCGCTGTCGCTAACACTGACTTTACCCTGAGTGGCGAAACGGATGCGCTGGCCGCACTGGTTTCCCAGGAGCGTGTGGTGCGTCAGGCCTCGCTGGATGTGAACGCCCTGGCGGCGAAACAGCAGGTCAGTGATGAAGAAATTAAAAACTATTATGCTCAGCGTAAAAGCAGCTTCCTGGCACCAGAGCAGTTCCGCGTAAGCTATATCAAGCTGGACGCGGCCAGTCTGCAACAGGAAGCCAGCGAAGCGGATATTCAGAGCTGGTACGAGCAGCATCAGGCTGAGTATGTCCAGCCGCAGCGCAATCGCTACAGCGTCATTCAGGTGAAAAGTGAAGCAGATGCCAAAGCAATTATTGAACAGCTGAAGCAGGGCGCGGATTTTGCGACGCTGGCAAAAGAAAAATCAGTCGATCCGATCTCTGCGCGTAAGGGCGGTGATATGGGCTGGCTGGAACCGGCAACTACGCCAGATGAGCTAAAAGACGCTAACCTGACCAGCAAAGGTCAGCTTTCTGACGTGGTTAAATCCTCTGTGGGCTTTCTGGTTATTCGTCTTGACGATATTCAGCCTGAGAAAGTCAAACCGCTGTCTGAAGTGCATGCGGCTATTGCTGATAAAGTGAAGCAGGAAAAAGCGCTGGATGCTTACTACAAACTGCAGCAAAAAGTCAGCGATGCGGCCAGCAACGATAACGAATCTCTGGCCAGTGCCGAGCAGGCAGCCGGTGTGAAGGCGGTAGAAACCGCATGGTTCAGCCGTGATAATATCCCTGAAGTGCTGAACTTCAAACCGGTTGAAGAGGCGATCTTTAACGGTAGCCTGCTGGGAGAAAACGGCACGCCGGGCAGCAACTCCAATATCATTACCGTTGATGGCGATCGTGCTTTTATTCTGCGTATCAGTGAGCATAAGCCGGAAGCGGTCAAAGCGCTGGATGAAGTAAAAACGCAGATTGCCGATACGCTGAAACGCAATAAAGCGGAGCAGCAGGCTAAAGCGCAGGCGGAAAAAATCCTGGCTGACCTGAAAGCGGGCAAACAGGATGCGCTGAAGGCCGCTGGCCTGGCGTTTGGCGAAGCAAAAACGCTGACGCGCGGCGATCGTGATGCCATTGTGCAGGCGGTATTCGAACTGCCTCAGCCGCAGGCGGGTAAACCGGTATACGGCACCAGCGAAGATATGCAGGGAAATATAGTGCTGCTGGCGCTGGATGAAGTTAAAGCGGGAAGCCTGCCGGAAGCGCAGAAACAGGCGATGGCGCAGGGCATCGCACAAAATAATGCGCAGATTGCGTTTGATGCGCTGCTGAATAATTTACGCAAAGAAGCGAAAATTAAGTACGGCGCTGCGGTACAGCAGTCCCGATAAGTCCCGCAAGAAAAATGCAACACGCTGCAAAACTGAAGGCCGCTTTCGCGGCCTTTTCCACATTTGCACACAGCCTTTTGTATTAAAAAAAATCAGCCATTACTGTTTCTCCTGCTGTTACATACAAGGAGAAATCAGCATGAAAAAACCTTATCTGGCTGCACTCTGTTTATCCCTTTCCCTGGGCTCAGGCTGCTGGTCATTGCCGGTTCTGGCAACCCCAACGACGGAAGCGGCTATCAGCAGCGCTGCACTTGATGATAGCACCAGACAAGCAGCCACGGACGCGATGGTTAGTATCAATAACGCTTCGGCACAGGAACTGGCTGCCGTAATGAACGGCGTAGGCATTAAGAAAGCGGAAGCTATTGTCAGCTACCGTGAGCAGTTTGGCCCGTTTACCGAGTTGGAACAGTTAAAAGAGGTGCCCGGTATCGGCAGTGCGCTGGTGGAGCGCAATCTGGCCCGGCTTAAATTGTGATCCTGTTCCCAACGCCAGTGACCGCCGCTTCGAGCGCATCGTTCGGCTGCTAATCTCTGAGAGGTCATACCAGATGGTGTGATCTCTTCCTACTATAAGGTTCAGAGCTATGCAGACCCTGATTAAAGTTCGTGGTTATCATTTGGATGTTTATCAACATGTGAACAATGCGCGCTATCTGGAGTTTTTGGAAGAAGCGCGCTGGGCGTGGCTGGAAAAACGAGAAGCCTTTCACTGGCTGATGGAAAACCAGCTGGCCTTCGTTGTGGTTAATATCAATATTAATTACCGCCGTCCGGCACGGTTAGGTGACGAGCTCGTTATTACCAGTCGTTTGCTACAGCTGAATAGTAAAAGCGGCGTGATAGCTCAGGAAATTACGCTGGCAAGCCAACCTGAGACCCTTGTGGTCGATGCGACACTGACCTTTGTCTGTATCGATCTGGAGACGCAAAAAGCGTTGCCGTTAGAAGGCGATCTGCGAGCACGTCTGGAAACGCTGTCAGGCTAAAAGTCCAGAAAATAAATTTGCGTAGTAAAGAAGCGAGCAGCCGGGAACGAAGATGGCCCGGCTGATTAATACCTTAGCGCAGGCCGGTTTTTTGCTTCATGCTTTGCATTACTGCGGCAGCATCGTCCTGATAATTTTTCAGGCCGTTAGCGCGTAAGTGGCAGGCGGCACATTCGCCGCAGCCGTCACCCTGAATGCCGTTATAACAGGTCAGCGTTTGCTGACGTATCAGCGGTAGCTGCTGCCAGTAATCGGCCAGTGCCCAGGTTTCTGCTTTATTGAGCCACATTAGCGGCGTTTCAAAACGTACCGGGCGATCCATACCCAGCTCCACGGCATGGTTCAGCGCTTTTACGAACTCATCACGGCAGTCGGGATAGCCCGAAAAATCGGTTTCGCAGACGCCGGTAATCACCGCCTCGGCTTCAACCTGATAGGCGTATACAGCCGCCAGCGTCAGAAAAAGGATATTGCGCCCCGGCACGAACGTACTGGGCAGGCCGCTGGCTTCCGGATCGAATGAGGGGACAGGAATATTGTCGCGTGTCAGGCTACTGATTGCCAGTTCGTTAAGCAGGGTTACGTCGAGCACCTTGTGGGCGCGAGCGCCAAGCTGAACGGCCAGCTTACGAGCCACATCGATCTCCTGGCGATGGCGTTGCCCATAGTCAAAAGTGACACAGTGCACTTCGTCATACTGCGCCAGTGCCTGAATCAAACAGGTTGTGGAGTCCTGTCCGCCGCTGAAAACTACTACTGCTCGTTTCATTTATTCGCCCTGATTAATGTACTCACGTTTATGGTACTGTCCGGCGGATAAGAAACATAGCCTGTTTTTAATTTGATGGATAAGGTTGCGGCACCGCTTATTGCCACGAGTGCCGCGAGCTGTTGTCAGCGCAAGATTTATTCTGCCTGTAGCTGATTCAGCCAGGGAGTGATATCGCCTACCCGCTGAGCTACCCACTGTGGGTCATACCAGGTATCGAGATAGCGCTCGCCGCTGTCGCACAGCAGCGTAACAATCGCCCCCTGTTGCTTCTGCTGACGCATCCGCTGCGCAACCTGTAACGCTCCCCAAAAATTGGTGCCGGTGGAAGCGCCAACCTTTCTGCCGAGCAGCTGCGCCAGAAACTGCATCGCCGCCGCGGAAGCGGCATCGGGCACGCGCATGATTTCATCAATAACGTCAGGAATAAACGAAGGCTCAACGCGTGGACGCCCGATCCCTTCGATACCGCTGCCGCGGTTGCTACGCAGGTCGGCGTTACGGGTATGCCAGTATTCATGGAATACTGAGTTATCCGGATCGACTACCAGTAAACGCGTATCGTGCCCCTGATAACGTAGATAGCGTCCGATAGTGGCGGAGGTGCCACCGGTTCCGGCGCCCATTACGATAGTATTCGGAACAGGGAAAGGCTCGCTGGCCATCTGCCGGAAGATACTGTCGGCGATATTATTATTGCCCCGCCAGTCGGTAGCCCGTTCGGCGTAGGTAAACTGATCCATAAAATGACCGTTAAGATCGCGTGCCAGCCGCTCGGATTCTTCATAGATGGCGCAAGGATCCTGCACGAAGTGGCACTCTCCGCCGTAAAAGTTAATCTGTTCTGATTTACGCCGTGCGGTGCTGGCAGGCATCACGGCGATAAAAGGTAGCCCAAGCAGTCGGGCAAAATAGGCTTCGGATACGGCCGTGCTGCCGGACGATGCTTCAATTATCGGCATGCCCTGTTTAATCCAGCCGTTGCTCAAGCCGTAAAGAAACAGCGAGCGAGCCAGACGATGTTTCAGGCTGCCGGTTGGATGCGTACTTTCATCTTTAAGATAGAACCAGATGCCGGGGAAGGCGGGTAAAGAGAAGCGGATCAGATGCGTCTCGGCGGAGCGCTGAAAATCAGCGTTGATTTCATTAATAGCATACTTAACCCACTGGCTACTCATTTTCATTTTCCTCTTTATCCCAGGCGCGACAAGAGTAAGGCATAAGGAAGAAAAAAAGTTTGCTTTATTTCCTGTACAATGCGCTTTTCTTAGCAAATTTTTCTCTGGAGAAAGAATGCTGGATAAAACCGATCGTAAACTGCTGGCGTTATTACAAAAGGATTGCACCTTATCCCTACAGTCGCTGGCGGAAGCCGTTAATCTGACCACCACCCCCTGCTGGAAACGGTTAAAAAAGCTGGAAGATGACGGTATCATTCGTGGACGCGTAGCGTTGCTGGATGGCGAAAAGCTGGGGCTGGCGCTTACCGCATTTATGCTGATTAAAACGCAGCAGCATAGCCGACAATGGTACCAGGAGTTTGTCAGCGTCGTGCAGGGCCTGCCGGAGGTGATGGCTTTTTATCGTATGGCGGGTGAATACGATTACCTGCTGCGTATTCAGGTTGCCGATATGAAACAATACGATGCGCTTTATAAGCGCCTGGTGAACGGCGTCAGCGGCCTGATCGATGTCACCTCAAGTTTCGCGATGGAAGAGATAAAATACACTACGGCGTTGCCCGTCGAACCTTGATCTTCCGTAGCCTTTTCTGACTCATCAATTAACCATGCAGGACGATACTTTGTGCGATTGTTTAGCCAGTTAAGTTGGTATTTTCTCCGCGAGTGGCGACGCTATCTCGGCGCGGTAACGCTATTGATCATCATTGCGGTGCTACAGCTGTTGCCGCCGAAAATCGTTGGCGTCATCATTGATGGCGTTACGCAACACCGTCTGAGCAGCGGCGGAGTGTTGATGTGGATTGGGATCATGCTGACAACCGCCATTGTGGTCTATCTGCTGCGCTACGTCTGGCGCGTATTGCTGTTTGGTGCCTCTTATCAGCTGGCGGTAGAACTGCGCGAAGATTTTTATCGCCAGCTTAGCCGACAGCATCCTGAATTCTATCTGCGTCACCGAACCGGCGATTTGATTGCGCGTGCCACGAATGATGTCGACCGGGTGGTTTTTGCTGCCGGTGAGGGCGTGCTGACGCTGGTGGATTCACTGGTCATGGGCTGCGCGGTATTAATCGTCATGAGTACGCAGATTAGCTGGCAGCTTACGCTGTTGGCGCTGATACCGATGCCGATTATGGCATTGGTGATCAAGCGCTACGGTGAACAGCTGCATCAGCGTTTTAAGCTGGCGCAGGCGGCTTTCTCCTCCCTTAACGACCAGGCACAGGAAAGTCTTTCCAGCATTCGCATGGTAAAAGCGTTTGGGCTGGAAACGCACCAGTCACAGCAGTTTTCTGATATTGCCGCCGACGCGGGTGAAAAAAACCTGCGCGTGGCGCGGGTTGATGCGCGCTTCGATCCGACGATTTACATCGCTATTGGTCTGTCGAACCTGCTGGCTATTGGCGGCGGCAGCTGGCTGGTCTGGCATCAGCAAATGACGCTGGGGCAGTTAACCAGCTTCGTTATGTATCTGGGTCTGATGATTTGGCCAATGCTGGCGCTGGCGTGGATGTTTAATATTGTCGAGCGCGGCAGTGCCGCCTGGAGCCGGATTCGCGCACTGCTTTCTGAAGCGCCAGCGGTAGAGGATGGCGCAAAAGTATTGCCGGAAGGACGGGGCGTACTACAGGTGGCGATCCGTGAATTTAATTACCCCGGCAGCCAACAGCCGACGCTGCGTAATCTCAACTTTCAGCTTAAACCAGGACAGATGCTGGGGCTTTGCGGCCCAACCGGTTCCGGTAAAAGTACGCTGTTAAGTTTAATTCAGCGCCATTTCGATATCTCTCAGGGAGATATTCGCTACCACAATATTCCGCTTACCCAGCTCCGGCTCGATAGCTGGCGCGGGCGGTTGGCGGTCGTGAATCAGACGCCGTTCCTGTTCTCCGATACCGTTGCCAACAATATCGCTCTGGGACGGCCTAACGCCAGCCGCGAAGAGATTGAGCGGGCGGCGAAGCTGGCAAGCGTGCATGAGGATATTCTGCGTTTGCCGCAGGGTTATGATACTGAGGTGGGCGAGCGTGGCGTGATGCTCTCCGGCGGGCAAAAGCAGCGTATCTCTATCGCGCGTGCGCTGTTACTGAGCGCTGAAATTTTAATTCTGGACGATGCGCTTTCCGCCGTCGATGGGCGGACTGAGCATCAGATTTTGCACAATCTGCGTCACTGGGGGCAGGGACGTACCGTGATTATCAGCGCACACCGCCTGTCGGCGTTGACCGAAGCCAGCGAAATCCTGGTATTGCAGCAGGGCGTTGTGGCACAGCGCGGCGAACACAGCACGCTGGTGCAGCAGCGGGGCTGGTACAGCGAAATGTATCGTTATCAGCAGCTGGAAGCAGCATTGGATGACGATGAAGAAAATGCAGCGAAGGAGGAGAGCCGTGGCTGATACCAGGAAACTTTGGCCTACGCTGAAGCGGCTGCTTTCCTATGGGAAACCCTGGCGTAAGGCGCTGTCGCTGGCGGTATTGATGCTGTGGATTGCCGCGGCAGCTGAAGTATTGGGGCCGGTGCTGGTTGGCTACTTTATCGATCGTCTGGTGGCGCAGCACAGTATGCCGCTGGGAAAGGCGGTCGGACTGGCCTGCGCGTTTATTTTCCTGCAGGGGCTGGCGGCACTGCTGCATTACTGGCAGGCGCTGCTGTTTAATCAGGCGGCGGTGGGTGTGGTACAACGTCTGCGTTCTGATGTTATGGATGCGGCACTGCGCCAGCCGCTTAGCGCCTTTGATACCCAGCCGGTGGGGCAAATCATTTCGCGCGTCACTAATGATACTGAAGTCATAAAAGATCTTTGGGTAACGGTAGTTGCGACGGTACTGCGTAGCGCGGCTTTAATCGGCGCTATGTTGATTGCAATGTTCAGTCTCGACTGGCGTATGGCGCTGGTGGCAGTGGTTATTTTCCCGCTGGTGCTTACCGTAATGTTTATTTATCA
Organism: Mixta intestinalis; assembly: GCF_009914055.1. Lineage (NCBI taxonomy): Bacteria > Pseudomonadati > Pseudomonadota > Gammaproteobacteria > Enterobacterales > Erwiniaceae > Mixta > Mixta intestinalis. The sequence continues at coordinate 467,128 of NZ_CP028271.1, forward strand.
GCGTTACAGCACGCCGATCGTGCGTCGTGTGCGTAGCTATCTGGCTGATATTAATAACGGCTTTAATGAAGTCATCAACGGCATGAGCGTTATCCAGCAGTTTCGCCAGCAGGCACGTTTTGGCGAGCGTATGGGAGAAGCCAGCCGTTCGCACTATCTGGCGCGTATGGAAACGTTAAAACTGGACGGTTTTTTATTACGTCCGCTGCTGAGCCTGTTTTCCGCCGCGATTCTGTGCGGTCTGCTAATGCTGTTCAGCTTCTCTTCCACCGGCGTGTTTGAAGTGGGCGTCCTGTATGCGTTTATCAGCTATCTTGGACGGCTCAATGAACCGTTAATCGAATTGACCACTCAACAATCGATGTTGCAGCAGGCAGTAGTGGCTGGCGAGCGCGTTTTTGAATTAATGGATGCGCCTCGCCAGCATTACGGCAGCGATATACAGCCGCTGCGAAGCGGCAGCATCACTATCGATCGGCTCAGTTTTGCCTATCGCGAAGGGCGTAACGTGCTGGAAAATATCTCCCTTCAGGTACCTTCACGCAGCTTTGTAGCGTTGGTTGGGCATACCGGCAGCGGTAAGAGCACGCTGGCCAGCCTGCTGATGGGCTACTATCCGGTTACTCAGGGATCTATCCATCTTGACGATCGTCCGCTGGCGCAGCTCAGTCATCAGGTATTGCGTCAGGGTGTGGCGATGGTACAGCAGGATCCGGTTGTGCTGGCAGATACCTTTTTCGCTAATGTGGCGCTGGGGCGCGATATCAGCGAGCAGGCCGTATGGCAGGCGCTGGAAACCGTACAGCTGGCACCGCTGGCTCGTGGTCTTTCTGAAGGCATCCATACGCGTCTTGGCGAGCAGGGCAACAATCTGTCCGTAGGGCAAAAACAACTGCTGGCGCTGGCGCGCGTACTGGTAGCAGAGCCGCAAATCCTGATTCTTGACGAAGCGACAGCAAATATTGATTCAGGCACCGAGCAGGCGATCCAGCGAGCGCTACGCGAAGTCAGAAAGAAGACTACGCTGGTAGTAATTGCGCATCGTCTCTCTACCATTACCGAGGCCGATACCATTTTAGTGCTGCATCGCGGCCAGGCGGTAGAGCAGGGGACGCACCATCAGCTACTGGCGCTGCAAGGCCGTTACTGGCAAATGTACCAGCTGCAACAGGTAGGCAGCGAGCTTGCGGCTGGTGCGGTGGAAAACGCCTGACGCTATATTGCACCTCTTTCAGGCAGCGATAGCGAAAACGGAACCCATCGCTGCACGCTTAATGAACGTGACGCACCTTCGAGGTGCGTTTTTTTTACTATTGAATTGTTTCATATTCTTCATGTTTATTTTTTCTTTCATTTAATCAAGCTGTGAACGCTTCCTGCTGTAAATCTTTCTTTCTCATATCTGGCACAAGCTTTGCTTTATTCACTGCGCGTGAAGTGAGAAACCAATCTTATTCGGTGAGGGGAGCGTATGAAGCTGGTTACCGTCGTTATCAAACCATTCAAGCTGGAAGACGTGCGTGAAGCGCTCTCTTCTATTGGTATTCAGGGGCTGACTGTCACCGAAGTGAAAGGCTTTGGCCGACAGAAAGGCCACGCGGAGCTTTATCGCGGGGCCGAATACAGCGTGAATTTTCTACCTAAAGTCAAAATCGATATTGCTATTGCTGACGATCAGCTGGATGAAGTGGTTGATGTTATCAGCAAGTCTGCCTGGACTGGCAAAATCGGCGACGGCAAAATTTTTGTTGCTGAACTGCAGCGCGTGATTCGTATTCGCACAGGCGAAAACGATGAAGCTGCGCTGTAAGCCCCGTTTCTCTTTTATGATGGGATAACTAACAATGAATAAATTAATCAGCAAAATAGTTGCGGGGCTGGTGCTCTCACCTTCATTAGCGACGGCGGCTGTGCCCGTTGCGGACAAAGCGGATAACGCTTTTATGATGATCTGCACCGCGCTGGTGCTGTTTATGACGATACCAGGCATTGCGCTGTTCTATGGTGGACTGATTCGCGGAAAAAACGTGCTGTCGCTGCTGACGCAGGTGGCGGTGACGTTCGCTATGGTATGCGTACTTTGGGTTGTATATGGCTATTCACTTGCCTTTAGCGAAGGCAATGCGTTTTTTGGTGGGTTCAATTGGGTCATGCTGAAAAACATCAGCCTGACTGCGTTAAGCGGCACTTTTTATCAATATATTCATGTAGTTTTCCAGGCTTCGTTTGCCTGTATTACCGTTGGGTTGATTGTCGGCTCTATTGCAGAACGTATTCGTTTTTCCGCCGTGCTGATTTTTGTACTGATTTGGCTCACGCTCGCCTATCTGCCGATCGCGCATATGGTCTGGGCGGGCGGCTTCCTGGCGCAGGATGGCGCACTGGACTTTGCCGGAGGTACCGTAGTGCATATTAATGCGGCGGTTGCCGGGCTGATTGGCGCATGGCTGGTAGGTAAGCGTGCCGGCTATGGTAAGGAGGCGTTCAAGCCGCATAACCTGCCGATGGTGTTTACCGGTACGGCAATTCTTTATGTTGGCTGGTTTGGCTTTAACGCAGGTTCAGCCGCAGCAGCTAACGAGATCGCCGCACTGGCATTTCTTAACACCGTAGTGGCAACCGCAGGCGCAGTATTGTCGTGGACTTTTGGCGAGTGGGCACTGCGCGGAAAACCTTCTCTGCTGGGCGCCAGTTCAGGATTTATCGCTGGTCTGGTTGCGATTACGCCAGCCTGTGGCTACGTTGGCGTTGGCGGCGCGTTGATTATTGGTTTGATTGGCGGAGTGGCTGGCCTGTGGGGGGTCAGCTCGCTGAAAAAATGGCTGCGCGTTGACGATCCCTGCGATGTATTTGGCGTACATGGCGTATGCGGGATTATTGGCTGTATCCTGACCGGTATTTTTGCATCATCTTCGCTGGGCGGTGTTGGTTATGCGGAAGGCGTAACAATGGGGCATCAGGTATGGGTACAGCTTGTTAGCGTGGTGCTGACGATGATCTGGACCGGTGTGGTAGCCGTTATCGGTTTTAAGATAGCGGATATGCTGGTTGGGCTGCGCGTACCGGAAGAACACGAACGCGAAGGGCTGGACGTTAACAGCCACGGCGAAAACGCCTATAACCAATAATGCTAAAGAAGTATTAAACAAAAAGGACGATGCCAGGCATCGTCCTTTTTTATACTATCAACTGCGCTGGCGTATGACGCCTTCCTGTACTGTTGAGGCGACCAGCACGCCATCCTGGGTATAAAATTCGCCGCGAACGAAGCCGCGGGCGCTGGAGGCTGAGGTGCTTTCCACGCTGTACAGCAGCCACTGGTTCAGATCAATCTTGCGGTGAAACCACATTGAGTGGTCAATGGTCGCTACCTGCATACCGGGTTCAAGGAACCCCTTACCGTGCGGCTGAAGCGCAACCGGTAGAAAGTTAAGATCGGAAGCGTAACCCAGCAGATATTGATGAAGGCGGGCATCATCTGGCATCGGGCCATTAGCCCTGATCCAGACCTGACGCGTTGGCTCATCCGTATGACCTTTTAGCGGATTGTGGAAGGTAACAGGACGTACTTCCAGCGGTCTTTCGGCAAGAAACTTAGCGCGGATTTTTTCCGGAAGCATCCCTGCCAGCTGCTGAGCAATCTCAGTTTCACTGGGCAACCCGTCCGGGCCTTTCACTTCAGGCATTGTTTTCTGATGTTCAAAACCAGGCTCAGGAGCCTGGAAAGATGCGGTCATGTAAAAAATAGGCTGGCCGTTCTGGATAGCTGAAACGCGGCGCGCGCTGAAACTGTAACCGTCACGCAGCGTTTCGACGTCGTAGATAATGGCTTTCTGGCTGTCACCGGGGCGAAGGAAGTAGCTGTGGAAAGAGTGGATATTGCGATCGGCCTGTACGGTTTGTTTGGCTGCGTATAGCGCCTGGCCAACTACCTGGCCGCCGAAGACCTGACGCAGGCCCAGGTCCTCACTCTGGCCGCGAAACAGGCCTTCCTCAAGTTTTTCCAGTTGTAGCAGGTTAAGCAAACTTTCTAATGCCTGACTCATGGGGTATTCCTCAATAACGTTACCGGCTTAGTTTGCGAGATCGGACCAGCTCCTGCAACCGCTGTGATTTGTTAAAGGAAACAACGTAGGAAATGAAATTGTTGAGCCAGGCAAAAAGACGCAACCTGTGCCAGAATTAAGCACATACAGCGTTTTTAAGCTGTTTCGGCCAACTTTTCGCCGATACCACATTGATTAAAAGGAGAGGATATCAATGAAATTCTGGCATGTTATGAGTGGAGTGGCGCTGGCCGTTGCTCTCGCAGGTTGTGCAGATAAAAGCGCGAATATTCCCGTACCGACGCCGGGCACCGAGTCAACCATCACCCAGCCGAACGTCAGCGGTTCAGTTTATATCCGTGGCAACTTTACCTTACCTGCGGATGCAGCACTAACGGTGACCCTGTCGGATGCTTCCCTGTCCGACGCTCCGGCGAAAGTGCTGTCGCAGCGTGTGGTACGTACTGAAGGTAAGCCGGGACCGTATCGCTTCGTACTGCCGTTCAATCCGGCAGATATTCAACCGGATGCACGTATTCTCCTTAGCGCAGCGGTTACCATTGATAATAAAGTTGTTCTCGTGACGGATTCAGTGAAACCGGCAATTAACGGTGGCGGAACCCAGATCGATTTAACGTTGGTTCCCGTGCCTTCAGTGGCGGTACCGGTAATGAATACCAGTAATGCTGGCGCTACCATTCCTTCCACTTCACCGACACAGGTTACGCCTTATTCATCAGCTCCGGCACCTGTAAAATATTAAGTAGTTGTGGGCCAGCTTTGCTGGCCCCGTTACCATTGCCAGCGATAGCGCGCCAGATCCACCTTGCCATCATCACTAATTTCAATCCCTTCCGCTTCCAGCGCATCACGCTGACGCAGCAGATCGTCGCCCTGCAATGAAATTTGCCCGTAGCGGTTAATAATACGATGCCATGGCAGGCGGCTGTCAGCGGGCAGTCGTTTTAATACCCCACCGACCTGACGTGCAGCACGAGGCGATCCTGCCAGTCGCGCCACCTCACCGTAGGTTGTGACGCTGCCAGCAGGAATAGCCGCAATTACCTGTAGTACACGTTGGGTAAAGGAATCATTTTCCACCATCTTCTCCTGCCTTATCACATATTTGCATCCTGACAAAAATGGCATAAGGAATAAACAGAAAAAGAAGTAGCCGCTGCAATAAAGAGGAAGGGGCTGGAAAAAACAGCAGGTTGTTTAATAAAACATCGGTTGCCAGCCTGCAGCTTGCATTTACCCCATGCATCATTGATAATGCCTGCGCTCTGTAACAGAGCGCGTCAATGGGGGCCCTGTTGGTTCTCCCGCAACGCTAACTTGTGAACTCGGTCAGGTCCGGAAGGAAGCAGCCGCAGCAGGTGACGCGTGTGCCGGGATGTAGCTGGCAGGGCCCCCACCATTTTTGCTCCATCCTGCTTTTCCTTAGCGTACAAATTTCCACACAGACACCGGGACTTTATCGTACAGCTTATTCATCGTTAATTCAGCCAGGCGGTGATCGGCAGCTGAATAAAACACGGCCAGCTCATCGTCAGGTAATTCATACTTATTTTTTTCAATCACTCGTTCAAGCGTATCAATTGATCGGCAACGTCTTAAACGCATCAGATAGTCAGTCTTAGTCATAAGTTTTTCTGTCATGGTTAAACCGTAATAAAAGATCGGTTATGAAAATGAATGGCTTGGCTGTAAAGGAAGCTGAGCACACTCTTCTGCAAAAAGGTTAAACAAGCGCCTGGCAGAACGCTGCCAGCGCTGCAAATCCTGAACATTAATGCCGTAATTACTAAATAACATAAAAGTATCATCAAGGTAATCATCAATCTGAACGATGAGGTCCTCGTCTTCAGCATGTTTTATTTTGTAATTCATGGTGAAAGAAGCAATATGTTCAATAAGTTCATTTAGCTGTAAGTTGGTCGCGGAAGTGGGATCGTTAACCCAGCCGTGATGACTGTCGCCCAGCGTTGCCAAACTTTCGTCGTACAGATTTTCACACAAGAAATTCAATTGGGCAATATCATGCCGTTTCGGTGAATATTCGTCCATCTTTTTTCCCTCCATACATCGACCATTGTCTGCATGCGAAACAGCGAAAAAAGCAATCTGACTTACATTTAATATTAAAAGCCGTTGGATTATCAAACAAGTTAAATATGATGTACGTTTGTGATTTTCAGATTAGGTATTACTCAATTATAGCTCGTCGGCAGTGGAAGGACGCGTATTATCAATAACATTAAAGGCTAAAGCACCGGGAATTACTTCGAATGTAATCGTTTCCTGACAGCTTTCTGTCTGGTTAATGTCAAGACAAGCATTGAATACATTCCAGTCAAACCGGTAAGCCATTTTATATTGTTGCTGGCCCAGCGCCTCAACAGAAATAACTTTTATCGATCCGGGAACTAAAAGTGCGTTCTGCGAGTACCACTCTAAATCCCCAATGAGCCATTTTTCTATTTTGGGAATATTCTGGATAATTATACTTTTTAATTTTAGCGTATTTTCTTCAGGTTGCAAAATACCGCAGGGTATAATTTTGCGCATTTGCCCTCCGCAACGTCCTGGCAGGCCTGCGCCAGAGATGGAGCCAGTATGACAGAAGGTGGATAAAAATAAGTAGGTCATTCCCTATTCGTGTGATTGGAAAACGGGCGTCATGCTGACTTTCTTTCCTGGTACTCTCTGATTAGATAATTGAATTTTCTTGTATTCCTCGCGTGTAGGCAACAGCAAAATTGCTATGTAATTGTCATAAAAGGATACAATTTTTCATCCTGCCAGCGTCATTTTTCAGCGCACAGACACAAGATAAAGCCCATCAGGCCGTTTCAGCAATGCAGGGTAGCGTAAAAAGGGCCTTCATCAGAAGGCCCGGCAGAAGTGGCTAACGCTTCTTTTTGCCGCCCTGAACGGCTTTAAAGCGCGGATTGCTTTTACAAATAACATAAATACGGCCATGCCTGCGTACTATTCGGCAATCTTTATGCCGTGTTTTGGCAGAACGTAATGAGCTTAAAACCTGCATAAAGTATCCTTAATTATCTGCTTTAAAAAATGGCTATACCACGGTAAAAATGGGCCGCCTTATCTTTCTGAAATCGGACTCTGTCTATCCATAATCCCTGCAAGGCAACGTTAAAAAAACCGGGCACGACCCTAAGAAAGATGTCACTATCCACATCCGTTTTTACGGCTGGTCAGGCCCGGATTGGTACGGTTATCGAAAAAAGACGGCACAATCATGAGAAGGACAAACACCTTTCGCCAGTAATTGTTATGTTATAACGTAATGATTATGCATCTCTCATTTCTGTCACGCAAGGGGCGCTCTGGTGAAAACGCAGCAACATGAGGAAAAGAGAGGGCAGGGGAACAAGGCGGGCAGTTAGCAACAATAAAGGCGGCACAAAGAGGGGAGTCAGGCAGATCAGAATAAGAAGCCGATAGTTAAAAAGGGCCTGAATTGTCGGGTTATCGTCAGATAAAAAAGAGGCCACATAATGTGGCCTCCGATAAAAACAATGCTAATTAATGCTGGTGCTCAACAGGATGGCCCTGTTCAAGCTCTTCCTTATGCTTGCTAAAGCGGCGGCGTACCACCACAAAGAACACCGGTACGAAGAAGATAGCCAGCACGGTAGCGGTAACCATACCGCCCATTACGCCTGTACCTACGGCGTTCTGAGCACCGGAACCAGCACCAGTACTGATAGCCAGCGGCAGTACGCCGAGGATAAATGCCAGCGAGGTCATCAGAATTGGACGCAGACGCATACGCGTTGCTTCCAGCGTTGCCTCAACCAGGCCTTTACCTTCTTTCTCCATCAGATCTTTAGCGAACTCAACGATCAGAATGGCGTTCTTCGCCGACAGGCCAATGGTTGTCAACAGACCTACCACGAAGTAGACGTCATTACTTAGTCCGCGCAGGGTGGTAAAGATCAGTGCACCGATAACGCCCAGCGGTACAACCAGCATAACTGCAAACGGAATCGACCAGCTCTCATAGAGCGCCGCCAGACACAGGAACACCACAATCAGCGAGATGGCATAGAGTGCCGGAGCCTGGTTACCGGAGAGGCGCTCCTGATAGGACATGCCGGTCCAGTCATAGCCAATACCCTGCGGTAATTTAGCTGCCAGCTCTTCCATCAACGCCATGGCGTCACCCGAACTACGGCCCGGTGCCGCCTGTCCGAGAATTTCCATTGAAGGCAGGCCGTTGTAGCGTTCCAGACGCGGCGAACCATACTGCCAGTGTGCCGTTGAGAACGCAGAGAAGGGCACCATATCGCCGTTAGAGGCGCGAACATACCATTTATTGATATCGTCCGGCAGCATACGAGAATCGGCTTTACCCATCACATAGACTTTTTTCACACGGCCGCGATCGATAAAGTCGTTCACGTACGATCCGCCCCAGGCAGCTCCCAGCGTGGTATTAATATCTGAAATAGATACGCCCAGCGCTCGCGCTTTTTCCTGATCGACGGTCAGCTTATACTGCGGTGTATCTTCCAGGCCGTTAGGACGAACGCCTACTACGGTATCCGGACGCTGCGCTAACATACCCAGCAGCTGGTTACGCGCCTGCGTTAGCTTCTCGTGACCCAGGTTGGCCTGATCGATCAGTTCAAAGTCGAAGCCGGTAGCGTTACCCAGTTCGATAATTGCTGGCAGGTTGAATGGGATAACCATGGCGTCTTTAATCGCACTCAGCGCACCCATCGCACGGCCCGCAATCGCCGGAACCTTGTTTTCTGCACCGCTACGCTCTTCCCACGGTTTCAGACTGACGAAGGCAATACCGGTATTCTGACCGCGCCCGGCAAAGCCGAAGCCGTTAACCGTAAATACTGACTTAACGTTGGCTTTTTCGTGAGTTAGATAGTAATCACTAACCTGATCGAGCACTTTCTGTGTACGTTCCTGCGTAGCGCCAGCTGGCAGCACTGCCTGCGTCAGCAGCAGGCCCTGATCCTCTTCCGGCAGGAAGGAGGTAGGGAGGCGCATAAAGAGTACCGCCATACCGATAACAATCAGCAGGTAAATTAAGAGATAGCGCCCGGTGCTACGAACAATATGCCCCACGCTATCAACGTAGTGATCGGTACTTTTATCGAACAGACGGTTAAACCAGCCGAAGAAGCCGGTGGTTTTGCCATGCTCGCCCGGTTTAACCGGTTTCAGCATCGTGGCGCAAAGTGCCGGGGTCAGCACCAGTGCGACAATTACCGACAGCACCATTGCCGAAACAATAGTGATGGAGAACTGACGATAAATAACGCCAGTTGAACCGCCAAAAAACGCCATCGGGATAAATACTGCGGAAAGGACCAGGGCAATACCAACCAGCGCACCCTGAATCTGATCCATTGATTTGCGCGTCGCCTCTTTCGGCGGCAAACCTTCTTCCGCCATAACGCGCTCGACGTTCTCTACAACCACGATGGCGTCATCCACCAGCAGGCCGATAGCCAACACCATCCCGAACATCGTCAGGGTATTTATTGAGTAACCGAATACGCTGATAATAGCGAAAGTACCTAACAGCACTACCGGCACCGCGATCGTTGGGATCAGCGTGGCGCGGAAGTTTTGCAGGAACAGGTACATTACCAGGAATACCAGCACGATCGCTTCGAACAGCGTTTTCACCACCTCAAAGATGGAGATTTTTACAAACGGCGTGGTGTCGTAAGGGTAAACGACTTTCAGGCCAGCCGGGAAAGTAGGCGAAAGCCTATCCAGCGCTGCTTTTACCGCGTTGGCGGTATCAAGCGCGTTAGCCCCGGTAGCCAGTTTAATCCCCAAACCGGAAGAAGGTTGTCCGTTAAAACGGGCAATGATTTCATAGTTTTCACCACCCAGTTCGATGGTGGCAACGTCACGCAGGCGCACCTGTGAGCCGTCCGGATTAACCTTCAGCAAAATCTTGCCGAATTCTTCCGTCGAGGTCAGACGCGTTTGCGCAATGATTGAGGCGTTAAGCTGTTGGCCTTTCACCGGAGGCGTACCGCCCAGCTGACCTGCCGCAACCTGGGCGTTCTGCGTGGAGATAGCACTAACCACATCGACCGGGGTCAGCTGATAGTTATTCAGCTTGTGCGGGTCCATCCAGATACGCATCGCATACTGTGCACCGAACAGCTGAGTATCACCAACGCCAGGGGTACGGCTGATGGGATCTTTAATGGTAGAAGACACAAAGTCGGAAATATCGTTTTGCGTCATGCTGCCATCTTCACTCACGAAGCCTGCTACCATCAGGAAGCTGCTGGAAGATTTTTGTACCTGAATACCCTGCTGCTGTACTTCTTGCGGCAGCAACGGCATCGCCAGTTGCAGTTTGTTCTGCACCTGCACCTGGGCGATATCCGCATCGGTACCAGACTGGAAAGAGAGCGTCAGCTGCAACGAACCGGATGAATCACTGCTTGAGGACATATACATCAGTCCGTCAATACCGTTCATATTCTGTTCGATAACCTGCGTTACTGAATCCTGCAGCGTTTTCGCATCTGCGCCAGGGTAGTTCGCATTAATCTGTACCGCTACAGGAGCAACATTAGGATATTGCTCAATCGGCAGTTTAAGGATCGATAGCGCACCTGCCAGCATAATAATGATGGCGATAACCCAGGCAAAGATGGGGCGATCGATAAAGAACTTAGCCATGTATCAGTGGCTCCTGTTTAAGACTGAGATTGTTCAGAGTGCGGCTGCGACTGCTGTTGATCTTTCGCATTCTCTGTCACTTCCTGTGGCTTAACCTGAGCGCCAGGTTTTGCCCGCTGGATACCGACAGAGATCACGCGATCGCCAGCCTGAACGCCCTGCGTAATCAGCCATTTATCGCCAATCGCCTGTTTTGCAGTCACATTGCGAACGGCAACTTTATTATCCTGACCGACCACCATTACCGTGGCCTGACCGGTAGGCGTACGGGTTACAGCCTGCTGCGGTACCAGAATCGCATTCGGGTTGATACCTTCTTCCAGACGCGCACGAACGAACATGCCTGGCAGCAGGCGATGGTCCGGGTTCGGGAACACGGCTCTCAGGGTAATAGAACCCGTTGTTTCATCCACGGTAACGTCGGAAAACTCCAGCGTACCCGGTTGTTGGTATTCACTACCGTCAGGCATCAACAGCGTTACGTTGGCTTTGCCATCGTTTTGTTTGATCTGACCTGATTCCATCTCTTGCCGTAAGCGCAGATACTCATCGCTGGATTGCGTGACGTCTACGTACATTGGGTCGAGCTGCTGTACGGTAGCCATCGCCGTGGTTTGACCGGTTTGTACCAACGCGCCTTCGGTTACTGCAGATTTACCGATACGCCCGCTGATAGGCGAAGTGACTTTGGTGTAGGCGAGATTAATGCGTGCGGTTTCAACGTTAGCTTTTGCGACTTCTACCGCAGCTGCCGTCTGGCTTTGTGTTGCCACCGCCTGATCGTAATCCTGCTGGCTGATATATTTCGTGCCCAGCAGCGGCTGATAGCGTTTGACCGTCAGGGCGGCAATGCGCGCGTTCGCCTGCGCCTGTGCTAAATCGCCTTTGGCGCTGTTATAGGTAGCCTGATAGGGCGCCGGATCGATCTGATAGAGCGATTCACCCGCTTTAATATCGCTACCTTCAACGAAGTTACGTTTCAGAATGATGCCTGAAACCTGTGGACGTACTTCCGCCACGCGATAAGCTGAAGTTCGCCCCGGCAGCTCGGTGGTAATTTTCAACGGTTCGCTTTTTAGCGTGACGACGCCGACTTCAGGCGCCTGTTGCTGTTGACCACCCTGTTGGGACTTATCATCACATCCTGTTAGCACAAAGCTGCCTGAAAGCATCAGTACGGCCGCCAGAGGCGTTAACCCTCTGTTATTTTTCATAAATCAACCTCGATTGTTCGATATCGATTGGTCAATGGATCACAAACCGTTGAGCCATTGCTGCGTTTATATTGTGGTCATGCTATGGTACATACATTCGCAAATGTATGTAAATCCGCCGCTTGGTAAAAGCGTTACTATGGCACGAAAAACCAAACAGCAAGCCCTTGAAACACGGAATCAAATTCTTGATGCCGCCATTGCACGTTTCTCTGAATTTGGCGTCTCGGCAACGTCCCTGGCTGATATCGCTAAAGAGGCTGGCGTAACGCGTGGCGCTATCTACTGGCACTTTAAAAACAAGACTGATTTGCTCAATGAAATTTGGGCGCAGTCTGAGTCTGGACTGGAGGACATTGAGCAAGAGTATCAGTCAAAATACCCTGACGATCCACTTTCCGTTATGCGCGCCGTAATCTGCTACATTTTTGCTGCCACCGCGCGCGATCAACGGCGTCGCTCCCTACTGGAAATCATTTTTCATAAGTGTGAGTTTGTTGGCGAAATGCTGCCATTACAAATTGTGCAGCAGAATCTGTATCTTGAGTGTTATGAAAAAATAGAAGAAGCGTTGGCTGATTGTATTGAGGCGGGTCAATTACCCGCCAGGTTAAACATGCGGCGTGCAGCGGTCATTATGCGTGGCTACATTACCGGCATTATGGAGAACTGGCTGTTTATGCCAGAAAGCTTCGACATTGAGCAGGATGCGCCGGTACTGGTTGATGCGTTAATTGATATGTTGAAAAACAGTCCCTGCCTGCTGACGGACGCTACAGGTTAGCGGCACGCAACCGCTGTTTATTTTCGTAATCGTGCCGCACGATTTCCAGCGCCGCCAGTACGGTTTCCGGCGCGATATCGCTCTGTTCCAGCAGCATAATTAAATCAACGGCCAGTTTTATTTCATCAGGTGCGCTTTCCAGCGACATAGGTATGCTCCTTAACGTCGTATAATGCGCGCTATCGCTACCAACAGCAGCGCGCCCGCCAACGCCAGCAGCAATGCACGTACGTGTAGGCTGGCCAGCGTACCCCAGTTAAAGTAGACGCTAATATAGCCGCCTACCAGCGCGCCGATAATAGCCAGAATCAGCATCGGCAACCAGCTGCCGCGCCCGGCAAACCCTTTACTTGCCGCCAGGCCTACCGCTATGCCAATGAGTAGCCAGGATAACAACCCCATCTGCCGGTCCTTAAATATGGTTTCTGTATGGTGAAGGTTCTATTGATAAAATAGCCTGTTACCCACTGCAGTACAGCTTATGTGCTGTGATAAAGTGATCCGGTCGGTTCTTTGCAGGATATTCCATGCGGCGCATTATATTATTAACTATCGGTTGGTTGGCTATTTTATTAGGATCGCTGGGCGTAGTATTACCGCTGCTGCCTACCACACCTTTTATTTTATTAGCCGCCTGGTGTTTTGCCCGCTCGTCGCCGCGTTTTCATCACTGGCTACTCTGGCGTTCCTGGTTTGGCAGCTATATTCGTCACTGGCAACAGCACCGCGCGCTGCCGCCGGGGGTAAAAGGGCGTGCTATACTACTGATAGTCTGCACATTCACGTTTTCTGTCTGGATGGTAGAGGTGTTCTGGCTGCGCATTATGCTGCTTGTTATGTTAGGCGCGCTGTTAATAATGATGTGGCGTATGCCGGTTGTTACCGAACAGAACCCAAAAGAAAGTGCGAGCGGTGATTAATACTTTCTTGCGTTGAACTTAACGATTTTCATCCGATTAAACGGCAGAGTGGCAAACGGTGTTGCATTTATCCTGCGGTTTGCTTAGATTTGTTCGTTTTCGTGCGCGGTTTCCCCGATATCATCCTTTTTCGTCTGCGGCGCTGCCGTTCAGCGTAAGGCGAAGCTGCGCGAGTCAGTTCAGTATTTACCAGGCATAATATTATGACCGCGACTGCACAGCAGCTTGAATTCCTTAAAGACAGTATTAAAAGCGTTCCGGACTATCCGAAGCCGGGTATCCTGTTTCGTGATGTCACCAGCCTGCTGGAAGATCCGCGCGCTTTCGCTACGACTATCGATCTGTTCATTGCACGTTTCCGCGATCGGGGCATTACTAAAGTCGTTGGCACCGAGGCGCGTGGCTTTTTATTCGGCGCGCCGGTCGCGCTGGGGCTGGGCGTTGGCTTTGTACCGGTACGCAAACCGGGCAAACTGCCGCGTGCTACCTGGAGCGAAAGCTACGATTTAGAGTATGGCAGCGACCAGCTGGAGCTACACCGTGATGCGATTAAGCCGGGCGATGTCGTGCTGGTGGTTGACGATCTGCTGGCGACCGGCGGCACTATCGAAGCGACGGTAAAACTGATCCGCCGTGCTGGTGGTGAAGTCAAAGACGCGGCATTCGTCATTAATCTGTTCGATTTAAACGGTGAAGCCCGTCTTAATGCGCTGGGTATCGAATGCTACAGCCTGGTCTCTTTCCCCGGCCACTGAGTTTCCCGCCTTCAGCCTCGCCGTAGCGGCGGGGCTGTGTTAGCATGTTCCACTGGTTTACAACACATCTCGTGAACGAATGAGTTATCAGGTCCTTGCCCGCAAGTGGCGTCCACAAGCGTTTTCCGATGTCGTTGGTCAGGAGCATGTACTGACTGCGCTGGCTAACGGCCTGTCGCTGGGACGAATCCACCACGCTTATCTTTTTTCTGGCACCCGCGGTGTCGGAAAGACCACGATTGCGCGCCTGTTGGCCAAAGGGCTCAATTGCGAAACCGGCATTACCGCTACGCCGTGCGGCGTTTGCGATAACTGCCGTGAAATCGAACAGGGCCGCTTTGTCGATCTGATCGAGATCGATGCCGCCTCGCGTACCAAAGTCGAAGATACGCGCGATCTGTTAGACAATGTGCAGTACGCGCCCGCGCGCGGACGTTTCAAAGTCTACCTGATCGATGAAGTGCACATGCTGTCGCGCCATAGCTTTAACGCCTTGCTGAAAACGCTGGAAGAGCCACCAGCGCATGTCAAATTCTTGCTGGCAACCACCGATCCGCAAAAACTGCCGGTGACTATCCTTTCCCGCTGTCTGCAATTCCACCTCAAAGCGCTGGATGTCGATCAGATTCGTCAACAGCTGGAATATGTGCTGCAACAGGAAAATATCACCGCTGAACAGCGGGCGCTGCAGCTGCTGGCGCGCGCGGCAGACGGCAGTATGCGTGATGCGCTGAGTCTGACCGATCAGGCTATTGCCACCGGTGACGGACAGGTGACGACCGCAAGCGTTGCGGCCATGCTGGGTACGCTGGATGACGATCAGCCGCTGGCGTTAATCGAGGCGCTGGCTGCCGCCGATGGGCAACAAACTATGACGCTGTTGCAGCAGGCGGCGAGTCGCGGCGTTGAATGGGAGGCGCTGCTGGTAGAAATGCTGCGTTTGCTGCATCGGATCGCGATGATCCAGCTGCTGCCTTCCGCGCTTAGCGATGAGTATGCGGGCGTTGAGCAGCGGCTGCGCGAACTGGCGCGCCTTGTTCCGCCAGCGGATGTGCAGCTCTATTATCAAACCATTCTGATGGGGCGCAAAGAGTTGCCGCTGGCGCCGGATCGTCGTATGGGCGTGGAAATGACATTACTGCGCGCGCTGGCCTTTCATCCGCAGGTAGAGATCGCCGAGCCGGTTACCCGTCCGGTGATGGCGCCGCAGCCGAACGTGCAGGCGCCGCCTTCCGCCGCTGCCTCAGCATTTTCACAGGTGGAAGCGCCACGGCCTGCGCCGGTTGCCGCCGCCTCAACGACGCCTCCGGCGGCCGCTACGCCTGAGGTGGCATTGCCTGACGCAACCAGTCAGCTTTTGCAGGCGCGTACGCAGCTGTTGCGCCAGCAGGGAGCGAACAGAACAAAAAAGAGTGAGCCGGCAGCGCTAAGCGCGCGGCCGGCTGGCTCGGCGCTGGAACGGCTCGCTCAGGTTACCGAGCGCGCCAGTAAAAAACCGGCGGCGGAAAAAGCCACGCCGTCAAAAAAAGAGGCCTATCGCTGGAAAGCGCAGAATAAGGTGGTGGAAAGCGAGGTACAGCCGGTCGCGACACCAAAGGCCCTGCGTTCAGCGCTGGAGCATGAGAAGACGCCGGAACTGGCGGCGCGGCTGGCTGAAGAGTCGCTGCAACGCGATGCCTGGGCTGCGGAGATCGCTACCCTGACGCTGCCGAAACTGGTGCAGCAGCTGGCGCTTAACGCCTGGAAAGAGCAGACGCCACAAGGCGTCACGTTACATCTGCGCAGCAGCCAGCGTCACCTTAACTCCGCCTCGGCGCAGCAGGTGTTAACCGCTGCATTAAGCGAGGCAGGCGGTAAGCCGGTTGAACTGACTATCATTGAAGATGATAATCCTGCGGTGTTGACGCCGCTGGAATGGCGTCAGAAGATTTATGAAGAAAAGCTGGCGCAGGCGCGTCAGTCCATCATTGCGGATAGCCATATTCAGACTCTGTGTCGCTTTTTTGATGCCGATCTGGATGAGGAAAGTATCCGCCCCGTTTGAATCGCCGCATAACGGTTAAACGCTTACGCGGCCCGAGCAATAGAGAGAAACATATGTTTGGTAAAGGCGGTTTGGGTAACCTGATGAAACAGGCCCAGCAGATGCAGGACAAAATGCAGCAGGTACAGCAAGAGATCGCTGAAATGGAAGTGACCGGCGAATCTGGCGCGGGCCTGGTAAAAGTCACTATCAACGGTGCGCACAACTGCCGTCGCGTGGAAGTAGACCCAAGCCTGCTGGAAGATGACAAAGAGATGCTGGAAGATCTGGTTGCAGCGGCGTTTAACGATGCGGCGCGCCGTATTGCCGAAGCACAGCAGGAGAAAATGGCTTCCGTTTCCGCCGGTATGCAGCTGCCGCCGGGCTTTAAGATGCCGTTCTGATGCAAACCAGTCCTTTGCTGGAGTCGTTAATGGAAGCGCTGCGCTGCCTGCCGGGCGTTGGCCCGAAATCGGCGCAGCGCATGGCGTTTCAGCTATTGCAGCGCGATCGCAGCGGAGGCATGCGCCTGGCTCAGGCGCTAACGCGCGCCATGTCGGAAATTGGTCACTGTGCCGACTGCCGTACTTTTACCGAGCAGGAGATCTGCACCATCTGCGCGAACCCGCGTCGTCAGCAGAACGGGCAAATTTGCGTGGTGGAAAGTCCGGCAGATATCCACGCCATTGAGCAAACCGGGCAGTTCGCCGGGCGCTATTTTGTGCTGATGGGGCATCTTTCCCCGCTGGACGGCATTGGCCCGCAGGATATCGGGCTGGATCGCCTTGAACAGCGGCTGGAGAAGGAAACCATCCAGGAATTGATCCTCGCCACCAACCCCACGGTGGAAGGTGAAGCTACCGCCAACTATATCGCCGGGCTGTGCGCGCAGTATGGCGTTGAGGCCAGCCGTATCGCACACGGCGTGCCGGTTGGCGGCGAGCTGGAAATGGTGGACGGTACCACGCTGTCACACTCGTTGGCCGGACGACACAAGATCAAATATTGACCACTTGCTGGCACATTCGCTTGTGCCAGCTTGAAAAACGTTTTCCCATCCCCACTTCTTCCTCAACGTTCGATAAACCTGTTTCAGTTGAGGTAGCCAAACCATGAAAGGACAAGAGACGCGTGGTTTTCAGTCAGAGGTAAAACAACTTCTGCACCTGATGATCCATTCCCTCTATTCGAATAAAGAGATCTTCCTGCGTGAGCTGATTTCCAACGCCTCCGATGCAGCGGATAAGCTGCGTTTCCGTGCGCTTTCAACGCCAGATCTGTATGAAGGTGACGGCGAACTGCGCGTCAGGGTTTCTGTCGATAAGGAAAACCGCACGCTGACGCTGAGCGATAACGGTATCGGTATGCGTCGCGATGAGGTGATTGAAAACCTCGGCACCATTGCGAAATCAGGCACCAAAGCCTTTCTTGAATCTTTGGGTTCCGATCAGGCGAAAGACAGCCAGCTGATTGGTCAGTTCGGCGTTGGTTTTTACTCCGCATTTATCGTTGCTGATAAAGTCACCGTGCGCACCCGTGCCGCCGGTGCGGCACCGGAAGAGGGCGTATTCTGGGAATCCGCTGGCGAAGGTGAATACACCATTGACGATCTGACCAAAGCGGATCGCGGTACTGAAATTACCCTGCATCTGCGCGAAGGCGAAGATGAATTCCTCGACAGCTGGCGCGTGCGCAACATCATCAGCAAATATTCCGATCACATCGCGCTGCCGGTAGAGATCGAAAGCAAAGATGAAGAGAGTGATACCACCAGCTGGGAAAAAATTAACAAGGCGCAGGCGCTCTGGACTCGCAACAAATCAGAAGTCAGCGACGAAGAGTACAAGGAGTTTTACAAACATATCGCCCATGATTTCAGCGATCCGCTGAGCTGGAGCCATAACCGCGTTGAAGGTAAGCAGGAGTACACCAGTCTGCTCTATATCCCGGCCCGTGCGCCCTGGGATATGTGGAACCGCGATCACAAGCACGGTCTGAAACTGTATGTGCAGCGCGTCTTTATTATGGACGATGCTGAACAGTTTATGCCGAACTATCTGCGCTTCGTACGCGGCCTGATTGACTCCAACGATCTGCCGCTGAACGTTTCGCGTGAAATCTTGCAGGACAACCGCATTACCCAGAACCTGCGCAGCGCGCTGACTAAACGCGTCCTGCAAATGCTGGATAAACTGGCGAAAGATGACGCGGAAAAATATCAGCAGTTCTGGCGCGAATTCGGGCTGGTGCTGAAAGAAGGTCCGGCAGAAGATCACGCCAATCAGCAGGCGATTGCTAAACTGCTGCGCTTTGCTTCTACCAGCAGCGAAGGTTCGGCACAGACCGTTTCGCTGGAAGACTACGTCAGCCGTATGGTGGAAGGCCAGGAAAAAATTTACTACATCACCGCCGACAGCTACGCGGCAGCGAAAAGCAGCCCGCACCTGGAGCTGTTCCGTAAGAAAGGCATTGAAGTGCTACTGCTCTCCGATCGTATCGATGAGTGGATGATGAGCTATCTCACCGAGTTCGATGGAAAAACCTTCCAGTCGGTCAGCAAAGCGGATGAAACGCTGGATAAGCTGGCGGATGAAGAGAACGAGGCGCAGAAAGAGGCTGAAAAAGCGCTGGAGCCGTTTGTTGAGCGCGTGAAAACACTGCTGGGCGAGCGGGTGAAAGAGGTGCGTCTGACGCATCGTCTCACCGATACGCCAGCGATTGTTACCACTGACGCCAATGAAATCAGCACGCAGATGGCTAAGCTGTTCGCGGCGGCCGGTCAGGATGTGCCGGACGTAAAATATATCTTTGAGCTGAACCCGGATCATCCGCTGGTGAAACGCACCGCCGATACCGAAGATGAAGCGCGCTTCGCCGAATGGGTGGAACTGCTGCTCGATCAGGCGCTGTTCGCTGAGCGTGGGACGCTGGAAGATCCGAACCAGTTTATCCGCCGTATGAATCAGCTGTTGCTGGCGTGACGTAAACGCAATATCCAGGCCGGCCATTGTGCCGGCTTTTTGCATTTACAGATTGTCTGAAAAACGTGGTGCCTGCTCACGTCCCACTGGTGTTTATTGATAAAGCGGTTGATGATAACCGTCGGTAACTTTTTGTACGTCAGAACTGCTTCCGGGCCCGTTTTCTTGTGGTGGCGGGACCTTAGTGGTATGTTCTTGACCTTCTCTGTTAGATCAAAGCAATTCTCAAGGGGATTTACGCAATGCGTATTATTCTGCTCGGCGCTCCGGGCGCAGGTAAGGGCACTCAGGCTCAGTTCATTATGGAGAAATACGGGATTCCGCAAATCTCCACGGGCGATATGTTACGTGCGGCAGTAAAAGCTGGCACGGAACTGGGCAAGCAGGCGAAAGCCATTATGGACGAAGGCAAACTGGTGACCGATGAACTGGTTATCGCGCTGGTAAAAGAGCGTATTGCGCAGGATGACTGCCGTAACGGTTTCCTGCTCGATGGCTTTCCGCGCACCATCCCACAGGCGGATGCGATGAAAGAAGCCGGTATCAAAATTGACTGCGTGCTGGAGTTCGACGTGCCTGATGAACTGATCGTTGAGCGTATCGTAGGCCGCCGCGTTCATGCGCCGTCTGGCCGCGTTTATCACGTTAAATTCAATCCGCCGCAGGTGGAAGGTAAAGATGACGTGACCGGCGAAGAGCTGACTACGCGTAAGGACGATCAGGAAGAAACCGTGCGTAAGCGCCTGGTAGAGTATCATGAAATGACCGAGCCGCTGGTAGCCTACTATCAGCAGGAAGCGCAGGCGGGTAACACCCAGTACCACAAAATTGATGGTACGCGTAAAGTGACCGAAGTCAGCGCTGAGCTGGCAAACATCCTCGGCTAATCTCTGCCCGCAGCACCAGGCCAGGCGTATCGTGCCGATATTCCTGGCTTTCTTATTTCTTCCGTCTGTCTCATTATTCCTCCTGCTTTGCTTTCCTCTATACTTTGCCGCTGAGCGCTTTTCTCTCTTATTGAGAGAGGTTTTACCGGCGAGCTTATCCGCATCAGCCAGGATAAAATAGCGGTGAAAAACGAGTTAATCCATTCAGAAAACAGGGATATACGATGAGGCAAGATAAACCCGGCGTCCTGCTGGTGAATCTGGGAACGCCAGATGCGCCAACCGCGCCTGCGGTAAAACGCTACCTGAAACAGTTTCTCAGTGACAGGCGCGTTGTCGATACGCCGCGCTGGCTGTGGTGGCCGATCCTCAACGGCATTATTCTGCCGATTCGCTCACCGCGCGTGGCAAAACTTTACGCCTC
This sequence comes from Mixta intestinalis, assembly GCF_009914055.1. Taxonomy (NCBI): domain Bacteria; kingdom Pseudomonadati; phylum Pseudomonadota; class Gammaproteobacteria; order Enterobacterales; family Erwiniaceae; genus Mixta; species Mixta intestinalis. The sequence goes on from NZ_CP028271.1 coordinate 487,867, forward strand.
CGTCTGGATGGAGGGAGGATCGCCGCTGCTGGTTTACAGCAAACGTCAGCGTGACGCATTGGCCGCGCAGCTTGATATCCCGGTGGAACTGGGTATGAGCTACGGTACGCCCAGCCTGAAAAGCGCGGTGGATAGCCTGATGGCGCAGGGTGTGACCCGATTGATCGTGTTACCGCTCTATCCGCAGTTCTCCTGTTCTACCGTTGCGGCGGTCTGGGATGGGCTAAGCGCGGTATTTGCCGGTTATCGCTCTATGCCCGATGTGCATTTTATCCGCGACTATGCCGAACATCCGGGCTATATCGCCGCACTAAAAGCTTCGGTGGAGCGGTCGTTTGCGCAGCATGGCAAACCGGATCTGCTGGTGATGTCCTTCCACGGCATTCCGCAGCGCTTTGCTAATGAAGGCGACGATTACCCGCAGCGCTGCCGCGATACCACCGATGCGCTGACGCGGGCGCTTGGCCTGAGCGAAAATGAAGTGATGATGACCTTCCAGTCGCGTTTTGGTCGTGAGCCCTGGCTAACGCCTTATACCGATGAAACGATGCGCGGTTTGCCCGCGAAAGGCGTGCGCCATATTCAAATTATGAGCCCTGGTTTCTCCGCCGACTGTCTGGAGACGCTGGAGGAAATTAGCGAGCAGAACCGGGAGTTCTTCCTGCATGCGGGCGGTGAAAAATTTGAGTATATCCCGGCGTTGAACGACGATGCCGAACATATCGCCATGATGCTGGCGCTGGTGAACGCTCACCGCTGAGTAACGGCGGGGAGTGTGCTATCATTCTCCGCCTGTTTCATTCTGAAGCCAACAATCATGAAATTTCCCGGCCAACGCAAATCCAAACACTATTTTCCCGTCAGCGCGCGCGATCCACTCCTGCAACCCGTCCAGCCCGAAAGTGAAACCGGCACCAGTTGGGTGGTGGGTATCGATCAAACGCTGGTCGATATTGAGGCCCGGGTCGATAACGCTTTTGTGGCGCGCTACGGGCTCAGCGTTGGTCATTCGTTGGTGATTGAAGATGACGTCGCGGATGCGCTTTATGCGGAGCTGATGCGTGAAAATCTGATTACCCATCAGTTTGCTGGCGGCACCATCGGCAATACTATGCACAACTATTCGGTGCTGGCGGATGATCGATCCGTACTGCTCGGCGTGATGTGTAATAACGTGCAGATTGGTGGCTATGCCTATCGTTATCTCTGTAATACCTCCAGCCGTACCGATCTGAACTATTTGCAGGGAGTTGATGGTGCTATTGGCCGCTGCTTTACGCTGATTGGCGATAACGGCGAGCGCACCTTTGCTATCAGCCCTGGCATGATGAACCAGCTGCGTCCTGAAAGTATCCCGGAAGAGGTGATCGCTGGCGCTTCAGCGCTGGTACTGACCTCCTACCTGGTACGCTGCAAGCCCGGCGAACCAATGCCGGAAGCGACCATGCAGGCGGTGGCCTGGGCGAAGCAGTACAACGTACCGGTAGTGCTGACGTTGGGCACTAAGCATGTGATTGCGGAAAATCCGCAGTTCTGGCGCGAATTCCTACAGGAGCATGTTTCCATCCTGGCGATGAACGAAGAAGAAGGGCTGGAGCTGACCGGCCATGCCGATCCGCTACAGGCGGCGGATTGCGCCCTGGAGTGGGTCGATCTGGTGCTCTGTACTGCCGGTCCTAACGGGCTTTATATGGCAGGTTACACCGAGGAGAGCGCGAAACGCCAAACTAACCATCCGCTGCTGCCCGGTGCGATTCCTGAATTTAATCAGTATGAGTTCAGCCGCGCCATGCGCCATCAGGATTGCCAGCAGCCGCGCCGCATCTATTCACATATCGCCCCTTATATGGGCGGGCCGGAAAAAATCATGAATACTAACGGAGCAGGAGATGGGGCGCTGGCGGCGCTGCTGCACGATATTACCGCTAACAGCTATCATCGTAATAACGTACCCAACTCCAGCAAACATCAGCGTAGCTATCTGACTTACTCTTCGCTGGCGCAGGTATGTAAATATGCGAACCGCGTTAGCTATCAGGTACTGAATCAGCATTCGCCGCGCCTGACGCGCGGCCTGCCGGAACGGGAAGACAGCCTCGAAGAAGCCTACTGGGAACGTTAAACGTCAGCGCGGCAGAGGCCGCGCCGTTATCCATGCTGATGTTCAGGACGCTGAATGGCAGGCTGCACCTCCAGCCCCGCTTTCAGCGTTGCCAGCATACTATTGGCAATTTCACGTTCGCCCATAATTACGTTATCGGCACCGCGCTCAAGGATATAGTGCACCTCATCGTCATAGTGGGCGCGGGCGATGATTTCCAGATGAGCATGTTTCTCACGTGCTGCCGCGATGATTTCACCGGCCTCGTAGCCGTTAGGAATGCTCATCAGCAGCCAGCGGGCACAGTCCAGACGCGCCAGCTCCATGGTTTCCACCCGTGCCGCATTACCCAACACCGCATGGATACCCTGCTCACGTAACGCCTCAACGCGATTACGTGCATTTTCCACCACCACAATCGGCACTTCCGCTTCCATCAGTAGCTTGCTGACCAGGCTGCCTACGCGTCCGTAACCAACGATCACCGCATGATTGCAGATATTGACTGGAATCTGCTTCTCTTCTTCCGTTGCCTCTTCCAGACTCTGTTCTTCGAAGTTTTCGTTCTTCTCCAGATAGCGCTCCAGCAGGGTAAACAGGATCGGATTGAGCATAATTGACAGGATAGCCCCTGCCAGCACCAGGTTACGCCCTTCGTCACTGAGCAGGTTAAGCGCGATGCCAAGACCGGCAAGAATAAAGGCGAACTCACCGATTTGCGCCAGGCTAACGGAGATAGTCAGCGCGGTACGGCGCGAATGGCCAAGCAGGGACACCAGCAGCCATGCTGCCAGCGATTTACCCAGTACGATAATCGTCAGTACACCCAGCACCGCCAGCGGCTGCTGCACCATAATCATCGGATCGAACAGCATCCCGACCGACACAAAAAACAGCACGGCAAACGCATCGCGCAGCGGCAGGGTATCATGGGCGGCGCGATGGCTCAGTTCCGATTCGTTCAGCACCATACCGGCGAAGAATGCACCCAGGGCAAAGGAGACATCGAAGAACTCAACGGCACCGAAGGCAATGCCGAGCGCCAGCGCCAGTACTGACAGCGTAAAGAGTTCACGCGAGCCGGTTGCGGCACTGCGCGCCAGAATCCACGGCACCACGCGGCGGCCCACCACCATCATCAGCACCATAAAGGCGGCAACCTTACCGATGGTAAGCAGCAGATCCCACGCCAGCAGCGTCAGGCTGGCATTGCCTTTTTCCAGCATACCGGCAATAGCGGGCAGCAGCACCAGCGTCAACACCATCACCAGATCTTCAACAATTAACCAGCCGATAGCGATTTGGCCCCGCTGGGTATCAATCAGCTGCCGTTCTTCCAGCGCGCGCAGTAGCACCACGGTACTGGCGGTGGAGAGACAAAGGCCGAACACCAGGCCGCTCATCCAGCTCCATCCCAGCGCCAGACTCAGCCCCATTCCCAGCAGCGTTGCTACGGTAATTTGTGCAACGGCGCCAGGGATAGCGATAGCTTTTACCGCCATTAAATCTTTCAGAGAGAAATGCAGACCGACACCAAACATCAGCAAAATCACACCTAACTCCGCCAGCTCTGGTGCCAGTTTGGTATCGGCAACGAAACCGGGAGTAAAAGGACCCGCCAGCACGCCCGCCAGTAAATAGCCCACCAGCGGAGAAATTCGCAGGCGATTGGCGAGCATTCCCAGGAGGAAGGCGAGGACAAGGCCTCCGACAATGGTGGTAATCAGCGGGGTAGTGTGGTGCATGCTGTCTCCTTCTGTGTGCAACTGTGTCCGGTTGTAACCAGTGTAAAGCAAAACAGGGCGGTCTGCGTGACTATAAAGGGACAAAAGTTGAAAAAAGTGCGGTAAATCTAAAAAAATTAATCTGACAGTCATTTTTTTTACTTATGACGCCGTATCCTTGATAGTTCCTGTAGGAAGAATTCCTCTTTTTGCAAAAAGCGGGTGATAAAAATGACAGCTTACGCCGCTAAGGTTATTAAAAGGGGCTCAACGCCGATGAAAGCGCAAAATGCTGGTTGTTTTGCAGCTATCCTGGCCATAGCGAAAAAATTTTGTGCTGTTGTCGAGCAGAAGATTGCGGCAGCGCCCTGCTTAAGGCATAACTAGCGTTAACAGGACCGTTTTTTATGTGGTTACGAGAATTTTATCAGCAGGGCGCAGCTTTTCCGTTACGACGGCGTGGCGCGACCAAAAGCGAGTCGACAAGGAGAACAACGTTGCGCTTTATCAATACCTTAATTATGGGCGGGATCCTTTCCCTAAGCTTGTGTTCTGCGCAGGCGCTGGCCTGGGAAAAAGGGCGCGTCTACAAATTTACCGTTTTGCATACTAACGATCATCACGGGCGCTTCTGGCAGAATGAACAGGGTGAGTATGGTCTTGCGGCGCAAAAAACGCTGGTAGACACGATTCGCTACGATGTGCAGGCGCATGGTGGCGCGGTATTGATCCTTTCCGGTGGCGATATTAATACCGGAGTACCCGAATCGGACTTACAGGATGCGGAACCCGATTTTCGTGGGATGAACCTGGTAGGCTACGATGCGATGGCGATCGGTAACCATGAGTTTGATAATCCACTTTCTGTGCTGCGTCAGCAGCAAAAATGGGCCAAATTTCCGTTACTTTCAGCCAATATCTACCAAAAAAGTAGTGGAGAGCGTCTTTTTCAGCCTTATGCCCTGTTTAATCGTATGGGACTGAAGATTGCGGTTATCGGCCTGACCACCGACGACACGGCGAAAATCGGCAATCCAGAATACCTGACCGATATTGAATTTCGTTCGCCCACCAGCGAAGCGAAAAGCGTGGTAGAAGCGCTGCGTGCGACGGAAAAGCCGGACGTGATTATTGCCGCTACTCATATGGGCCATTATGACAACGGCAACCACGGCTCCAATGCACCGGGCGACGTGGAAATGGCGCGTGCATTACCGGCAGGCTATCTCGATCTGATTGTTGGTGGTCATTCACAGGATCCGGTGTGTATGGCTGAAGATAATCAGAAGCAGGTCGATTATGTGCCGGGATCGCCCTGCAGGCCCGATCGCCAAAATGGAACTTGGATCGTGCAGGCGCATGAATGGGGCAAATACGTTGGGCGGGCTGATTTTACTTTCAGGGACGGCGTGCTGACGCTGGAAAATTATCAGCTGATACCGGTTAACCTGAAGCACAAAGTAAAAAACAGCGAAGGTAAAGATGAATGGATTAATTACCAGCCTGAAATCGCCCCTAACAGCGCCATGCTGAAGCTGCTGATGCCTTTCCAGAAAAAAGGGGAGGCGCAGCTGGGCGTGCAGGTAGGCAGCGTTGATGAACGACTGGAAGGCGATCGCAACAAGGTGCGTTTTGTCCAGACTAACCTGGCTCGGCTAATGCTGATGGCGCAGATTGAACGTACAAAGTCTGACTTTGCCGTGATGAGCGGCGGCGGCGTGCGCGACTCCATCGCCGCCGGACCGATTAGCTATAAAGATGTGCTGAAGGTACAGCCGTTCGGCAACACGTTATGCCAGGTCGAGATGAAGGGCAGCGAGGTAGAAAAATATCTGGCAGTTGTCGCGAACAAGCAGGTTGATTCCGGTGCCTACGCGCAGTTTGCTAACGTCAGCCTGGTAGCCGACGGCGAAGGCGTCAGCGATATAAAAATCAATGGCGAACCGCTTCAGGCGGATAAAGTTTATCGTATGGCAACATTAAGCTTTAACGCCAGCGGCGGAGATGGTTATCCGGCAATCGACAAGCTGCCGAGCTTTGTCAACACCGGTTTTGTCGATGCGGAAGTGCTGAAGCAATATATTGAGCAGCATTCACCGTTGAAGGCAGCGGATTATATGCCACGCGGGGAGATCGTTTATCTCAGCGCGGCACAAAAGCAGGAGCGCCAACAACAGCAGGAAAAACGACGCCGCAGCTATCCGCAGATGATTCTGGCCTGGCTAACCGGCGAAGAATAAAATTGTTAAACAGCACCCTCGCCGGTTAAGCGGCGAGGGTCACGATCGCGCTATTCCTGCATACAGGTACGTCGGGAAAACCATTTCTCTCTTAGCCTGTCCCACAGCCAGTTATAAATCATGGTGTAGGGCAAAAAGAAGATGAAAAAGCCTATTTCCAGCATAAACGCCTGTAACAGGCCGATATTTAACATATAAGCGGCAAGCGGCAGACCGATGGTGATAAATCCCCCCTCAAAGCAAAGCGCATGAACCAGGCGTACCAGCAGAGCACGCGGTTTTTGTGGTGGAAAAAAGCGATCGAACAAGGCGTTGTAAATGATATTCCACACCATCGCGAGCGTCGAAAGCATTAATGCCACGGCGCCCATTTGAAACAGCGGCTTATTCATTATTAACGCCGCTACCGGCGACGCCGTTAAAATAGCCACGGTTTCAAAACCAACGGCATGCAGCAAACGCTCTTTAAGCGAACGGGTACGCATAACCCCTCCTTATTTAACAGAAGGCGTATTTTCTTTGTTTCTTCAGGTAAACTGAAATTAACACCCATCGATAAAAGCGATAGAAAGATGCGTTATTCACCGGAATCATTGCAGGCTTTTGTTCAAACGGTAGAAAGCGGCTCTTTTTCCGCCGCCGCACGGGCGCTGGGGAAAAGTCAGTCTACCGTTAGCGCGGCGATTGCTAATCTGGAAACCGATCTCGGTTTTCAACTTTTTCATCGTGAAGGGCGCGAGCCGGTATTAACCGAGGCGGGTATACGGGCGCTGCGCCGGGTTGAAGATATTCTCGCTGCCAGCCAGCGCCTGGATGAACTGGCGGTAAGGCTTTCGGGAGACGTTGAGCCACGTCTTAGCATGGCAGTTTCCGATTTCTGGCAGGCCGATCATCATGAACAGCTGCTGAAAGAGTTCGAGGTGCGTTATCCGCATATTGAACTGGAATGCATGCTTGCCGAAGATGAGGATGTGATCGAACTGCTGAAAAGCGGGCGCAGCCATCTCGGTGTTATTCGTGCGCAAAAGCAGCTTCCCGCGACGATCTCCGCCTCGCGGTTACAGATGCAGGCGCAGATGGAGATTTTTATTCATCGCAATCACCCGCTGGCTCATCAGATGACGGTTAGCCAGGTGGAACTGGAGCAGGTGCGCCAGCTAAAGCTCAATACCTGGGTTGGCAGAGAAAATATGTCACGTGGGCCGGTCTGGACCGCGCCCTCTTATTTACTGCTGCTGGAGATGGCGGAACTGGAATTTGGCTGGTCGATTCTGCCACGCTGGTTGGTAAAGCAGTTTGGACATGGCGTGCTGGTGACATTGCCGGTAGCGGGATGGCCGCAAAGCATCGCGCTAGAGGTGGTATGGTCAACGCGCACCCCGCCGGGGCCGGCAGGGCGCTGGATGATTGACCGATTATGCGCCCAGCGCGCCTAATCACGGCGGGCGATATCGACCAGGCTGGCGTTGAGCAACGTGGCCAGATCGCTGGCAGCCAGTTCAATATCCAGACCGCGCTTGCCGCCGGAGATAAAGATGGTTGGGAAAGTGGATGCCTGGTGATCAATCACCGTTGGCAGGCGTTTTTTCTGTCCCAGCGGGCTGATGCCGCCAACCAGATAGCCGGTTACGCGCTGTGCCAGCTGCGGATCGGCCATTTCGACTTTTTTTACGCCCAGCGCTTTAGCCACTTTTTTCAAATCCAGCTGGCTGGCTACCGGCGTTACCGCGACGGCAAGATGTTTATCGTCGCCGTTCAGCGCCACCAGCAAAGTTTTATATACCTGCTGTGGATCCAGATTAAGCTTGCGTACCACTTCGTCACCGAAGTTTGTCTCATGACTGTCATGTTCGTAAGGATGGAGAGTAAAAGGAATTTTGTTTTTTTCCAGCAGTTTTATTGCGGGTGTCATTGTATGTTCCTGACCATGTAAGCTTACAAATTGGTGAAAAATAGCGCTGGTGAAATGCCAGACTTTGAGAGAAAATCGCTTTTGCATTGGCAGTTCATCTGCTGATGAATAACCAAAATCATAAATAAATTCCTCTTTGACGGGCCGATAGCAATATTGGCCTTTTTTTTTATTTACGTCTCAGCAGCGCGGGTAAATTATTCTCGCCATACAGATGCAGCGCGCCGACCGCCACGACGTAACGCCCCGGCGGCAGAGCGCGTAGCTGTGTATCCCAGCGCTGGTTACGCTGATTCATTAGCACATCATTCAGTTCTGAACAGAAGGTAGTTGGCAGCGCCGGTCGATTCTGCTGCGGCGGCTTTTCCAGCCACCAGCTGATCATAGTCTGCAACAGGCGGGCATTGGTATGCCAGTGTTCCAGCGTATCGGCCAGCAGCGAGCCGCCATTTTCCGGCAGCATTTTCAACAGGTCGAGCTGTTCTCCCGCACCTTCAAGCTCAATAACGCGGCGGCCTTGGCTGTGAGCGGCCTGCAAAAGCTGATAGTCAATGCCGTAATCGGGACGTAAACCCAGCCTTTGCGCCTGCTGTGCCTGTAGCATCAGGGCTATTTGCCATGCGGGTAGCGGATCGAGCTGGGCGAGAGAGAGCTGAAACTCGTCGCACAGGTGACGCAGGCGTTGCAGCGTATCCGCATCCAGCCTTTCCGACAGCGGTGGCTGAGGTTCGCTGTAGTTAAATGGAGAAGCGCTGCCGGTAATATCTGCCTCAACGATCAGGGCATCAGCCGTTTCCAGCTTTTGCAGCAGCGCGGGCGGTAACGGCATCATATTTCGCGTTCCCATATGAATGCTTCCCACCAGGTGCAGCTGGCGCTGTCCCGGTAGCCAGATATCGGAAGCAGGCCAGCGGTAGTGCGTTGGCAGCAGCCTGTGGAACAGCGCCTTCAGGTTATACAGCCAGTTCTCCATTCTTCTATCCGTTTCCGCCCGTAAACATCTCATGCTAGCGGTTTCATTTACGGATGAACAGGTGAAAGCGCAGGACGTTATGCTTTTGGCGGCTGATAGCGCAGCAGGCGATTGGCATTGCTGACAACGGTTATTGAAGAAAGCGCCATCGCCGCCCCGGCAATCACCGGGCTGAGCAGCGTTCCCGTCAGTGGCCACAGCACACCCGCAGCGATGGGAATACCTAACGAGTTATAAACAAATGCACCGAGCAGATTCTGTTTCATATTACGCAGCGTTGCCTTAGCGATGGCTAACGCATCGACGACGCTGTGCAAATCATGGCGCATCAAAGTAATCGCGGCGGTTTCAATTGCCACATCGCTACCGCCGCCCATGGCGATACCGACGTCAGCCTGAGCCAGCGCAGGCGCATCGTTAATGCCGTCGCCAATCATCGCTACTTTATGCCCTGCCTGTTGCAGTTGCACGATTGCCTGCGCCTTACCATCCGGCAGTACGCCGGCGATAACCTGATCCAGCCCGGCTTCCCGTGCAATCGCCTTTGCGGTAATTTCGTTATCGCCGGTCAACATGATCAGCCGGTAGCCCAGCCCGTGCAAACGCTGTAACGCCCCGACGCTCTCTTCACGTAACGGATCGCGAATGGTCAGCAGTCCCGCCAGTTTGCCATCAACCGCAAGAAAAACCGGCGTGGCCCCCAGAGCCGCCTGCTCGTTGGCAAGTGCGGTTGCCTGGTCCGCCTCAATTTGCTGTTGAGCCAGCAGCGCGGCGTTGCCTAACAGCATCGATTTGCCTTCCAGCATTGCGCTCAGCCCCAGACCACGCAGGGTGCGTAACTGTACGCTTACTGGCAATACTGCGGTCTCTCCGGCGCGATCGCGAATGGCTTTTGCCAGCGGATGATTCGAACCCTGCTCCAGCGCCGCTGCCCAGCGAAGCACCTGCGTTTCACTAAAATCATTAAAGGCAACGATCTGCGTCACCTGTGGTGCGCCTTTAGTCAGGGTGCCGGTTTTATCAAATACCAGCGTATCCAGCTCGCTGGCGCGCTGTAAGGCATCCGCATCGCGTACCAGCACGCCAAACTCTGCCGCCCGTCCTACTCCCGCAATGATTGACATCGGCGTGGCCAGGCCAAGCGCACAGGGGCAGGCGATAATCAGTACCGTAGTGGCAATCACCAGCATATAAACCAGCGAAGGCTGCGGACCGAAGAAATACCAGACAGCGGCGCTGAACAGGGCGATCAGCACAACGGCAGGAACAAAAACGCTGGAAATACGGTCGGCTAACTGTCCGATGGCGGGCTTGCTGCTTTGCGCCTGACGCACCAGTTGAATAATACGCGACAGCGTGGTGTTTTTACCGATGGCGCTGGCCTGAAACAGGATACTGCCATCCTGCACCAGCGTACCGGCATGGATTGTCTCACCCTGCGATCGGTTTTGTGGGACGGGCTCGCCGGTCAGCATCGATTCATCGATCCAGGCTTCACCCTCGCTGATGGTGCCATCAACCGGGACGCGATCGCCTGCTACCAGCCGTAACGTCATGCCCAGCTGAACCTCACTGAGCGGTACGGAACGTTCGCCCTGTTCAGTAACTATACGCGCGCTAGCTGGCGTAAGATCCAGTAAGCGTTCCAGCGCGCGCGAAGAGCGCTGGCGAGCGCGTTGTTCCAGCGCATGACCCAAATTGATCAGGCCAATTATCATGGCGCTGGCTTCATAATAGAGATGGCGTGCCGCCGTCGGGAAGAAATCTGGCCACAGATTCACGCTGATAGAGTAGAGCCAGGCCGCCAGCGTGCCCAACGCCACCAGGGTATCCATCGTGGCGGAGCCGTTGCGCAGGCTGCGCCATGCGCTGCGGTAAAAATGCCCGCCAGCAACGATCATCACCAGCAGCGTCAGTATACCTACGGCCAGCCAGCCGCTGCGGTTGCTGGCGGTCAGCATCATATTATCGCCGAACAGACCGTAAATCATTAACGGTACGCCCAGCGCCAGCGCCAGGGCAGATTGCCAGCTAAAGCGGCGCATCGCCTGCTGGGCGCTAAGCTGTTGTTTTTCGCGCCGCTCGTTTTCGTCGCCAATGACTTCCGCGCCGTAGCCCGCATTAACTACGGCTGCGACTAACGCCTCCGGCTGTGGCGAACCAATAACCAGTGCGCTACGCTCAGCGAGATTGACGCGTGCCTGTTGCACGCCTTCAACCTGCGCCAACGCCTTTTCAACCCGACTTACGCAGCTGGCGCAGCTCATGCCGTCGATCAGCAGTTGATAGTTTTCCGCTGCGGCATCAGCCTGTGCCGGAAGCTGTGAATGATCCGCTGTCAGCGCTTCCGGCGTTGTCTCTGATTCTGTCAGCGGTTCAGGCTTTGGGCGTGAGCCTTCCTGGCGGCTGGCTGAATAACCCGCCTGCTCAACGGTGGCAATCAGTTCTTCCGCGCTGGCATCACCCGTTACCTGGGCCGCGTTTAGCGTCACTTCGGCCTGCTGAACGTCTGCACGTTGCTCCAGCGCTTCTTTAACGCGTTTAACACAGTGACCACAGGACAGGCCGTCCAGCGCCAGGTTGATGGTTTGTGACATAAACTCTCTCCTTTCTGCACGGGGCAGAATACCGTTTTGATGAAATCTAAGGTTAAACCTTCCCTCAAGGGGAAGGTCAAGTTTTCGTGCACGGTTTTTAAAATGGAGGCAGAATTAAACCTTATTAATAAGGTACACAGAATTAATAATGTGGTGCAGATCGCGTTTGCCTGACGCAACTGAAATTCAAAAGTTAACTGTTTCGGGTATTTATAAATCACGTTATAACTGGGCCTCGGCAGTTTGCTCTGTCGAACCTGTAACGTCAGGCTGTCCATAATCAACCGAAGGGGGATATCATGAACATTAGCGATGTGGCAAAAAAAACCGGTCTGACCAGCAAGGCAATCCGTTTTTATGAAGAGAAGGGGTTAGTTACACCACCGCTACGCAGTGAAAACGGCTATCGCAGCTACACGGCCCGTCACCTTGAAGAGTTAACGTTGCTGCGTCAGGCTCGTCAGGTTGGTTTCAATCTGGATGAGTGCCGGGAACTGGTGCTGCTGTTTAACAATCCCGCGCGTCACAGCGCCGATGTTAAAGCCCGAACCTTACGAAAAGTAAAAGAAATTGAAGCACATATTTATGAGCTGAACCTGATGCGTGAACGGCTGCTGGCGCTGGCGGAAAGCTGTCCTGGCGATGACAGTGCAGATTGCCCGATTATTAATAACCTGGCCGGTTGCTGCCACAGCGAAAAGCGTTAGCAACCAGCGGCAGGCTTTATCAAAAAGCGATTAGCGTTCGGTGTGTTCAGGAATTTGCGGTGCGATACGCAGGGTCACACCTTCGAGACTCACTACCACTACTCGCGTTCCGGCAGGCAGATCTTGCTGCGCCTGCACGCGCCAGCTGCCATCACCAATACGAACGTGTCCCAGCCCGTTGCTCAGGTTCTCTGTTAGCGTCAACGTCATACCGACCATCTGTAACGCGCGCTGATTCAGTAAGGCATCCGGGCATCGCTGACGTTTTGTCAGCCAGCGATACCAGAGGAAAACGGCAATCAGGGTTAGCAGAGCGAAGAGCACCCCCTGCATCTCCCATGAGAACGGAAACGCCCAGCACGCAAGACCAACGCTAAGCGCGGCGATGCCGCTCCACAGTAAATAGCCGTTAGTGCCCAGCATCTCAGCAATTAACAGCAGACCGCCTAACGTCAGCCAGAACCAGTGTGGGTGGCTTACGAAAGCGTCCAGCATTATCTGTCGCCCCGCGTTGTCTTACTTTCGTTCAGTAGCTCGCTGATACCGGCGACAGAACCCATAATACTGGTGGCATCCAGCGGCATCAGTACAACTTTACTGTTATTAGCGGCCCCGATCGCCTGCAGAGCATCCGTATATTTCTGCGCGACAAAGTAGTTTATCGCCTGAACGTTACCTACTGAAATGGCTTCTGAAACCATTTGAGTAGCGCGTGCTTCCGCTTCCGCTTCGCGCTCGCGAGCTTCAGCCTGCAGGAAGGCCGCCTGACGATCGCCCTCTGCTTTTAATATTTCAGACTGTTTTTCGCCTTCGGCACGTAAAATGGCCGCCTGACGGATACCTTCCGCCGCCAGAATATCGGCACGCTTGGTACGTTCCGCTTTCATCTGTGCGTTCATGGCCGCGATTAGCTCCTGCGGCGGGCGCACATCGCGAATTTCAATACGCGTTACCTTTACACCCCAGGGATTGGTCGCTTCATCAACGATATGCAGCAGACGGGTATTAATGCTGTCGCGCTGTGACAACATCTCGTCCAGTTCCATAGAACCAAGTACGGTACGAATGTTGGTCATCGTCAGATTAATAATTGCCAGCTCTAAATTACTGACTTCATAGGCGGCACGCGCCGGATCGATAACCTGAATAAAGCAGACGGCATCGATAGTGACATTAGCGTTATCTTTCGAAATAACTTCCTGTGAAGGTACGTCCAGTACCTGCTCCATCATATTAATTTTTCGACCGACACGATCCATGAAGGGAACAACAAGATTAAGGCCGGGCTGTAGCGTTTTGGTATAGCGTCCAAAACGTTCAACGGTCCACTGATAGCCCTGTGGTACAATTTTTACCCCTGACCAGACAATAATTAACGCGACAACAATAAGCACGGGAACAACGGCGAACATATAACCTCCAGACTGTTTTAAAACGGGCCCTTCCCGAGCCCGTTCTGCTGCTGATTAGTAGAGCAGGGAGTATAACAGGCGGCGGTATTTGGCCGCTAATGCGTCGCCGGTACCCAGCGCCGCCAGAATTTCCTGCAGCATTTTACGCGCCTGACCATCTGCTGCATTTAAATCCGTTTTCAGATGCGTATAAAGCAGCTCCAGCGCCTCTTCGTTACGCCCGACCTGATGTAGCTGTAAAGCCAGTTTGCTGGCCAGTTCGGCATTCCCCGGATCGCTTTCCAGCTGCTGCTGCAATTGCTGAATCTCTGGCGTATCTGCTGCCTGTTTCAACAGATCGATCTGCGCCATCAGGCCCTGATAACGCGTATCCTGGTCCTGTAACGGCACGGCTTTTAATACCGTTTCTGCTTCGTCGCTGCGATTAAGATTAATTAACGCTTCAGCCAGCAGAAAACCTATTTCGCTCGACTGGTTGCTGAGCTGCCAGGCCTCTTTCAACAGCGGCAGCGCTTCCAGGTGTTTGCCCTGCTGCATCAGTTCCAGCGCCTGCTGCGCTTTCAGTTCTTCTTCACGCGGCAGCACTTTTTGCAGCAGCGCGCGGATGGCCTCTTCCGGCTGCGGCCCCTGGAAACCATCTACCGGTTGACCGTTCTGGAAAAGATAAACGGTAGGGATAGCGCGCAGGCCAAACTGTGAAGCCACCATTGGCTCATTATCACAATCGAGCTTCGCCAGTACAAATTGTCCTGCGTATTCCTGTGCCAGTCGTTCCAGAACCGGTGTCAGTTGCTGGCAGTGCTGGCTACGATCGGACCAGAAATAAAACAGCACCGGCACCGTCATGGATTGTTCCAGCGCCTGCTGCAGGTTGGATTCGTTAATATCAATAATCGAAGCGTGTAGTGACATGTCTGGGTCTCTTTGTCTGATGACGTTGTTACGATATTGGGGCGTTGTACTCTGCTTCAAGCTAAATTTGCCTTGCTGCGCTAGTTACCGCGTAAAATGCGATCCAGCATCCAGCCGGGCAGCAAGCGGCGCAGCCAACTCATAACGTGCGCGACCAGCGTCACAGGATAACGCAGTCGTGGATGACGGCTTTCCAGCGCGTGGCGTAGCTTAGGCAAAATCGCTTCCGGTGGCAGAGTAAAACGCGCCGCGATGCCTGGGTTTTTCACTGGCTTATCGCGCTGCGTTTGATTTACGTTAGCGGTGAAGTGAGTATGTATAGGGCCCGGCTCGATCAGGCTGACCTTAACGCCGCTGCCGTGCAGCTCCATACGTAAAGTATCGCTCCAGGCTTCCAGCGCATATTTGCTGGCGGCATAGGCACCGCGCCCGGGTGTGGCAATCAGCCCCATCACCGAACTGGTGTTGATAATCCTCGCTTCGCCGCTGGCGCGTAGCGCAGGCAGCAACAGCATCGTTAGCTGGTGGGTGCCGAACAGGTTGCTGGCGAACTGTTGCTCCAGCTGCTGGCGTGAAATGGTGGTTAGCGGACCATAAAGGCCATAGCCAGCATTGTTAAATAGCCCATAAAGGCGGTTCCCGGTTAGTGAAATTACCTGCTGCGCTGCCTGTATTACGCTCTCTTCATCGTCTAAATCGAGCTGAATGCCGCAAAAGCCCAGCGAATTCATACGTTCTACGTCTGCTGCTTTACGACAGGCGGCCAGTACGCGATAGCCGCGCATCAACAGATCCTGTGCGGCGATCAGCCCAATGCCGCTGGAGCAACCGGTAATTAACACGTTTTTTTGCATAACTTTACGTCTCTGGCTTCTTTGCCGTTTATGATTCTATGAGCCGTGCTTAACGACAGGCGACAGCGCCTGATCCATCAGCTCGGTAATAAAGCCCTGCGCGTCGGGCGCAGGATGAATGCCGTCCTGCTGCATCCATTGGGGTTTTAAGTAAACCTGCTCCATAAAGAAAGGCACCAGCGGAATAGCATACTGCTGAGCCAGTTTGGGATAGATAGCGCTGAACGATTCGGTATAGCGGCGGCCATAATTGGCGGGCAGGCGAATCTGCATCAGCAGCGGCTCGGCGTTAGCGGCCTGCACCGTAGTGATGATTTTGCGCAAATCCTGTTCAATATTTTGCGGCGGGAAGCCGCGCAGCCCATCATTGCCACCCAGCTCGATAAGCACCCAGCGCGGCTTATGCTGTTGCAGCAACGCGGGCAGGCGTGCCAGTCCCTGAGCCGAGGTGTCACCGCTGATGCTGCCGTTTACTACCTGCGGCTGTTGCTGCCATTTTTTATCCAGCAGCGCAGGCCAGGCCGCATCGGCAGACATTCGATAGCCCGCGCTCAAACTGTCGCCCAGCACCAGCAAGGTATCTGCCGAGGCCACGCGCGTCAGCAGCAGCAATAACAACAGGAAGGGATAATGCCAGCGGAAAACATTGTTGAAGTTCATCATCTTACTAAATCCGTCGGTGAAGGAGAGCATCAGTTGTTCATCCTTACCGGAGTTGAGCTGGTTGTCAAACCGGGGCAGAGTATCGCCCTGATTGGCGAGTCCGGTTCCGGTAAATCAACGCTGCTGGGGATTCTGGCCGGGCTGGATGACGGCAGCAGCGGTGAAGTGTGGCTCTGCGGGCAGCCGTTAACGCAGATGAACGAGGAGCAGCGCGCCGCACTGCGCGCTCGCCATGTCGGCTTCGTTTTCCAGTCATTTATGCTGGTGCCTACCCTGAACGCACTGGAAAACGTACAGCTACCGGCCCTGCTACGTGGTGAAGCAGAAAAGCAGAGCCGCGAACAGGCGCTGGCTTTACTGACAGAGCTTGGGCTGGGGAAACGTCTGCATCATTTGCCGAGCCAGCTTTCCGGCGGTGAACAGCAACGGGTGGCACTGGCGCGCGCCTTTAACGGACGTCCCGATGTGCTGTTTGCCGATGAGCCGACTGGTAATCTCGATCGTCAAACCGGCGATCGCATTGCCGATCTGCTGTTTTCAATGAATCGCGACAGCGCGACCACCCTGATTCTGGTTACCCATGATGCACAACTGGCGGCGCGCTGCGATCGCCGTCTGCGCGTGCGCGACGGCAAGCTGTGGGAGGAAGCATGATCTGGCGCTGGTTCTGGCGCGAGTGGCGATCGCCCTCGCTGCTGATCGTCTGGCTGGCGCTAACGCTCTCCGTCGCCTGCGTGCTGGCATTAGGCACGCTTGGCGATCGAATGGAGAAGGGCCTGGCGCAGCAGAGCCGTGAATTTATGGCGGGCGATCGCACTCTGCGTAGCACTTATCCCGTGCCTCAGGCATGGCTGGATGAGGCGCAGCGGCTTGGGCTAAAAACTTCCGCTCAGCTTAGCTTTATGACGATGACTTTTGCTGGCGATACACCGCAGCTGGCGTCGATTAAGGCGGTGGACAATGCGTGGCCGATGTTTGGCGCGCTGCGCAGCGATCCGCCGGATCTCAAACCCGCTCCCGGTAGCGTACTGCTGGCACCGCGGTTGATGGCGCTGCTCGGCGTGAAGCCTGGTGATGAACTGGAGGTGGGTGACGCTACGCTGCGTATTGCCGGTACGATTCTACAGGAACCGGATGCCGGGTTTAATCCATTTCAGACCGCGCCCCGGTTGTTAATGAACCTGGCGGATATCAGTAAAACTGGCGCAGTCCAGCCAGGCAGCCGAACGACCTGGTTTTATAAATTTGCCGGTGACGCGGAAGCGTTGGGGCACTATGACGCCTGGATTACGCCCCGACTGAAAACCGATCAGCGCTGGCTCAGCGTGGAAAACTCGGAGGATGCGCCATCACGTACGATGCAACGTGCGCAGCAGTTTTTATTGTTGTCGGCGCTGTTAACGCTGCTGCTGGCAATAGCGGCGGTAGCGGTAGCAATGAACCATTACTGCCGTAGCCGGTACGATCTGGTGGCGGTACTGAAAACGCTAGGAGCCAGCGGCAGTGCGCTACGTAAGCTGATTATCGGGCAGTGGCTGGCGGTGCTGCTGCTGGCAGCGCTGGCTGGCAGTGCGCTGGGGGCGGGTTTCGAAGCGCTGCTGCTGAAGATGTTGCGTCCGCTCCTGCCGGGCGATCTGCCTGACGCTGGGATCTGGCCTTGGCTGTGGGCACTGGGCGCACTGTTTATCATTTCGCTGCTGGTAGGATTGCGTCCTTATCGTCTGTTGTTGGCAACACAGCCGCTGCGGGTGCTGCGTCAGGATGCTGTCGCGCCGGTCTGGCCGCTGCGTTACTATCTGCCGGTGATGGCGCTGGTGGTGGTGGCGTTACTGTTATTGCTGGTGGGTAACAGCAAGCTGCTCTGGGCATTACTGGGCGGTATTGTACTGCTGGCGCTGCTGCTGGCTGCGTTAGGCTGGGGAGCGTTACAGCTGCTGGGGCGCTTCAGGCCACGCGGTCTGGCGCTGCGGCTGGCGGTAAATCGCCTGCTGCGCCAGCCCTGGACAACGTTGAGCCAGCTGGCCGCCTTCTCGCTCTCTTTTATGCTGCTGGCTTTGCTGCTGGTACTGCGCGGCGATCTGCTGGATCGCTGGCAACAGCAATTACCTGCCGATAGCCCTAACTACTTTTTACTGAATATCAGCCGCGAGCAGGTGCCGGAGGTAGAACGTTTTCTGCAACAGCATCAGATATCGCCCGGCACCTTTTACCCTGTTGCCCGCGTGCGCCTGACGGAGATCAATCACCAGGCGGTCGATCCGCGTATGGATAATGCGCTTAACCGCGAGCTGAATTTAACCTCGCTGGCGCAGCGCCCTGAACATAACCCGTTAGTTAAAGGAAGCTGGCCGCCACAGATGGGCGAAGTCTCTATGGAAGTTGAGCTGGCAGGGCGGCTGGGCGTGAAGTTAGGTGATACGCTGACCTTTACCGGCGATACGCAGCAGTTCAGCGCCAAAATCAGTAGCTTGCGCAAAGTAGACTGGGAGAGCTTACGGCCTAACTTCTTCTTTATTTTTCCGCCGGGAGCGCTGGATGAACAACCACAAACCTGGCTAACCAGTTTCCGGTTTGATGGGCATAACGACGTGCTGGCACGGCTCAACCGGGCGTTTCCTACGCTCAGCCTGCTCGATATCGGTGCGATGCTAAGCCAAATTGGTCAGATACTGGCTCAGGTCAGCCAGGCGCTGGAGGTCATGGTGGTTCTGGTCACCGTTTGCGGTTTATTGCTGCTGCTGGCTCAGATTCAGGTTGGCATGCGTCAGCGCCGCCAGGAGCTGATCGTCTACCGGACGCTGGGGGCAGGTAAAAAGCTGCTGCGTACCACCCTGTGGTGTGAATTTGCTTTATTAGGGATTGTGGCAGGAACGGCGGCGGCGCTGGGAGCAGAAGCGGCGTTGTGGGGATTGCAGCGTAAAGTGTTCGATTTCCCCTGGCAACCCGATTACCGGCTATGGCTGGCATTGCCGCTGAGCGGGGCATTGCTGCTCTCGCTATGTGGCGGCTGGCTCGGTATCCGGCTGTTGCACGGCAGGGCGTTATTTCGTCATTTTTGAAAATGTCTGTCCGCCGGGTGCGGACAGACAGACTTTGTTAGCGCAGCGTATTCTGCGCCCAGGCGATGCCGCTGGCATATTCCGGCGGCAGCATGGGCACTAACGCTGCCAGCGCCGTATTAAGACGTGCCTTATCCGTATCGCTCAGGTTGAGATGACCGACTTTACGTCCAGGACGTACCTCTTTTTCATACCAGTGCAGATGGACCAGCGGTTCGCTAAGCCACTCTGTATTCATCTCTGTGCCGATCAGGTTAACCATCACTGAAGGGGCATTTACTACCGGCACCGGTAATGGCAGATTGAGAATGGCACGCAGGTGTAGTTCAAACTGGCTGATGGACGCACCGTTTTGCGTCCAGTGTCCGCTGTTATGCACCCGTGGTGCCAGTTCATTAATCAGCAGGCCTTCCGGTACGATAAAGCACTCCATCGCCATTACGCCGACATAGTTTAGCTCGTGCATAATGGCGCTGAGCATCTGCTCCGCCTGCTGCTGTAGGGCGTAATTCGGCTGCGGCAACGCAACGCTGGTGCGTAAAATTCCTTCCTGATGCAGATTGTGCGTTAGCGGATAAAATACCGTGCTGCCGTCATGTCCACGAGCGCCAACCAGCGAAACTTCGCCAGAAAATTTAATGCCTTGCTCAACAATACATTCGCCATAACACTCCGCCGGTAGCGTGGCGGTTTCCGTCGCGCGCAGACGCCACTGACCGCGACCATCATAGCCACCGGTACGGCGCTTAACGATTGCCAGCTCGCCCAGTCGGGTAAAAACCTGCGGCCACTCGTCAGCAGAAGCGAGCAGCTGCCAGGGCGCAGTCGCCAGATCCAGCCGATCGAGCAGCTGTTTTTGTGTCAGACGATCGGCAAGTAGCGGAAAAATGTCCCGATTAACAAACGCGGTATGACGCGCCAGTTCGCGGGTCAGCGCCGTTTCCGGCCAACGTTCGATTTCGGCGGTGATTACGCTTTGCTGAATCGGCAGCGCCTCGGGTTCTGCATCAAGCCCAACCGGATAAACCGCGATACCCAGCGGCTCACCCGCCTGACGCAGCATCCGCCCCAGCTGCCCGTTTCCTAATACGCATACCGGCTTCATGCTTCCTCCCGCGGATCTGGATTATTTAAAACTTCATCCGTCTGCGCCTGGCGCCAGGCAGTAAGGCGCGCCGCCAGCTCCGCATCATGAATAGCCAGAATCTGCGCCGCCAGCAGAGCGGCGTTGGCCGCGCCCGCTTTACCAATCGCCAGCGTCCCTACCGGAATGCCGCGTGGCATCTGCACAATAGAATAAAGGCTATCGACGCCGCTCAGCGCCGCGCTTTGTACCGGTACACCTAACACTGGCACCAGTGTTTTTGCCGCCAGCATGCCCGGCAGATGCGCCGCGCCGCCAGCACCGGCGATAATTACCTGAAAACCGTTCTCTGCCGCGCTTTCGGCAAAGCTGAACAGTTTATCCGGCGTGCGGTGCGCAGAAACGATTTCAACATGAAAGGGAACGGATAACGCGGTAAGGATTTCCGCAGCGAACTGCATAGTGGCCCAGTCACTTTTCGAACCCATGACGATGGCGATGCGGATCGGGGCGGCGTTAAGAGACATGCGGATCTGACTCCTGTGATTGTGCAAAGGTCACCGGCGTGGCTGCCACGCGGTTGGGAAGGGCACAGAGAATAGCATGTCTGAATCGCGAGGAAAACGGTTGCGTCAGGGAAACAGCCGCAAGAAAGCGGCAGTTTAACGCCGCTTCAGAACGGGAAATGGATCAGGGTTAACGCCTCTGGCGTCACTTCGATCATCGAGCCTGCGCTGTGCCAGGCACCCAGTACCAGCCGTTCTGCGGGTTGGCCGTTGACCGTTAGCGGATGCGTAGCGGGGCGATGCGTATGTCCATGAATTAGCCACTGCACCTGATGGCGCTGCATCACGGCGCTTACCGCCTGTGCATTAACATCCATAATGGCGGCGGATTTATGCTGGTTGGCATCTTTGCTGCCGTCGCGCATACGCGCGGCAATACGCTGACGTAAACGTAGCGGCAGCGCCAGAAACAGCTTTTGCAGCCAGCGTTGATGCACCTTGCGACGAAAGCGCTGGTAGCCTTCGTCATCGATACAGAGCGTATCGCCATGCATAATCAGAACCGATCTGCCATAGAGCTGTACCACCTGCTCTTCCGGCAGCAGCGTCATACCGCAGGCGTGGGCGTAGCGCTGACCCAGCAGAAAGTCACGGTTGCCATGGATAAAGTAGACCGGCAGCGGCAGGGCGCGTAGCGCCGTGGCAATTTGCTGATGTAGCGGATTGGGATCGTCATCGCCAATCCAGGCTTCAAACAGATCGCCCAGAATATAGAGCGCGTCAGCAGTATGTGCTTCGCGCTGTAAAAAATGCAGAAAACCGGCAGTAATTGCCGGTTCTTCCTGACACAGATGCAGATCTGCGATAAACAGCGTGCGAGACATTACTCGCTAACGGTCACTTTCTGGATCACAACATCTTCTTTCGGTACGTCCTGATGCATACCGCTGCGGCCAGTAGAAACCGCTTTGATCTTATCAACTACGTCCATGCCTTCTACCACTTCGGCAAATACGCAGTAGCCCCAACCCTGTAGGCTTTCGTCGCGGAAGTTCAGAAAATCGTTATCCGCCACGTTGATAAAGAACTGCGCGGTAGCAGAGTGCGGAGCCGAAGTACGGGCCATCGCCAGCGTGCCGCGGGTGTTTTTCAGGCCGTTGTTGGCCTCGTTGCGGATTTCCGCTTTGGTCGCTTTCTGTTTCATGCCTGGCTCAAAACCGCCGCCCTGAATCATAAAGCCGTTAATCACCCGATGAAAAATGGTGTTGTCATAAAAACCTTCACGGCAATAGTTCAGGAAGTTCTGCACGGTTTCAGGCGCTTTGTCATCAAATGTTTTGATCACGATATCGCCATGATTGGTCTGGAAAGTAACCATAATCTCGTCCTGTAACGGTTGGAGTTCTCAAGATGCTGCGCCTGTACGCGCATTTGTTGCGCCAGGGCAGTTTTAACAGAGGCTTCTTATAACATAATTTCCGCTCTGGCGTCAGCAGGGCTTTATGGTTATTCCTGTGCGCTTTCACGCCGTTGAACGCCAGTGCGCTGTGTCCTTTCTTGCATTGCGCAGCGCTTAAGTGAAAAATAGACCCCTCGTTCTGAAACCAGTTTCGTTTATCCGCACACGCTTATACGGAAAGTTCAATGCTTAAAATTTTTAATACCCTGACGCGTCAAAAAGAGGAATTTAAACCGATCCATGCCGGCGAAGTGGGCATGTACGTGTGCGGCATTACCGTTTATGACCTGAGCCATATCGGCCATGGACGTACTTTTGTCGCCTTCGATATCGTGGCGCGTTATCTGCGCTACTGTGGCTATCAGCTGAAGTATGTGCGCAATATCACCGATATCGACGATAAAATCATCAAACGCGCCAATGAAAACCGTGAGACGGTAGAAGATCTGACTAACCGCATGATAGCCGAGATGCATGCTGATTTTGCGGCGCTGAATATTCTGCCGCCCGATCTGGAGCCACGCGCCACGCGCCATATCAGCGAAATCATCGAGCTGGTACAACAGCTGATCGAACGTGGGCACGCCTATGTGGCGAGCAACGGTGATGTGATGTTCGCCGTGGACAGCGATCCGGAATATGGTTGCCTTTCCCGTCAGGATCTGGAACAGCTACAGGCGGGCGCGCGCGTCGAAGTCGCTGACGTGAAACGTAACCCGATGGACTTCGTATTGTGGAAAATGTCGAAGGCCGATGAGCCAAGCTGGCCGTCGCCGTGGGGCGCGGGGCGTCCCGGCTGGCATATTGAATGTTCCGCCATGAACTGCAAACAGCTGGGAGAACATTTTGATATTCACGGCGGCGGTTCCGATCTGATGTTCCCGCATCACGAAAATGAAATTGCACAATCTACCTGCGCTCATGATGGCCCTTACGTCAATTACTGGATGCACTCCGGTATGGTGATGGTGGATCGCGAGAAAATGTCCAAATCTCTCGGCAACTTCTTCACCATCCGCGATGTGTTGCAGCATTTTGACGCGGAAACGGTGCGTTACTTCCTGATGTCCGGTCACTACCGCAGCCAGCTTAACTATGGCGAAGAGAATCTGAAGCAGGCGCGGGCGGCGCTGGAGCGGCTCTATACCGCGCTGCGTCATACCGATGCCAGCGTGCAACCGGCTGGCGGCGAAGATTTTGTTACCCGCTTCCGCGAAGCGATGGATGATGATTTCAATACGCCGGAAGCCTACTCCGTGTTGTTCGATCTGGCGCGTGAGGTCAACCGCCTGAAAGCAGAAGATAAAGGTGCGGCGGATGGCATGGCGGCACGCCTGCGCGAGCTGGCGGGCGTGCTTGGCCTGCTGGAACAGGACCCGGAACTGTTCCTGCAAGGCGGCGCGCAGGACAATGACGAAGTGGCGGAAATTGAAGCGCTGATTAAAATGCGTAACGATGCACGTCAGGCGAAAGACTGGGCGCAGGCTGATATCGCACGCGATAAGCTAAACGCGTTAGGTATCGTACTGGAAGATGGGCCGCAGGGCACCACCTGGCGCCGTAAGTAAGTTTTTTAAGGCCGGTTTTTCCGGCCTTTTTCTTATCCGATAGTGTTTTCTGTTCTTTATCACATCGTTTTAAAATCTGCTTCTCCCACCTTCGGTTGTATCCCACTGCGTTTCTTCCTGTCAGCGATGATTTTTCTTTTGCTGGCGATCCTCTTTTGCTGTTTTTTGCGGTATTTTGCCGTATATTGCTTTTCAGGAGGATCGATTATGCATAAAGCCGCTCGTCAACAAGCGTTGCTGGCGCTGCTGAGTGAACAGGGGCAGTCAAGCGTGGCGCAGCTTTCCCAGGCGTTACGGGTATCGGTAGATACCGTGCGCCGCGATCTTAACGATCTACAGCAGCAGGGACTGGCGCAAAAAAATCACGGCGGGGCGATAGCGCTGGATGTGCCGGTAATGTCACGTGCAGCCCGCAGCACATTGTTGAATGCGACGAAACAGCGGCTGGGGCGCGCCGTGGCGGCACAAATCCCGCCGGGTGCTACGCTGATGCTGGATGCGGGCAGCACGCTGCTGGCGGTGGCTGAAGCGCTGACCGTACCTGCACGGGTGATTACCGCTTCGCTGGATATCGCCACAGTGTTAAGCCAGCGTCCAAATATTGAACTGATTTTACTGGGTGGTCAGTGGGACAAAACACAGCGCCTGTTTGCCGGTGCGGCCACGCTGGCAATGCTGCAACGTTATCGCGCCGATATTGCCGTGCTGGGTGCCTGTGCGGTGCATGCTGAACTGGGCATCAGCGCCAGCCAGGAAGCCGATGCGGAAATCAAACGCGCCATGCTGGCCCTCAGTGCGCAATGCTGGCTGGTGGTCGATCACCTGAAATTAGACTGCTGTCAGCCGCACCAGGTTGCGGATTTGGCGGCAATGCAACGCCTGTTTATCGATCGTCCGTGGGATGCGCTGCCAGCCATGCCTGCCACCGACGTTTCTGTTATCCCTGAAGGAGAACATCATGAGTGACATCGCAACGTCAGGTAAAACGATCAATGTAGCGCTGATTGGCTACGGTTTTGCCGGGAAGACTTTTCATGCGCCGCTGCTTTCCGCAGTGCCGGAAATAAATCTGTACGCTATCGTCTCCAGCGATGCGGCTAAAGTCCATGCTGATTTTCCGCAGATGCAAGTCTTTGCCGAACCGCAACAGGCGATCGCACATCCTGAGATCGATCTGATCGTTATTGCCTCGCCCAATACTACTCATGCGCCGCTTGCTCGTCAGGCACTGGAGGCGGGCAAGCATGTTGTGGTGGATAAGCCTTTTACCCTGGATATGCAGGAGGCGCGTGAGCTGATTGCGCTGGCGCAGGAGAAAGGCCTGCTGCTGTCGGTGTTTCACAACCGCCGTTGGGACAGCGATTATCTGGGCGTGCGTCAGGCGATAGAGCAGGGCGCGGTGGGGAAAGTGGCGCAGTTTGAATCGCATATCGATCGTTTTCGTCCACAGGTGCGGGTGCGCTGGCGCGAACAGAACGTGCCGGGCAGCGGCCTGTGGTTTGATTTAGGGCCGCACCTGATCGATCAGGCGTTACAGCTGTTTGGGCTGCCGGAGAGCGTGCAGGGCAATATTGCTACGCTGCGTGAAAAGGCGGAGGTGAATGACTGGGCGCATGTGGTACTGAACTATCCCGCGCATCGGGCGATCCTGCATTGCAGTATGCTGGCGGCAGGCGGCGTATCGCGCTTTAGCGTGCACGGCAGTAAAGGCAGTCTGATTAAAGCGCGTATTGACCAACAGGAGAGTCAGTTGCTGGCTGGCGTTATGCCCGGCAGCGAAGGCTGGGGAGTCGATGAAGATGCGATGACGCTCTATAGCGGCGAAGAAGCGCCACGTCAGTTGCCGACGCCAGCGGGCGATCAAGGGCAATATTACCGGCAGATCGCCAGAGCGCTAAACGGGCAGCAGCAGAATCCGGTGCCGCCTTTACAGGCGCTGGCGGTAATGGCGGTGCTGGAGGCGGCGGTTAAGGCTTCTGCAAGCGGCCAGGCACAGCGGCCTGAGCTGAGCGCTGAAGAAAAAGCTGCGCTGCGCTTCCCACAAATCCAGTAAGCTTTTACACAGGTAAAAAAACAGCCGGATCAACCGGCTGTTTCCATCAGGCAACGATCGTGACGCGCTGCCCGTCAAATTCTACCGTTTGTCCGGCAACAATCTTGCAGCGCTTGCGCGTCTCTGTCTGACCATCCACGGTAACTAGGCCATCAGCGATCAGGTTCTTTGCTACCGCACCGCTCTCTACCCAGCCTTCAAGTTTCAGCAGATCGCAAAGATCGACGTGCGCATGTTTACCCAGGGAAAATGTAGCCATCAGGCAGCTCCTTTATCATGATACTCTTCACACGCCTGCAGCGTATTCTGAATGAGCGTGGCAACCGTCATCGGCCCTACGCCGCCCGGAACCGGGGTAATCCAGGCTGCACGCCCGGCAGCAACGTCAAACTCGACATCACCTACCACTTTACCATTGTCGAGGCGGTTAATGCCGACATCGATAACAATTGCGCCGGGCTTGATCCAGTCTCCGGGTATAAAACCGGGTTTACCTACCGCCACTACCAGCAGATCGGCATGTTCAATATGATGACGCAGATCTTTGGTAAATCGATGCGTTACGGTAGTGGTACAGCCTGCCAGCAGCAGTTCCAGGCTCATCGGACGTCCCACGATATTGGAAGCGCCGACGACTACCGCATTTAAACCATAGGTATCGATCTGATAACGTTCCAACAACGTAATGATGCCGCGTGGTGTGCAGGGACGCAGCAGCGGTGCGCGCTGGCAGAGACGCCCAACGTTATAAGGATGAAAACCATCGACATCTTTATCCGGGGCGATACGCTCCAGCACTTTAACGTTATCGATACCCGCCGGTAGCGGTAGCTGAACCAGAATACCGTCAATGTCGCTGTCGTTATTCAGCGTGTCGATCAGCGCTAACAGCTCGCTTTCACTGGTAGTGGCTGACAGATCGTAAGAGCGCGAGACAAAACCGACCTCTTCGCAAGCGCGGCGTTTGCTGCCGACATAAATCTGCGATGCGGGATCTTCACCTACCAGCACTACTGCCAGACCCGGTGCGCGTTTGCCCTCTGCCAGCCGCTGTTTTACTTTTTCAACAACCTCAAGGCGCACCTGCTGCGCAATCGTTTTACCATCAATAATTTTTGCTGCCATCAGGAAAAGAATCCATCACTATGAGTCAATCGGGGGAATAGCGCGTATTTTGGCAGAAGCGCGTCCTGCTGTCAGTCTGAATCACGCTGGCTGGTTACATCTTCACCGAAGAAGAGGGCATAGCGGTAAAAACGTTGACTCACTCTCTCTGCGCCGTATAATTCGACGCAACTCACCAAAGCGCCCTTAGCTCAGCTGGATAGAGCACCGGCCTTCTAAGCCGTAGGTCACAGGTTCGAATCCTGTAGGGCGTGCCATTAGTTTTCAGAAGTTATCACTCACCTCCAATTTTCAAATTTTCAACGTGGGACAGGTTTGGGGCACGACTTCTAAAAATCGCGTCAATTTGCCTCCTATGCTCCGTTAAATGGTTAGGTGGCAGATGTGCATAACGCTGCACCATCTCGATGCTTTCCCAACCACCTGTTTCCTGCAACAGACAATCGGCACCGCTCAAACAAGCCAGTATCCCTGGTGACGCACTACTGTGAAACTGAAAATCTTACTTATTTACCTACACCATCCTTCAGGCAAATTATCAGAACCCGCATTTTACAGCAGGAAATTTCCTCTCACGAAGTGGGGGATTAAGCCTGTGGCGTTATAAATCACTCAAGATGTCGCGGCAAGTCAAAAGGATTTGTGTTCACAGACTGATTTAATGTTGCGCTTCAGGACCGTTTATTCGACGGGTTTTGTTTATCCTGCGATGAGTAAACGCCCCGAACTGGTTACAGCATAATAAAAATATTATTAAAGCAGTGCGGGCCGGAACATAAAGGTTCGCGATAGACCTTTTTATTTTTTTATTTATACAGGATACACACACCATGTCTGATACTGATTTAACAGCTGTAACGGGTTCGTTTGAATGGGCGATGCTGCAAGTTAAAGCGGGAAAACGTGCTTTACGAACATTATGGAAAGATAAAAATATGTACATTGTTCGTAATCCAGGTAAGAAAAATCAGGTGGTCACAAAAAATGATTATCTTGCTAATTCCGGCATAGCTATTGGTAAATCATTTGACTATTTACCTTGTATAGAAATATGCACTACTGATGGTAATTTTGTACCCTGGCTACCGGGACAAGTGGATCTGGAGGCAACAGACTGGATTTTAAGCGAGGAAGCGTCAGAACCATCAGAACATATGCTTATTTTGGATATTAAAAACGGTTATAAATATCTTAACAAAGAACTTGATGAGGAAATTTGGTGCTTTCACTACAAAAATGTAAATAGTGGAGATAATCTTTATTGTGGTGAGGTTGAAGTTATTGAAGATAATATTAATTTGGCAACTCGCACTCCAGTGATAGGTTTTTATTATCACGAGGCAACATTATATAATGTTCGACGTGGCGATATAAAATTAAGTCTTTCTATCTCTGAAAAATACTGGTCGCAAACAAAGGACATGTTAGTTGATAAAGGGCTGAAAGTAACAGTGGATGATGAAAAGATTTATTTAGGGAAGCCATCATCTGTGAACGTTATCGAGAGCTATTGTATAATAGATTTTGATTATAACTTTTCTGTTCTCAATACGAGACTAAAAGAAAAAATGCAGGAAAAAGACGTATTAAAAAGATATTGTATAGACTGGTATGATATTTAATATTATCGAAATTTAAACCGCCTTCGGGCGGTTTTTATAGGATTTATATTAATAGTTGCACAACGTTGTCAGAGAAAGAACGAAATTAACTGTGTTCAGTGGCAGGTTTTTACCTGCCAGTATCTTACTGTGAGGATAAATAACCAGAAAATGTACTACTCTCAACCAGGCTACGAGCTAACTACCTGACCGATCCCTTTGCCTTCTAAAATTTCATTCGGATCGGCAAAAAAATCGAGATTAAAATAAGTATCTTCCGTCAGTAGCTCGATGCGATGCCAGTATTGCGGTGGACTGATGCCAAAATGCCCGGCTTCAATCACCACTTCCATTTCCGGCGTAGTATCATGCTCACTGGCAAAACCGAAATATTTTACCGCCCCCTGCATGACCGACAGCCGTCCATAAACACCCTGTTTAGTGTTGTGATGTGTCAGTAAGGCCTGTGGCACCGTTTCTCTGGTCCAGAATGGCGTTGAGCGCGTATGACGAAAATGAACGGGAATGGATAATATCATGATAAGTCCCTCCGACAGTCGATTTTTACCAGCCGCACACGTTGGTTTCTTCATCAGATTCATAACCGCGCACGATATTGATCAGTTCTTTAACCGAATCGGCGGCGATCGGCGGATCTTTTAACTCATCAAGGCTGGAGAAATCTTTATCTACGGAGACACCATTATTATTATTAGTGACCGTCAGGATAAATTTCCCTGAATCATCACCTTCTGTTGAAAGCCCGCTAATCAATTCTGCTACCGCCTGTGTTGCAATCTCAGGAATATAGAGCGACATCGGTTTCAGGTATACCTTGCTGGCGGTTTCATTACTGTTGCGGTTAGAGACCGATAGAGAATAACCTTTATTTTCAGGAGTCATGATGAATACCTCAACCTTCAATTAATATTTTCGGATCAACGTAAAAATCAACGCTGAATATCGTATCGTCGGATAATGCTTCAATGTTGTGCCATGTTTCTGGTGGAAATACGGCAAATTCACCGGCGTTGATAACTAACTTTTCTATGGCGTCTGGACTGGTTTCGTCAGCGTAACTATAGTAGCAAATAGTGCCTTGCAGAACGCTTAAACGTGGATAAACACCCTGGCGGGTTCCGGCATCAAGATGGCGCTTCCAGATAGAGGCCGGAGCCGTTTCCTTAGTCCAGAATGGCGTAGAGCGAGTGTGGATATAATTTGCTGGTATTACAATACGTTGCATGTTTTATCCTTATTGTTATCAACAAATCCCGCTTGGCGGAAAGGTTAAAAGCATATGTCGCATATCATATACCTGTTTTGATATTGATAAACCACTCTTTTAGTGGGTAATTTTTTGGGTATGCTGATACTCAGAAAGTATTATTAAAAATGTAGCAGTAAAGAAGGAAAGCGGAGAAAGATTTTATCGAAGAAAGCGGTTTATAGCGCTTTCGGTCATATTTTTTAACTTATCGGTGGTTTTTTCTTCATCTGTTTTTCAGACAACTTTCCTGTTTTGGGTGATAGTAAAATATTTCATGAGAAATCGGGATATTTTGATATTAACCGTTGCAGAGATGATTAGGTTAATGATTATAGCGCAATGATTGCTATAAAAAATAAAAGCACCCCGGACTTAATTCAGGATGCCCGATTTAAACGTTAAAATCGCTAAATAAAAATCTCAGATAAGATTAAATTTGTTCAAAAAAAATTAATGCTCAATATCGTTTTTTGATTTTATCTCATAAGCAATATGATAAGGTGAAAGCGGATGAACCAGGTTTTTATTGTGGGCACCAATGATTTCGGCTATCACCGTTTGATAACCGGCAATCCAGGGCTTTTTGCTTTCTTTCGCTTTTTTATGATCGAGGTTGGTTATCAAATTTTCCATTGCTTCACGGGTTTCCCAATAATAGTTATTGATATAGCGCCCGCCAGCAACATCATGGTAGCTTTCCATGCCGATAAATCCGGGTAGTGAAGTCGCATAGTCCTCTATTTTTTTATCCAGCGCATAGAATTCATCATCATATTCATTCTTTTCAAAAATAAAGCTTGACATAAACATGGTTAATTACCTTTTTTCAATTTCAAGCTGGTTCAAAATATAATTAATTCAGCGCCAGCTGCTTAAGCACACCAGCAATCTCTGCAATATTATCGGCTGACAGAGGAAGAAGCGGACGCGGCAGGCAATCTGTGTTGGTCAGCCCAATTATTCCGGCTGCGGCGGCGATGACCCGAATACTGCCGCCATGCTTACGAAAAAGCGCCCATAACGGCTCCAGGCGGGCAGAGCATTCCATAACCTTCTGCGAATCTTTAGCTGCGGCAGCCTGCGTAATCTCTTTGGCTACTTCAGGAAAAAGCCCTCCACACACCGAGTACCAAACCTCACAGCCTGCATTTAGCCCTGTCGCCGCAGAATCGTCGCCGCTGATACCAATCGTGACATCATGCGGTATTTTTCCTCGCAGATTTCTGACGCGCGCTAATGCTGCTTCCGGCTGGGACGGAACGCCGGGGATTTTTATCGATTTCACGCCACGCAGGGCGGCAATATGGCCGTGAAGCTCGTCGGAAAACATAAAGTGTGTTGTGCCGGGATTGTCGTAAACGCAGACGGGAACAGAGGCGCGTTGGGTGACAGTTTCAAACAGACAAAAAACCTCATCGTCATTGAGTCGTTGATAGGAGAGCGGCGGTAGCAGCAGCGCGCTGGCACCAAGCTGTTGAGCATCTTCAGCCAGGTATAAAACCTGCTCAGTACTGATCGCTCCCACGCAAATCATCATCGGAATATCGCCGGTATGCTGTTTTGCCACAGCGGCAACGTGTTTTCTTTGCTCTCTTGTCAGGTAAGCATAGCTTCCGGTTGAGCCCAGAATACCAACGGAATCGACTTCAGCAGCGGTAAGGCGCTCAAGAATTTTAATGAACCCCTGCCGGTCAATTCCCGCAGAGGTGATGGGAGTAAGAGGAAACGCGCTCAGACCCTTAAACATCGGTCGCTCCTTCTTGTGGTCACAGGTAACAGTGCGCAGCGATAGTAACAAGGAAAACCTTTATTGTCATATGACAATAACTGTGATTAAAGAGAGTTAATAAGATTAATTGATAATAATTAACACCATTTTTATATATTAAACAATCACTTAATTGAAATTATTCGTCTGCCGTGGTTTTGTGAGATAATCAAAAAAGCACAATTTTTAACGGAATTTCGTTTTGTCACTCTCAACAGAGCCTCTATGTCAGCGACAACCACTGCCAGTGAAATTTTCGAATCCATCAGAATAAAAGTTCGTACCGGAGAACTTAAAGCGGGAGAGACGTTGCCTCCCGTGCGGGAGCTTGCTGTACAGCTTGATGTGAACCGAAATACGGTGGCATCTGCCTATAAAAAACTGGTTGCTGCGGGTATCGCCGTTACTAATGGACGATACGGAACCATAGTGAAAGGCCCGGGCGATCTCCCGGAACAGGAAGGAACATCGTCGTTAACCACCCTGAAAGATGTGTCAGGAGGCAACCCTGAGCTTTCATTTCTGCCTGATATAACGTCGTTGATCAAGGCGGTTACGCCAGTACCGCGTACCTACGGTGAGCCGGTGATGAATCCCGCTCTGGCAAAGCAGGGGATGCAGTGGTTCAGTCGTGATGTTCCCGGTGAGTTTGGGCTTAACCTCACGTATGGTGCAATAGACGCCATTGAGCGTCTGATTACCGGTTTCCTGGCGGCGGGTGAAAAAATAGCCGTTGAGGAACCCTGTTTTTTGAGCAGCATTAATACGATACGCAGCCTGGGATATGTGCCGCTGGGCGTAGAGGTGGATCGCAATGGTTTACTTCCCGAAGCGTTACTTGGCGCATTAAAAAGCGGCGCACAGGTGGTGCTGGTGACGCCGCGTGCGCATAACCCAACGGGATGCAGCCTCAGCCCGCAAAGAGCGGAAGAAATAAAAGCCATACTGGAAAATTTCCCACACGTCATGGTGATCGTTGACGACCATTTCTCTTTATTGTCGATGGAGAACTATCACAATATTATTCCTGCCTGCACGCATCACTGGGCGATTATTCGCTCGGTTTCAAAATTTTTAGGGCCGGATCTGAGAATGGCGCTGGTTGCCAGCAATCCCGAAACCGCCCGCCGCCTGGGTTTACGCCTGGCATCCGGTACAAACTGGGTCAGCCATATTTTGCAGGATATTGTTGAAAAAGCGCTGGCTTCGGCAGTGGTAAGAAAAAAAATCAAAAAGGCGGCGGGGCTATATCAAAGCCGAAGAGAAGCGTTGTTGACCGCGCTGCGGGAACAGGGAATAGTCATAACCCGGCCTTACGATGGGTTGAATGTCTGGCTCTGTCTGGAAAAACCTCCCGCAGAGGTTGTCCGGTTAATGGAGGATAAAGGCTGGCTTATCCGCTCTGGCAGCAGCTTCTATCTCAATAAGGAGCGCTATGCTATTCGTCTGACGCCCGCCTCGCAGAGTGACAGACAGCTGAAGGCGCTGGCCCGGGACCTGGCTGAAGCGCTGCTGGAAACTGGCAATGCGGTGAAGGAAGAGTGACGCTATCAGTGAACAGAGCAGGATAAGAAGGCTGGCTCTGGCTCCGGTAAAAAGGCCGGAAGCGGCGGGTATCACCGGAGCTGATAAAAAGTTATATTAACGTATTGTTGTAACAGGGAAAGTTAACAGAAACCGGGCGATGCTCGGTTTACTCAAGGAGAGAGAATATGCGTGGATTGATGCTATTGACTGCTGTTGTGCCACTGATGCTTGTTGGCTGCCAGCAAGCAACCACACCCGTTACGCCGTTAACGCAGGCGTCGCAAGCCCACCAAATTGCGTCACTGATTGCCGGTACCCGTTATCTGAAAAACCAGTGTGCCTATCCAGGCTTACCCGCTGATGGTCAGATCGAACTGGCCGCCTACAAAGCAGCCGATCGGCGAGGCTGGCAGTTAACGTCTGGCGTTGCCGAGCGGAGCGAACAGCTTTATCAGCAGTTGCTGCATGACGCGACGCCTCAGGCGATCCAGTGTCAGGAGTTTCGGCAGCTGCTACAGCCGTTTATTACCACATTACCAAAGGCATAACCATCTGCCACCAGCCCGCGATAGCAAGGCACGGGCCGAAGGGAAAAGCGCCGTCCTCTCTAATTTTTCCCGTCAGGCGTAACAGCATGAACAGGCCGATTCCCGCCAGCGAGGCCGTTATTAACAGGATAGGTAGCCGCTGCCAGCCGCACCAGGCACCCAGCGCGGCGAGCAGCTTAAAGTCCCCGTAGCCGAGGCCTTCTTTTCCGGTGATTAGCAGGAATCCCCAGTAGAAAATCCAGAGAAACAGATAGCCCGTGACGGCACCGATTACGGCATCGGGTAATGGTGTAATTGCGCCGTGCAGATTTGCCAACAGCCCCAGCCAGAGCAACGGCAGCGTGAGCATATCGGGCAACAGCATCTTTTCCAGATCGATAGCGAAAAGCGCGATCAGCAACCAGCTACCTGATGCGAGACAAAGCGCATACCATCCCGGCGGCCAGCACCAGGCGATCCAGCCGGTACAAAGCGCGGTAAGCAGTTCAATAAGAGGATAACGCAGGCTAATCGAAACATGACAATGATGGCAGCGTCCGCGCAGCAGCAGCCAGCTTAGCAGCGGGATATTGTGGTAAAAGGGAATGGTTTGCAGGCAGTGAGGACAGCATGAGCGGGGCAGGAACAGGTTAAAGCGTTCAGGAAAACCGTCATCCTGGGTATCGCTGCTGGTACGCCTCATCATGACAGGAAGGCGCCAGATAACACAGTTAAGTACGCTGCCAGCCAGTAAGCCCGCTAATAACATAAACGCCAGCCATTCAATTTCGATCATTAACGATCCTCCTTATCCAGGACACTGCCGTCCCAATCCTCAAGCGCATCCAGGATCACCACCCGATCGCCGCTCTCCAGAATAACAAGCGACGGCTGGATCTGTGCCACTATTTCACCGCAGGGCAACCGATCGCCTTCCCGGTATTGCTGACCGCTGAACATAACGCTGCGGTGATGCGGGTCATCGGCGTAAACATGCGCGTCATAGCGTAAAGGCGTTAGTTCGCCAACCAGACAGGAGGGCAGTTTTACCGCATCTGCGGTAAGAATGCGTGAAGGCACTATAGTGGAAGGCTTCGCTAAAGCGGTGGGTGAGGGTGAAGGCGGATAACGATATGCGGCCCAGATCCCGGAAACGGACCAGCCCAACAGCGTGAACAGGGCGGCATAAACGATCAGTAGCCAGCCAGGAATGCGATAACCGCTTAATGCTGAAGAAGCGTCCATCTGCCTGATACCTCCGTGAGCCGCAGTCCATTATCACCCGCCTGAGTGGTGAATTCGATAAGCTGTTGTCACTGCGCCGGTAAATCTGCTGGTGCGCGCAGCCGTCCGCTAAAACGATAATTTCCGGCGCGATCAACGCTGCCCTGACCACTCGCGTGCAGCCGGTGCGGTTCCTGTAATGCAAAAATCAGTCGCTGTGGCTGGCAGCTGAAAGTCAGCTTTGGTTCGCCAGCGACGGCACGTTGTGCATTCATCACCAGTGCCGCCTCGCGCCAGGCGAGCGCTGCTTTCAACTGCTGACAGCCAGCACTATCGAAACGCAGCCGATCCAGCGTTAGCCTTAGCTCGCCTTCACCATGAAACGGCAATGGCATATCGATGAGCGTGAGTGCTTTTTGTGCGGATGCCTGCCAGCGTCCGTTGGAAAGCTGCCAGCCGCCATTCCAGCCCAGCGTTACCGCACCTTGCCCAACGTTTCCCTGTGCGGTTAGCCGGATCGTCGGCAGTCCATAACCCCACTGCCAGCGCCATGTCACCCTGTGCAGATCCAGATGCTGCCAGCGCAGCCGTTGCAGGCTACCGGCCCAGAAGGAGCCTTCTGCATCCTCAGCCTGAATCTGTGCTGGCAACGCCCGAACCAGCAACGCTGCGGGAGCGGTAATCACCAGCGCGATGAAGTACACCAGCAGAAAAAACAGCGCATGACGCCAGATGTTCATACTTAGCGCCTCTCCAGTTGCAGGGCATCGACGTTAACCTGTCCGTTTGCCGGGGTAACGGCATGGAGTCTGATTTCGGTTACCCGAAGCGTATGTCTCGTTTCAAGTTCCGCTATCCATTTCAACAGCGAGTCTCCATGCACAGGTGTGAACCGCAGAGTTATCTTTCCGGCCTGCTCCTGTATCTCCGTGAGAGAAATCGCATTGGCGCTGGCGCTTTGTCGCAGTATAAGCGGAAGATCCTGTTCATCTAACGCGAGAGCAGGGAGATAGCGAAGCTGCTGCGTAAGCTGCCGCTGACGCTGTTGTTCACGGGTGATGGATTCCTCCAGAGAGCGCCATACGCCTTGCCACAGAAAAGTGATAAGTAACACCAGCGCCAGAGCGATTAACAGTAAGCGCTCACGCTGAGTTTGTTGTTGCCACCGGGCCTGGAGACGGTTCATGGTTGATGCTTCCGTAGCGTCAGAATGAGTTGATCATTTTCCGTTTGCAGCCTGAAGTTGCGTGTCAGGCTTTGATGAGCCTCGCTGATTTTCTCCGGCTGCCCGCGTAGCGTAAGCCGCAGGCTTGATGTGGTGTTGAGATAGTGCAGGCGTTCAATAGTGACGCCTTCCGGCAGGGTGGGAAGCTTTGCCAGCAGTGACGTCAGGGTTGGATGTTTATCCTGTCGGGTGGCAACGCGCATTGCCGTCTGGCGCTCAGCCATGCTCTTTCCCGGGAAGCGTAGCTGAAGCTGTTGTTCCAGCACGTCGGCCTGTTGTGCCGTTTGCCACCATAGCAGCCCTTGCTGAACAAACAGCAGGCAGAGCGCTGCACAGGCAGCAATTAGCGGCCTGCGCCACGGCACGGCGCGTAATGCGGAAGGTGCTGGCAACAGGGAAGGAGTTTGCGGGTTAATATTGCTGGCCAGCAGGGTTAATGCATCCTGCATCGGGCGCGCACGCCATTGCGTTACGTTTTCCGGCAAAGGGCTGTAACAATCGACATACCCCAACGCCGTCTGCTCGCGCTGCCAGGCCGTATGCCACAGCGCCAGCCAGGCGGCATCCACCTGCGCTCCCTGCCAGCGTCCGGTACGCAGTAGCCAGCGATGCTGCCAGTAGAGCGCGCTGGCTCCTTCTGTATTGAGCGGAAGCAGCAGCGCATCCGGCGTTATGTATGATAAACGGATGCCCGCCACGCGAAACGGCTCTGTCCACTGCGCCATTCGCGCATTTGCTACGGTTGCTACCCAGAGGTTTTGCCCTTCTGACGCCAGTGGAATAAAGGTAACATCGTCTGGTGGCAGGGCCAGCTTTTCCTCCAGCAGCCAGGGCAGGGCTCGCATGCCTGCGGCATCATGTTTGCCCGGCAGCGTTACGCAGTGAATCACGACATCAGCCATTGGCACCAGCAAATGACAGAGATCGCCGGGAAAACGGGCCGCCAGCGTAGCCAGTTCTGTTATCGGCAGTTCGCCCCGCTGCCTGTCAGTTTCACCGTGCGCGTCGATCCGCATCCATAAAACCGGGTCTGTGGGGTCTGTAGCGACAGAAATAATCAGGCGATGGCGCTCTGTGCTGCCGTTTTTCATTATTCCTCCATTTCCGGGTAGCGCCACAGGACGGTGACCTTACCGTTTTTACGCTGTAACAGGCTGTATTGTCGGTAATCCGTATCCGCCATCTGTGCGATAACGTGCAAAGCAAAGTAGTCGCTGTTAAGCGTCAGATAGTGTCGCTGTCCAGCCAGCGCTTCCAGGCCAGTAAAGGTTTCTTCCAGCGTTTCCCAGCCCGCGGCCGGACGTTGCTTGAGCCAGCGTAAAATCTCGTTCTGGCTGCTGTCGGGCAGCAGCGCCGCCAGCAATGGCCACTGCGCCGTCTGTAACGTATTCAGGTTAAGGATGAAATTTTTTTCCGGTAACACGCATATCAGTGGGCGAAGCTGTTGCAATATCTCAGGGGTAATGCCGCGTACCGGGCGTAATTCACTGGGATGCCATAACGGTTGACTGGCGGTGAGATAAGGCGGATCGCTGGCCTGGTAGACGTCGTCCTTTGCCCCACCGGCACGAATTTTTACACCGCCGTCAATCCAGTCAGCTATCGCCGCGTTTAACCTTTCTGCCTGTGACGATTCGATCTGTAGCAGCTGTAGCAGGCGGATAAAAATTCGCTGTATCTCCTCGTCGTGAGGTAGCGCATTGATATTGAAGCAGGTTCGCGCATCTGTTAGCCGTACATCCAGTTCCGCGTTCGGTAAAGAAAAATGCGGCCCCTCGGTAGCCCACTGTTGTGCAAGATGGGTGTGCCGGGCATCATCAAAAGCATCTCGCTGTAGCACCATCGCGGCTATATTTTCTGCCGCCGTCACATACCATTTGCCCTGTAAGCGCTGATGCAGATGCAGGCTATAGTGAAAACTGAAGAACCAGCGCTCGGTTACCACCGTAACCAGCGTCACAACAATCGCCAGTAGTAACAATACCGTTAGCAGCGCCATGCCCCGTTGTTTCATCTTTACTCCCTTAACAGAAAGCGCCGGATCAGCGTTTTGTCTTCCGTTAGCTCCAGCCTGATCTCAACCGCCTGAGGTAAGCCTTCGATTTCCTGCCACTGGCGTTGCCAGCGGCCCTGATGCCAGTAACGCAGCTGTAACGCCTTAACCCCGCTGAGCAGGCGCTGGCGATGCAGACGGTTATCCGTCGGCATATCCGGGTAAGTGAGATACTCACGCACCAGTGCACCTTCTGCGAGGCGGTAAGCAACGCGCTGCAATGATGAGCGGGCCAGTCGATCGCCGGGATTGAGCCAGCCGCCGTGGGTAAAGACGATGGCATCATCGCCGTGGCGCCCTTCGCTGGTTCGCGGCGAAGAGCCAGCCATCACGCCTGGGGTGCGTACCGGACGCGGGATCATGGCGGAAAAGTCGCGTTCCATAAGCGCAAATGCATGCTGAATCTGCGCCAGCCGCTGCGCGTGGCGGGCAGAAAAGCGTTCCAGCGCAATGCCTTGCTGTAGCAGGCGGTTGCCCATCAGCCCCAGCACGGCAAAAACCGCCAGCGCTAATACCATTTCCAGCAGGGTAAACCCGGCAGCGCGCTGGCTCATCGGCGTACCACATAGGTGCGCAGCACCGTAGCGGGGGCGCTGTTTTCGCGCCAGGGCGTTGGCGAGACCTCAATTTCCAGGTCCCGCATCTCCGCACTGTGCGTCTCCACGCCGCGCCAGCGCCAGTACCAGCGCCGACCTGCCTGTTCACTTTCTCCCATCGTCCAGCGCAGCGGCGGCCAGACTTTTTGTAACCGCAGCTCAACCAGCTGATTTTCCGCCACCCAGTCAGCCCAGGTTTTCTCCTCCAGACGGGCCGTTCCCGTTGCCAGCTGCCCCAGGCTTTGTAGCAGCGAGAGCGAGGCGAGAGAAAAGATGGTCAGCGCCACCAGAACTTCCAGCAGTGTCATACCGTTACAGCGCGTCATTGGACGCCTCGCTAAGGGCAACGCGGCCTTCTTCGTTAACCGCGATCTCCGCCTGTAAACTTTCCCGATAGAGGTAGCGCAGACGAAAGGGCGTAATTTCCCCGCCCGGCAACAGCAGTACCTGTGGCGCATTACCGTTGGCCTGTGCGTCGGGGGTGCTTAACAGCAGTCGCCATTCGGCTGGCAGAGTCTGTGTACCGCCCCGGCCCGGTAAAGAAAAATCATGCCAGTCGCGTGCGCGCCACTCCATCAGCTGCCAGCGATGATTACTTACCCACAGGCCATAGGCGCGCCCGTCGAGAGCCGCTTTATTTGCCAGCGCGTTCAGTATTTCAACCAGCCGCGCGCCTTCCTGGGCGGCCTGGTAGCGTCCGCTGAGGTTGTTTGCCACTACCAGCGTCGTTCCCAGACTGAGTAACAACAAAACCAGCATGAGTTCCAGCAGTGTGAAGCCGCATTGATTAGCGGTTTTGGTCCATATTGTTGATGTCGTCATCCGTTCCATACTCACCGTCTGCGCCAGCCGAAAGGATATCTACCACGCCAAACTCGCCCGGCTGACGCAGCCGATAGGCGTTCCCCCACGGATCTTTCGGTAAACGGCGGATATAACCCCCTTCCGGATAGCTGGGAGGAATGGGATCGACGGTGGGTTTAACCACCAGCGCCTCCAGTCCCTGTTCGTTGGTGGGATAGCGGTGGTTATCCAGCCGGTACATATCCAGCGCGCTCTCCAGCGCGATAATATCGCTGATGGCTTTTTGTCGATCGGCCTTATCTTTATTGCCCATCAGGTTCGGTACGACCAGACTGGCCAGGATGCCGAGAATGACAATTACCACCATAATTTCCAACAGCGTAAAACCAGCCTGAGTCGATGCTTTAGCCGTGCCTGGTCGCATGAGATGTACCTCCTTGTATTTACAGCGTCATCATATTGTTGAGTTGCAGAATCGGTTGCAGAATGGCCAGC
Organism: Mixta intestinalis; assembly: GCF_009914055.1. NCBI lineage: Bacteria > Pseudomonadati > Pseudomonadota > Gammaproteobacteria > Enterobacterales > Erwiniaceae > Mixta > Mixta intestinalis. The sequence goes on from NZ_CP028271.1 coordinate 527,906, forward strand.
ACGATAAACAGCACGATGGCCGCCATTGAAACTACCAGCAGCGGTTCAAACAGGCTGAAGAACAGCGTGACGCGTGCGCCGAAAACGCTCTCCTGATTATCCGCCGCCCGCAGCAGCATATCGCCCAGTTCGCCGCTGCGTTCGCCGGATGCAATCATGTGACGCATCATTGGCGGAAACAGCGCGGTCTGTTCCAGCGCCTGTTGCAGGCTGACGCCTTCACGAACGCGCTCGCACGCCTCACGCAGCAGACTGGTGATATGCAGGTTGTTCAGCACCTGAGCGCTGATGTGCATGGCCTGTAGCAGCGGTACGCCGCTGTTGTAAAGAATGCTGAGCGCACGGGCGTAGCGGGCACCGTTCAGTTCGCGGATCACACGCCCGCACAGCGGCAGCCGCAGCAACAGACGGTGCCAGGCAAGCCGCCCGTCAGGTTTGCGCACCAGGCGCAGTGCTATCAGCATCAGGCCCAGCGCCGTTAGCACCAGCCAGGGACCAACATCACGAATGCCGTCGCTTAACGCTATCAGCAGCCGGGTAGTCCAGGGCAGCGCCTGTTTCATATAGATAAACTGCTCTGTCACGCGCGGCACTACGACACTGAGCAGGGTTACGATCACGCCGATGGCGACCAGCGTTAGCAACAGCGGATAGACCAGCGCCTGAATCAGCTTATGTTTCATCTGCTGACGCTGTTCGGCGTAGTCTGCCAGCCGCAGCAGGACGCCATCGAGCTGACCGGACAGCTCGCCAGCCTCTACCAGCGCGCAGTAGAGCGAGCCGAACACGGTAGGATGGGCCCGTAGCGCGTCCGCCAGCGGAAAGCCTTCCACCACCCGCGCTCGTACCCCTTGCAGTATGTTTTTTACCCGCTTTTCTTCGCTCTGTTGTGCCACCGCGTAGAGTGATTCATCCAGCGGCAACCCTGCGCCGGTCAGCGTTGCCAGCTGGCGCATCAGCAGGGCCAACGAGTTGCCTGAAATCGATGCGGCTGGAAAGAGTTTGCCGCGTGGCCTGATTTCATGCAGATCCAGCGGCAGTAATCCTCGTTCGCGCAGCCTTTGCCCGGCCAGCCGTTCGCTGCCTGCGCTGACCCGCCCGCGATGGGTTTTACCGGCAATGTCCCGGGCCCGATAGCGAAATTCCGTCATTTCAACTTCTCCGTGTGACGCGTGTAACTTCTTCCAGCGAGGTTACGCCCGCTAAAACGCGCTCCAGCCCGTTCTGACAGAGCGTCGCGCCGTTGAGGTGTTGCGCCAGACTCACCTCATCTTCGCCATGTAAGATGGCGCTACGCAGTGCATCGTCCACCAGCAGCAGTTCATGAATCGCCGTTCGCCCGCGGTAGCCGGTAAAGTTGCATGCCGGGCAGCCCCGGGGACGAAAAATCTGATGACCGGCGGGTAAAAGCCCACCTTCGTCGGTTGTTGTTGGATAACGACATGCCGGACAGAGTATCCGCACCAGGCGTTGTGCCATGACGCCCAGCAACGATGTCGCCAGTAAAAACGGTTCGACGCCCATATCCCGCAAGCGGGTAATGGCTCCGGCGGCGCTGTTGGTATGCAGAGTGGATAACACCAGATGACCGGTAAGCGAAGCCTGGACGGCGATGGCGGCAGTTTCGCTGTCGCGAATTTCGCCTACCATAACCACATCCGGGTCCTGTCGCAGAATGGCGCGCAGCCCGCGTGCAAAGGTCATATCAACCTTACTGTTGACCTGAGTTTGTCCGATGCCCGGCAGATCGTATTCAACCGGATCTTCCACCGTCAGAATATTGCGCTCTTTGCTGTTTAACTGACTCAGCGCAGCATAGAGCGTGGTGCTTTTGCCTGAGCCGGTTGGCCCGGTAACCAGAATGATGCCGTGCGGCTGCGCCAGCAGCGAAGTGGTTTGCTGATACAGCGCTGGCGACATGCCCAACGCTTGCAGATTCAGCTGGATGGAGTTTTTGTCCAACAGGCGCAGCACCACGCGTTCTCCGTGGTTGGCGGGCAGGGTGGAAACACGCACGTCGATGGCGCGTCCACCGATGCGCAAAGCAATACGACCATCCTGCGGAATACGCTTCTCGGCAATATCGAGTTTCGCCATGACTTTAATACGTGACACCAGCAGGGCGGCGAGCCGCCGCTGCGGTTGCAGGATTTCGCGCAGTACGCCATCAATGCGAAAACGTATGCTGAGATAGCGCTCAAAGGTTTCGATATGGATATCGGACGCGCCCTCTTTAATCGCCTCGCCCAGCATGGCGTTAATCAGGCGAATGATGGGCGCGCCATCGTCGCTTTCCAGCAGATCGTCCTGTTCAGGGAGCTCCTCCGCAAGGGTATAAAAATCCATCTCGTTACCCAGTTCGGCCATTACGCGCTGTACCCGATCGTCTCCCCCTTGCCAGCTATCCATTAATCGCTGTTCAAACGCCTCATCTTCTAATAGCTGAACCTGTAACGGTACGCCTGCCGCTCTGCGCGCTTCGCTCAGTGCCGTTACCGTAACGTCTGCACGGCATAGCAGCAGCATTCCTTCCGCCTGCTCGCACAGCAGCACACCGTGGCGGCGAGAAAAAGCAGCGTTAAGTAAAGGGGCAGTCATGGTTTGCTCCTCACAACTTGCTGTAAAACAGGGCGATAGCGCTGCGAACCTCATTAAACCCCTTATCGGCGGCCAGCTCCGGCAGGTTCAGCCGCTGAGCTGGCTGATCTCGCCACAGCTCAGCTTCCGGGGTGTTAACGTCATGACGCTGAAACTGCCGATATTTCCCTGTCGAGGTGCTGTCGTAATGCTGCTGATCGCGGATGATTGTCGGGCGGATAAACAGCATCAGATTGCGTTTTTCACGGCTTTTACTTTTGTAGCTGAACAGGTTACCGAGCAGCGGGATATCGCCCAGCAGCGGCACTTTGCTGACGCTTTCCCGGCTGGTGGTGTTAAGTAAGCCGCCAACCACCACGGTGGCACCGCTGGAAACCAACACCGCATTGCTGACGGTGCGCGTGTTGAAAACCGCGCCCAGCTCGTTGGTGTGGGCATTTTCCGCCACGCTCGATACTTCCTGCTCTATCTCCAGCAGAACCGAATCGCCTTCGTTTATTTGCGGATTGACCTTAAGTTTGACGCCGACGGTTTTACGTTCGACGGTATTAAAGATGTTATCGCCGGAGGTAGTTTGCGAGCCTGACAGCACCGGCACTTCCTGACCAACGTTGAAAATGGCCTCTTTGTTATCGATAGTGACGATGCTGGGCGTCGCCAGAATATTGTTTTTGCTGTCGCTGGACAGGGCGGTCAGCAGCATGGCCCAGTTGCCGGAATAGAAACCGGCGGCAATCCCGTTGAAGGCACCCAGCGCATCGCTCATGCTGTCTGAAATTTTTCCATCCTGGCGATACCGGTCGGCGGCGGCAACCACGCTACTGACCGGCAGCCCGCTATTGGGAAACTGCGTCATTCCGGCATGGGTATGGCTCCACTGAACGCCAAGATTAAGCCCGTCGGCATTCTGCACCTCAGCGATAATCGCCTCCACCAGCACCTGCGGGCGACGAATATCGAGACGGGCGATCACCTGTTCCAGCTCATTCATTACGTCTGGCGTAGCGTTAATAATCAGCGAGTTGGTCTGCGGGTCAGCTTTTATCACCATATCTTTGCTGAGGATGCCGCTCGTGCCAGCATTCTCCTGGTTGCCGCCGACGCCGGTCAGCACCTCAACCAGCTTTTCCGCGCTGGCATATTTCAAATAAACCACGCGGGTGTTGCCACGGCTGACCTGAGGTTTATCCAGCTGGCGAACCATCGCCGCCAGGCGGCCGCGCGCCCGATCGTCACCGCTGATCAGCACCGCGTTGGTTCGCTCATCGGCCACGATCCGTCCCGGTGGCGCGGCGTTTTTATTGTTATCCTGGGCCATCTGCGTGACCAGACGAGCAACCTCAGCAGCTGAAGCATGCTGAAGGGGCAGGGTTTGCACCTTCTGTCCGCCTGCATTGTCGACCCGCTCGATAATCTGCATCAGACGGTTAATCACTGCGGCGCGTCCGGTAAGCAGCAGGACGTTGGAAGGATCGTAATGCACGACGTTTCCAACACCGGCATTATCGTTAAGCTGACGCAGCAGCGGCGCTAAATCACGTGCGGTCACGTTATGTAGCGGCGCGACGCGGGTTACCACTTCGTCGCCGCGCGCGGTGCTGCTGTTATCCACTACCGGTATCGAGGCGTTTTTGGCGTCTTTCGCTTTTACCACCTTCAGCACGCCGTTATCCATCGGCACCACGGCGAAGCCGTATACATCAAGCACACTAAGAAAGAACTGGTAGTATTGCTCTTCATTAAGCATGTCGTAGCTGCGTACGGTGATAGTGCCGCGAACGCCAGGATCGATAATCACCGTTTTATTAAGATTTTTGCTGACGGTGTTAATAAATTCATGAACCTCGACGCCCTTAAAGCTTGCTGAAAATTCTGCGGCCTGTAGGGGCAGCGCCAGGCAAAGCCCAAAAACTGTCAGCCAGCGGCTACATCGTCCCATGATGTTTCCTCATCCAGTGAAACCGAAATGTCATAACGCTGGCCGTCGCGCTCTACGGATACGGTGACCGTACGTAGCTGAGGCAGCTGCAATAAAATATGTTGGGCCTGTTGCTTATCACGCAGATCGGCTCCGTTAATGGCTACTGCCAGATCTCCCGGCTTAAATCCCAGACTGGCAAAAAGTGCAGATTTACGCCCCGGATTGATTCTGTAGCCGAGCAGCCTGTCACCTTCACGTACCGGTGTGACGCTCAGATAGTCGGCAATATCCGCCGGACGCTGTTTTAACTGGCGCGTCAGGCTGGAGGATAGCGGTTTGGCTGTCACCGTTTGCGGCAGCGGAGGCTGGTGGGGATAGCGTAACCAGGTGTTGCCTCCCGGTTCTGCTAACAGCACGCCATCAGCCGTAATCTGACGGACAGAGACGTTTGCAAGCGGTAAGTTATCGCCGACGGCATAGCTCGCCTGACGTCCCTGATAAAGAATCACCGCCAACGCTAATTGTGAATCATTGCTGGCGATCAGGCCGGTTAGCGTCAAAGGTAAAGAGGTAGTAGCTAAAGATACCGACGTTGTTATTGCGTTATTCGCCGCTATATTTTCTGCGCCGAATAATCCCGGAGAAATAACCGGTAATGGCCGGGATGAGACAGGGGATTGATTAATTTCTTTTGTGGAAATGTGATTTAAAGGAAAGGCTAACTGCCAGCTAATTTTCGCCATAAGCCAGCCAGCGATAATTATTGCTGTGATAGTTAATAATTTGGATAGTAATAAAATATCCATATGAGGTAACTTTTTGTTTTTCATCTATTATGTCAGTATTATTTTTGGTCCTGATTTTATTTAATCTGCAATTCATTTATATGTGAATAATATTCAATAGCTGCATTTTTGATATATATAAAGTTTAATTATTCATCTCACTTCTTTCCCCGGGAATGTTTTTAACTCATTATTAGCCTTTAAACATAATGGAAATTAATAAATGTGTGGTCATGATCACGCATTGGAAAACTCTTAATTTCAAGCCTTGAAATAAAATGACATAGTCAAAAAAACAAAAAACAGATCGCGTTACGGTCGTTTCGCTTTCTTGCTAATTCTTTTTTCATCGCATCGTTACCTCATTACTTTTGCAAAATGGAGTTGTCATATGATTTTAAAAAGGAAATCAGCTCTTATATTTAGTGGGATATTCATCTCCGCCCTGACCGGGTGTGACAACAGCACTGAACATCCCCCGGAACAAACAACAAAACAGGCCGAACTTGAAGCACGCAATGTGAACTTGCTTACGGTAGACGGACTTAAATTCAAAGACTTAAATAAGAACGGCAAGCTTGATAGCTATGAAGACTGGCGCCTTGACAGTGAAACCAGGGCAAAGGCGCTTACCTCATTAATGAGCGTCGAGGAAAAAGCAGGAGCGATGATGCATGGCACCATTACGCTCAATGATGAAGGACGTGTCGATTTCGACACCACTCAGGAAGAGATTAAACAAGGATTTGTAAATACCTTCATTACCCGTATGGCCGGGAATCCTCGCTATATCTCAGCGGACAATAATAAGTTACAGGAACTGGCGGAAGAAACCCGGCTGGGGATACCGATTACTATCAGTACCGATCCGCGCCATCATTTTGTTAACGATCCTAATGCAACCAGCGTGGCGGCAGGCAGCTTCTCCCAGTGGCCGGAAACCCTGGGGCTGGCGGCGATTAATGATGCTGAACTGGTGAAAACCTTCGGCGATATCGCCCGTCAGGAATATCGCGCTGTCGGCATCCATATGGCGCTGTCGCCGCAGGCCGATCTTGCCACCGAGCCGCGCTGGGGACGTATTAACGGAACCTTTGGCGAGGATAATCAGATTGCCAAAAGAATGGTACAGGCCTACGTTGAAGGTTTTCAGCAAGGTGCTGAAGGTCTGAAGCCGGACAGCGTAGCTACCGTGGTCAAGCACTTTGCTGGCGGTGGCCCGCAGCTCCGGGGACTGGATCCCCATAATATCTATGGTAAAGAGCAGGTCTATCCGGGCGATAACCTGGAATACCACCTGGTGCCGTTTGAAGGCGCGTTTGCCGCTAACGTGGCGTCGGTTATGCCTTACTACGGACAGCCGATCGGCCTGTGGTATCAGGGGCAGCAGATTGAGGAAGTCGGTTTTGGTTACAGCAAGCAGGTATTAACCGATATGCTGCGCGGACGTTTCGCCTTTAAGGGCGTTATTCTCAGCGACTGGGGGATCCTGGAGGACTGTATTGGGCAGTGCGCAACGGGTATCAGTGATGAAGAAGTGGCCGCTGGAGTTTCACCGTGGAAAGCCGGAATTGGCATGTCGTGGGGCGTGGAAAACCTGACACGCCAGGAGCGTGTGGTGAAGTCGATCGAAGCGGGTATGGATCAGTTCGGTGGCACAACTAATTCCAGCGATCTGATTGCGGCCATTAATCAACAACAGATCCCTGTGACGCGTATTGACGAGTCGGTTGTCCGCATCATGAAGCAGAAATTTGATCTGGGACTGTTTGAAAAACCCTTCGTTAATGAAGATAAAGCCCTTGAAATCGTAGGTAACACGCTATTCCAGCAAAAAGCTGATGTGGCCCAGCGCCGTTCGCAGGTGCTGCTGCAAAATAATAATGGTTTGTTGCCGCTGGCGCTGAGCGGTAAAAAAGTCTTTTTACACAATGTTAACGCCACCGTTGCTGCCCGCTATGGCTTGCAGGCTGTGGAAAGCCCTGAGCAGGCAGAGATCGCTATCCTGCGTGTTGATACGCCACATCAGAATGAACCGCACTATCCCTTTGGCTCAGTTAATTTTGGACAGCTTGGGTTTGAAGATGATGACAGCGTCGTGCTGGATGAGTTATCTGATGTTTACAGCGGCAGTGAAGATTATCAGCTGATTAAGCAGATAGAAGCGCTCAATATTCCTACCGTCATTTCGGTATATATCGATCGCCCGGTCATTCTCACCAATATTGTTGATAAAACCGATGTATTGCTGGCGAACTTCGGCGCTTCTGATGAGGCGGTGCTGGATGTGATTACCGGTAAGAGCAAAGCCGAGGGCAAAATGCCGTTCGAGCTGCCTTCCAGCTGGCAGGCGGTGCTGGATCAGAAAGAAGATGTCGCTCATGACAGCGACGATCCCTTATTTCCCATCGGAGCAGGGATTTTATAACGTTTCCATACGGGCCTGGGAACAGGCCCGTTTTTCATTTTATCGTGCAGATTAAGAAAAGCTTCTCCGATCTGTCGGTATCACCGCACGTATCGTTTTACTCACGCACTTTAAAAAACTCATTAACCGGCAATAGTATCGCTATGCTTTTATGAATCACGCCTCCGATGTTAGGATTACTCCTAAATTTACCTCTGAGGAGAACCACGTGAAAAAATTTTTGGCAGTAAGTTTGCTGGCGCTATTGCTGACCGGATGTGATAAGCCCACGATTGATGCGACTACTGATGAGACGATGAAAACGTCTATTGTGAAAGTCAGAGAGGCGCTTCCTGAGAATAAAAGAGATGAATTTGACAACGCGCTGAAAGTAGTAGCTTTGAGTAGCATTAATCTGGGTGAATTGCTACGCAAAGGTATGGAAGGTGCCAACGATGACTCGCTGGCTGAAAAAATGCGTGAAGCATTTGCCGGTAAAACGGGCGAGGAGGTTATTGCGGAAGCGAAAAAAATTATGGCTGAAAAAGAGTTACAGCAATAACAACAGGTCCTGCTGACTCAACCTCTGGCGTAACCGCTAAGCGCCGGAACGGAGCCAATAAAAAATTGTTCAGACCCGCTGAAAGGCGGGTTTTTTATAGCTATTTCCCCATTGTACCTGAAGGCCAATGGTTTTATTATTGAGCGAGTTATTATGCCGGGTTAAGGTTGCGACAAAAAAATCGAATCCGTGTATAAAACAATTTGGTAATAAAACAGCCTACTACTCCTCAATAAAATGACATCTTCATTAGTAATAGCAGCATAAAACAAGACGAGATTATCGTCTGCTGTTAATTATTACACATTGATTTTTTTAGTCAGGGTTTGTGTGTTTTTTGAGGTTGTATTTCAGACGGCTAATGTAAGCAGGATAATAATATATCAAGGATATGATTATGGAAGATAATAATATAAATGCGCTAAAAAATGAGATTAACACCAGGATTATCCCCTTTATTACACTCTCTGTGTTAACCTGCGGTTTCTATGAGATGATGTGGATGTATTTATACCAGGCAAAAATGGCCAGGGTTATGGGTGCGTCATTTATTCATAAAGACTTCCCGGTATGGTTGGCTATAGTCGCAGGTATAGGTATGTATTGCACTTTATTTAAATTTAGCTACCCTGTGCCGGGTTACACCGATAGTACTATAGTATTATGGGCAGAACGGCTGGAGATACTATTTTTCCTTCTTAAACTTACTATGCAAGTAGTTTGGGCGTTTAAAGTAAGAGATGCTATGCAATTATATGCATTAAAAGAGTTTCGGTTTGATTTAAAAATGAATCGTTTTTATACTTTTATATTTGGTGGTTACTATATTCTCTATTGTATTAATCGAATGGAAAAAAACTATCAAAAGCATTTAATTCTTACCGGGAAACAAAAAATTTAACATTTTCCAGTTGAGGTTAGCTGCGGCATTACGAATAAATGATGACCAGCGGGCACCCCTGATAACAGGGGCTTTCGCTGGCATCATGCTTTTACTGATAGGAAAATGTCACGCTGGCTAACGCATTGGCTGAACCCGGCGTCAGTTCACCAGTACGGATATAGCGCGCCTGAAACGGCAAAGAGAGCCGCTGGGCCTGACCAATATGCTGAATAAAAAATTGATTAGCCGTACCGCGTGAGGCGCTGTCCGGGCCCAGTTTGAGCGGCCCTGTACCATCATAAAAAAATTCTACTCCCACACCAGCCGCAGTAGACGTACCGGTAAGTGAAACCACGGAAGATCGGTTTTCCGGATTACTTTGATCCGTTACGACTGCGTTTAAAGCAATATTTTCATCGCAGTCAACATCAATAGTGAAACTGGCGGCAGGCGAGGTACTGCCAATAGCAGGTAGTTCACGCACATTGATATCACCAAGATCAAGGTCAATACTGTCGGTATTAATGGTACAGCCAGCGGCTTTCACGATAAAGCTGGTTGGATTGATATAAACATTAGCCGTTATGCTGGTGTTAGTGCTGTCATAGGCGGTTAATACCGCAACGTGGATCAGCGGCGATCGATGCGATCCCGACTGCAGTTTCTCACCTGTTTTAACAAAAGTCACTTTGACCGTCCAGCCCAGTGAAGGGGCATAAATACTCCCGGCATCTCCGACTGGATAAGTCTGTGACGTTGACATCTGTAAAGGAATATAGTTAGACGCGTGATAATCTTTTACCGCTACTATATAACCTATCCCAGGTATGCTGGTTTCGAAAACATTATACCGGGCACCATCTAGCATAACCGAAAAACCGGCAGATTTAATCGTGCCTGATGGCTCAACCGTTCCCCTTGCGCAAATAATAATGAAGTCACACCAGATAACTTCATCAATTTCCATTTTTTCGGTCCAGGTTACGCCCATTATATTGCCGGGAAGGATAGCCTCTGCTGCGGCAGAATAGTGCAACGGCAGAGGCGACAGAATGATGTCAGTAAATTTCTCCATTGCGGAAACATGGCTAATCAGACTGAACCATAATGCAGCGAGGCGCAAAATTAAGCGAAAAGAGAAAGTGTTCATTGATACTCCAGCATCCAGGTTGCGACGGCAGAAACGGCTCCTGCATTCACCTGTGCCTCTGTGGCAATCAGGCGGGCGTAAAATTTAATCTGTACGGTATCCTCCCCGGTCAATCCATAAGTCGGCGTGTGCGTATTTAGCGCGACGGGGTCTTCATTTTTATCCAGCAGCTGTATCGCTACTCCGCTGGCGCCGCCTTCATCCACTTTAATATACTGAGGGTTGTGAGGATCCGGCGTAGCGATAAACAGCACTCTGACGCCACGAAAAGTAGAGGAGCAGTCTTCCAGGTTAATAAAAAATGATTTGGCCGGGCTGATTCGATTACCGGAAATAGTAAAATTACGCATGCCGATTTCACCTAAAGGCACATTAAGGTTTTTACTGTCTGTTGCTATTGTGCAGCCGTTACCAACAATATTTCCGCTGGCGGAAATCATCGTATCGTAAGCCTGTACGCGATAAGGAAGGGCACAAAACAGCAGGCCTGAAAATATTATCTGGCGGCTTAGCGACATATCAGTTCCTGGGAATAAAGGCCGGTTACGGTGCGGTAATAAGACTTGCTGAGCTGATACTCAGCCGTACAGAATTTATCGGTATCCTGGCCCCATACGGCAAGTAATTTCCCCTGTAACGGCAAACCGGATAAATAGAGACTGCCGCCGTCACCGACGATACCTGAGTTAGGCTTTTCATTCTGTAACGTAACGATTGAGCCAAAAGGCAGAACGCCATTCTGGTGACGCAGGATAAACATGGCTTTCATCCCTACACGTACCGGTATCGTCGCTCTGACCAGCGCGCCTTCCGTAGGGGCTTTATTAACGATGGCATTATTTATTTCTACTTCATGGCCTGCGGTGGTGATATCCATTTCAACCCGGTTAAGCTGGTATGGCGTGGCGTAAGGGATAACCGCATAACCGCGCCCGTCCGTTTTAATGCCGCGATAGTTTCTGATACTGACATGGGCGGCACCTGGCGCCTTGATTAATATATTGGTATTACCCAGCGGCTGACTTAGCGTAACGCCGTCGGCATGCAGAACCGCTCCGCCGCTAACGCCGTAATTATACTGCCGGGAATGGGGGGAATAACCATAGCTGAGATAATAGTCGCCGGTTGTTCCCCGATACTGCATGGCAATATCACCACCATATTCCCGGCGTGCGTTATAGCGTTGGTTAAGGTTATAGGTAAGATTATTTTGTTCCGGTAAATGACCGCTCAGGCCAGCGCTGTGAGTATTGCCGCTGCTGGTTGAATGCGTATGGGAGTAACGCAGGCGCGTTAGATTGGTTGGTTTCCCTAACGCGACGGAAAGGGAAAGGGCGATAATGTTATCCTTTTTGCTGTCAAAGAGCATGGTGCTTTGCTGATAGTTAATGCCCCAGGTGATATTTTGCAGCGTATTGTGCCAGGCAAACTGGATACCTTCTGTCGATTTATCGGTGTGCCAGTAGGTTTGTTTTTCCCATGAAAGTGATAGCGTGCCAAAACGTTGTAACGGATGGGAAAGAAGAACCTGATTTTTCGCCTTGCGTGTCAGGCTCAGATTGACGTTATTCTGATAATAGATCGACTCATTGTTATTATTATCGGTGAGCGTATTTCCGCTGCCCGCCATTTTTTTATAAGTGGTATCGTTCAGGGTGTAGAACCCTTTGGTAGAAAAGCGCCACGAGTAAAAATTTATTCGGGTTCCCGCCTGATAAATCAGTTTATTGTAACGCAGACGAATAGCATTACCGTTGTAAGTATTATCATTTGGCAACTGGCTGATGCTGTGGGTGGCATCCAGCGAGAACGCACCCAACCGCCCCATATTTTGTCCTACGCCCAACGCCAGACCAGTATATTGCGGGGAAATTTGCGTCCCGCCGAAAAAGGTTAACCCGTAACGCCAGCCGTAAAAAGCTTCGCCGTGGAAAAAAAGCGGATCGCTTTGATTGGTTGTTGGGCGATAACGACCAAGAGCGAGGGAATATTTAAGCTGCCCGGCCCGAACCAGGTTAGGGTTGCTGGAAAAAGGAATGCTGTAACGCTTTTCGCTGCCGTCCTCTTCTTTTATGGTAACGAGCAAATCTTCGCCGGAAGATGCCGGGTAAAGATCGCGTAAAATAAATTCGCCAGGCGGCACCGAGATTTGATAAACAATATTGCCGTTCTGATGTACCGTTACGATGGCGTTGCTGTTGGCGATACCGCGTACTTCCGGCGCGTAACCGCGCAGGCTGGCTGGTAACATATTATCATCGGAGCTGAGCGCAAGTCCGCGTAGCCCTGCGGCATCAAAAATTTGTGAGGAAGTATAAGTTTCGCCAAGCCAAATTTGTGACTGTATAGCTGGTACGTCACGTTGTAACCAGGAGCGGATGTGCGTTAACTGAGATTTCCCGTTGCTGCTGGTCCAGGTAGAATAGTCGCGAAAACGCCACGGGCCGAAATTAATACCGCTGTTCAGACTGGTAAAAATTCGATTTTGCCGCGTGCGCCTTGTTCCGCGAGAGACATTATGCGAGCCGTTAGCAACATAATTAAGCCAGGCGGCAGTAATCCCATCTTCCCAAAGTTCCGGGCTGGTATAGCCGCGCGGCAGCTTTTTTATATAGCGCTGTGGTACCGTAAATCTGAGGGTAAGGTTGTTTTGATCAAAGTTGAAAGTTATGCCGGGAAAAAACCGGGAAAGAACATAACAGCGTTGAGGACCACTACTGGCGGCTTCCGGTGCCTGGTTGACGTCTATCCCTGTTGCGGCTAACTGTTCCGGCGTAATACAGGGCGTGAGCTGTTTTTCGCCCTGCTGTTCGTTCATTTTAAATAAGACCTTGCCGGTGAAGGCGTAATTTTCGTTAATAAATACCGTCACATCATAGTCGCCGGGAGGAAAATCTAATCCTGCCAATAACCAGCTTAAATCGGCGTTATTTTCGTGTTCCCCATTTAAAAAGGCGGGATTAAAGCGCAAGCCGCTCTGCGCGCAGGCGCTGGTTCCGAATAATGTCAAATTAATCAGAACAAACAGGACTCCGGGCTTCACGATGGTTCTGTTTCCTTGTCAGGGCTGTTTTAAATTAATGAAAGCGTCAGTATGATTTTAATTGCTGTGTAACCTCGGCTGTCCATGCGCCGTAATCATTGATCGTGCGATAGGAGAACTGTTTGGCCAGCGGAAATTCCCCTTCCAGTTCAGTCTCACTTTTAGGTGCAAGCATACGTGGCTTCACCGTTTTACCATCTACGTTTAGCTCAATAAGCGTAATGTAATAGGGAGTAGGGTTTTTTAAAATAAGGCGATTGTAGTGAAGCTCTCCCGTAATAAGTTTCCAGGCCTTATCTGCCTGGGCGGATAATTCAGCCGGGCGATAAATTAATTTAATTCGACTTGCTGAAGCAAAATGCAGTACGCTTTTATGCGTATCTTCTGTCGTTTGCGGGATGGCTTTCGCCGTTAGCCAATAGAGCGTTTCCCTGTCTTTATATTTAGGCTTGCCGCTGAAAATAACCTTTAGCGCATTCTCAGATGATGGTTTTAATACAAATAGCGGTGGCGTTATCACAAAATCATTACTGCGTTCTCCCTGTTCATTTTCTATCCATGACTGAATAAGAAACGGATCCGATTTATTGGTATTTCGAAGGCTTAATGAAGCTTGATTCACCGAACTTAAATAGACCATTCTGGTAACACTTAATCCCACTCCGCCAGCTTTCGCTTCTGAGTAAGAGGAAAAAGCGGCCAGTAAAAACATGATGGGTAATAACCGCATAGTTCATTCCGTTGAAATAAGAAAGTGAAGTCCGATCTTGCGATCGGACTTATCAATCAGGCATAGGTCAGGGTATAGGTTGCCGTCGCGGTGATACTACCTGGCGTCGCGCTCCCTGCCGGTGAAATGAGCGTGGCCTTAAAGGTCAGTGGCGTAGTGGCAGCGTTTAAAGTAACGGATTTTGATGCTGCGCCTAAGTTGAGCCTGGACCCATCAGTATCGTAGAAGCGGATGGCTACCTTTTGGGCATCGCCGCTGGTGGCCAGCGCGGTGGTGTCCGTTGTATCTGGTGTACCGTTGAAAGTAACCACCACGCCTTTTAGCACTGAGTTGTCACAGCCGTTCAAATTGATGGTGAAGCTTTTCTTTATCGGTGATTCGCTGTTGGCCCCCGCTAAGGTTTTACTACCTACCGATCCCATATCCACATTTAAGGTGACGTTATCGCCTGCAATAACACAGGCTGAATTCACAATGCTGCCGCTGAATTCTACCGTTCCTGTATTAGCCCAGGCTGTACCGGTGATGAAAGACATTGCGGTCAGGCTGGCAGATAATAGCGTTTTTGACGGTAGATATTTTTTTAATTTTTTTTTCATTTCTTTCCCTTTAACGATCATGTTTCTGACAGGCGGAGAGTTAATGGCTTAAAAAAACCAGTAAATCCGCCTTGTTTTTCAACCCCAGCTTCCTTGTTGCTGAGACTTTTAAGGCGCTCACGCGATGATAAGAGAGCTTCTCTTTTTGTGCGATCGCCGTTAATGAATGGCCGCTTTTAAGCGCGTTCAAAATTTGCCACTCCGCCTGCGTAAGATGCAGGCGAGAAGCAACATATTTAGCAGGCCGGCGAAAATTTTTTAAGATGCTTGACGCTTTTGCCTGCCAGACCGGCATTGCATCTTTTAGCGAAAAAAATGCATCTATATTGTTTCTTAGCCAGTGTGACGGAATATATTCTTCTGAATACAGACATATCGTCAGGTCCGGGTAATCTTTTTTTATTTGTTTTAAGCAGGCTAAACAACTGTAACCAGATTGCCCTGCTATGTTTTCTGAAATAAAAAGCATATTGATATGCCATTTATCCAGAACCATATATAACACATCATAGCTACGGACCGAGGCCTTGATAGTAATATGTTCATCTAATTCCAGTAAAAGTGCAGCAATACCCTGACGGGTAAAATTATTAGGGTCCAGAATCGCAATATCTTTACGTTCTTTCAGGGTAAGTATCATTTTTATATTACTCCTTCACGACCTGTGTTTAATGTAATGTTTTTCTCTTTTCCCAATCAATAAAACGTCATTGCTAACAATTAAACAGCATATAATTTCAAACTGATCGGTAATTTAAGTTTTTTACAATAAATGCTGCTGAAAATCATTAATTTTTAGTTTTTTTAACTGCCATTGGTGAGCGATTTTTTCTTTTTCTAATGATTATTCACTGAGATAGTCATAAGACTTTTAGCGGAAAATTCCTAATTCCCCCATGGAACTCATTATTTTCATTAGGATTTATCTACAATGAGTAAATGGAAATAAATATTTAACTGAAAGTGACTCTTGTTTTAATCGTTAAGCTTTCTTATGTCAGGAGACGATGGTTTTGCTGAATAATAAACAGACAGGCGGTTTATCTGCTGCCAGTCTGGAGCAAGTGGCGTCATCCCGGCGGTTGTGATTTTCTGGATAATTTGTTGTTCGATTAGGTTGATTAAGCGCCTGCTGGCGACAGAGGAGGGGAGGGGCTGTGCCGTATTCATCGGTTGCCCGACAGATATTATTGCGCACAGTTTTTCTGTTAACAGGCGAATAGCCTGTAGAAAATCGCTAAGCTAAGGTAAGAACATCAGGCAAAAGGGAGACACTATGGCAGATATCAGGCTCGTTGCTGTCGATATGGACGGTACTTTTCTCGATGACGACAAAAATTACAACCGTGAACGCTTCCGGCAACAGTATGCGCAGCTTAAAGCGCGTGGCATTCGTTTTGTTGTTGCCAGCGGCAACCAGTATTATCAACTCCGTTCTTTTTTCCCGGATATCGCAGATGAAATCGCTTTTGTGGCGGAAAATGGTGCCTATATTGTAGAGGCGGGAGAGGACCTTTTTGTCGGTGAGTTCGCGCGCCAGGATATACCAAAAGTCATTGATACGCTGGTGCGCGGCGATTATCCCGATTTGAACTATATACTCTGCGGTTATCAAAGCGCATGGTATTTTTCTGATGTGCCAGCGGCCTATGTGGAAAAGATGCGCCGCTATTGCCATCGGCTTCAGCCGGTAGCGCGACTGGAAGAGATCGACGATCGTTTGTTCAAATTCGCCCTTAATCTTTCTGATGAATATGTTCCAACGCTAATGGCCGATATTGAACGCTATCACGCTGGCGTAGCGACTGCCGTCACCAGCGGTCACGGTTCGGTCGATCTGATCATTCCCGGTCTGCATAAGGCTCACGGGCTGCGGCTTTTACAGCAGCGCTGGGGAATTGACGATCGACAGGTTGTGGCATTCGGTGATGGTGGCAACGATCTGGAAATGCTGAAGCAGGCCGGTTTTGGCTTTGCTATGGCTAACGCGCCGGAACGGGTTAAAGGTGCGGCGCGCTATCAGGCGCCTTCAAATAATGATGAAGGCGTGCTGGAGGTGATTCAGCAGTTGCTGGAGGGGCGTTATCCGTTTGATTAAGCCGTGCAGTCCCAGGCCTGTTCCAGCATCCAGCGCAGCTGGGCTTCACTGTAGCTGACCAGGGCATTTTTACTGTTGGCACGCGCGACGATCCACTCAATTTCTGCGGCGTTCAGTGCAGGCTTCTGCTGCCAGAACGGCAAAATAGCCTGCTGTTTTAGCCACTGACTTAAATAGTCAGCAGGAGAGGGATGGGGCGTGCCAAACAGCGCCAGCTGAAGTTCGGTCATGAGTGCCTGCTGTTCCGGATGCGTGCTTTTAGCCAGTAACGTCAGGAAGGGAAACAGCAATCGCCCGCAAACCTCACCGTGATGTTCCTCTTTAATTGCGCCCAGCTCACCGGCGATACCGTGAATAACGCCCAGACCCGCCATACTCAGGCTCAGTCCACCCAGCCAGGAGGCTAACAGCATCGCCTCACGTGCGTCTTCACCCTGCCGATCCTGTCGGTTAAGCGCTGGCCATGCGGTGATAAAATGTCGCATGCCGTTAAGCGCCGTCTGGCGCGTAAAAAAATTCCCTTTTGCTGACAGCCAGGCTTCAAACAGATGGGTAAACGCATCAATAGCGCAGCAGGCGAGAACCTTATCTGGCGTGCCGTCCAGCAGACTGGCATCAAGAATAGCAACCTGCGGAACAAAATTGGCGTGGCGCAGAGAAGCCTTAACGTTTATTTCAGTCTTATCGGTGATAACAGCGTTTTGCGTTACTTCGCTGCCTGTTCCGGCGGTGGTAGGAATAGCGATAAGCGGTAAGGTTGCACCGCTAACGGGCGTATCACCAACTTTCTCCAGGTAACGTAGCGTGTTTAGCGGATGCTGACTGATGGCCGCAAAGGCTTTTGCCGCATCCATTACGCTGCCGCCACCGATAGCCACGACACGTTCAACGCGCCCACGCCAGCGCGTAACCCATCGGTCGATATCATCAGGCGAAGCCTCATGAGCCACAATTTCACAACCAGCCAGCAGCGGATCCAGCTGCGCACGTATCGCTGCGTAGTGAGGCCCTTTAAGAAAGGAGGCGCTACAAAACAGTAGCGTAGGCAGAGTGGGCTGTTGCAACAGCGGGAGCAACGTTTTGAGGCTGCCGCGTCCGAAAAAAGTTTGCCGATTGGCGATGGTCTGGCTGATTAACACGTTTATCTCCGCAGCACTATGATTGAAAGAGTGACAGTTTAACGATCAGCCTGTAGCGAGATAACGTCGACAGATGTTAACGATACGATAAAAAGTTGATCGTCTTCGCAGATCGTTAATTCTGCCTGCCGCCTGCATTCCCGCGACAAAATGTTACCGTTAACATGTTATCGGTAACAGCAGGATTCGGTTTTCAGGCCGCCTGTTCTGTTTATGCCGATGGCTAATGCGCAACGTAGCATAAAAGCAGAAGCCGTACCTTCAGCGGTTATTCACCGGAGAAATAGTATGCCATTAGTTATCGTTGCGGTAGGAGTTGCTATTCTGCTGCTGCTAATGATTCGCTTCAGACTTAATGGGTTTATTGCGTTGATTCTGGTCGCGCTGGCAGTGGGAATGATGCAGGGCATGCCGGTTAACAAAGTCATCGCCTCGATTAAAACGGGCATGGGCAGTACGTTGGGTAGCCTGGCGCTGATCATGGGTTTTGGAGCCATGCTGGGAAAACTGTTGGCCGATTGCGGTGGGGCACAGCGGATTGCCACCACGCTGATTGCGAAATTTGGGCAGCGCTATATTCAATGGGCGGTGGTACTGACAGGTTTTACCGTTGGTTTCGCACTTTTTTATGAGGTGGGCTTTGTCCTGCTGCTGCCGCTGGTGTTCAGTATTGCCGCCTCTGCGCGCGTACCGCTACTCTATATCGGCGTGCCAATGGCTACGGCGCTCTCTGTTACTCACGGTTTCCTTCCGCCGCATCCGGGGCCGACCGCTATCGCCACGTTGTTCAATGCCGATATGGGGAAAACGCTGCTGTTTGGCACGCTGCTGGCGATACCGACGGTGATCCTGGCCGGGCCGGTTTATGCCCACTTCCTGAAAAATATCGATAAGCCGATTCCGCAGGGGCTATATAACCCAAAAACCTTTAGTGAAGCGGAAATGCCCAGCTTTGGCGTAAGCGTCTGGACTGCACTGGTGCCGGTGATACTGATGGCGCTGCGTGCTGTTGCGGAGATGGTGCTGTCAAAAGGGCACGCTTTACTTCCCTGGGCAGAGTTTTTCGGCGATCCGGTGATGGCGACCTTAATTGCCGTGCTGATTGGTATTTTTACCTTCGGTCTGAACCGGGGGCGCAGCATGGACGATGTCATGGGGACGCTAACGGACTCGATTAAAATCATCGCCATGATGCTGTTGATAATTGGTGGCGGTGGGGCGTTTAAGCAAGTGCTGGTCGACAGCGGCGTAGATAAATATATTGCTGGCCTGATGCAGGAAACCAACGTTTCCCCGATCTTTATGGCCTGGTCTATTGCCGCCGTGCTGCGTATTGCGCTGGGTTCAGCTACCGTCGCGGCCATTACGGCAGGCGGTATTGTCGCTCCCTTAATCGCTACCACCGGGGCCAGCCCTGAACTGATGGTTATCGCTGTCGGCGCGGGCAGCGTTATCTTCTCGCACGTTAACGATCCGGGCTTCTGGCTGTTTAAGGAGTATTTTAACCTGACGATTGGTGAAACGATGCGCTCATGGTCAGCGCTGGAAACCATTATTTCGCTGTGTGGTCTGATTGGCTGTCTGCTGCTTTCCACGCTGCTCTGAATAACGCATACCGATAAAAACGTAAGGGTCACGCAACGGTGACCCCATCGGCTTAGTGTGGCTGACGGAAACCAGCCTTGATGAGCTGCTCGCGTAGCGCGTAGGTGATATCGCGATTGCCGCCGGTTATCGGATAAATCACATTGTTAACGACATCATCCAGGTAGTGCTCTTCAAACTCCTGCAAAGAGAGCTGACCGCCGCCCTCATCGTTAATTGAGATAGAGCCTTTGATATGGTCACCGGCATTTTTTGCCTTGAGGCAATATCGCCCCATACAGGTATTAAGCGTACTCATAACGCCTCCTTTTGACAGGTTAAGAAGTGGAGCAGTGATGCTCCATCCGGGCTGCGTTATAAGTTTAGTGTTCTTTTTTTGAACAGGGTGGGTTGCAGCACAAAGCGAACATCTCTGCACGATCTGACTCGCAAAAATGCAGAATTTACAGCCTTAACTATACTTAGCTGACGGGAGCCGCTGCGGTCACTTTCAGTACAGTATGCTGTGCAAAACGAAGGCCGCAGTGATATTTATTTAAGGGTCAGACCGATACGGTGATGGCCAGGCAGGGGAGAGAACGGAATGAAAATTATACTGTGGATTATCGCCATCATTTTTATTGTTGGTCTGCTGACGTTGACAGGCGTATTTAAGATTCTGTTTTAGTGCGTTCTGGCGGCACCGTCATTGAGGTGCCGCCGGTAGTGTGAGTTAACATCTGCTGCGTTGATCAAGAGTAGAGCGATTAATCAAATCAATTTCTGTATTTGGTAGTAAATCCTGAGAAGTGAAAGGTTTAAAACAATAAGCACATACCGCACCATGATGAAATCTCCCTTTCTGATCTCCGGTGGTATAGCGAAACCGTTTACTACCACAGGCGGTACATCTGACTTTCATGACCATCCTTATCTTCCTTACTGCTGATACTGATTTCGCGGCGGGAATATCTTAGCAAAAACTCAATAAAGATCTATAAATTTACTTTATGTGTTCGCTGGGTTTATGGTTACTATTAACACAATGAAAATTAAAAGAATTTAACCATTTTGTTTTGTTTCCTGGCGCTTTTTAGCTAATAAATAGTGTGATTCAATGATATTTATCAAGATTTTGTGAGATATAGATCGGTTATTGCTGTTTTTTTATTTTTTATGGTCAAGTATTCTTAATAAGAAAGCGTTATGCTAAATCGTCTTATTGATGAGGCGGAATGAATAAGAAAGTCGTGATGGCAAGTTGAGAAGATATAAGAGGGTGGAGACTACCATACCGGATGAAACAGGGAGTATGGAGAAAAAAGCCTGGCTTCATCTGCCCAAAAAACTGGCGTAGCGTTAAATTTTCGCCGGGATAAAGGATTTATTTTGCATTTCGGTCTGGTAAAGGCTTAATACGGTGTCAATCCTGTTAAAATCTTTATTTTTTAGTGGGTTATCGATAAAAAGTGCTTTGCTGATTCTGGAATGCCGATAGGATCTGGTGGTTTTTAACGACGATAAAAGCGTCCGCCGTGAAAAAATAGCGATATTTATCACTTTTTCTTCACGGCGCACTGGACAAAAGGCGCAGCAATTGCTGTACTTAACCCCGACACAGTTTAGTGTCCATTTTTCATGTAAAGGTAATATAGATGTCCAAGATCAAAGGTAACGTTAAGTGGTTTAATGAGTCCAAAGGATTCGGCTTCATTACTCCGGAAGATGGCAGCAAAGACGTATTCGTACACTTCTCTGCTATCCAGAGCAACGGTTTCAAAACCCTGGCTGAAGGTCAGCGTGTAGAGTTTGAAATCACCGACGGCGCAAAAGGCCCATCTGCTGCTAACGTTATCGCTCTGTAAGTTAACAGTCAGAATTTTAAAAACCCGCTTTCAGGCGGGTTTTTTTTCGCCTGTCGTCAGCGGTATACGTAGAGTGCGACGAAAAAAATTAACGAGAAGCCGCTCAGTACAACGGCAAACAGTTCTGAAAAGCACAGCGGCAGCAAATCTTTCATTGTTTTTCTCCTTCTGATCTGCTGCTCATTTTGTCAACGCAAGATTAAGAAAACATTAATTGTTGCTTTGCTGCATATAAAAGAATTTTCTTACTTTTAGCTGACTCGATTTTCTTGCCTTTCTGCATCAGCTCCGTCTATAACTCTGATGAATCTTATACATTCCGCCCACTTCCCGGAGTTCCTATGAATATTCGCCCCGCCCGAGCTGAAGACAGCTTTTCTCTTACCGCCTTGTTAAACGAATTAGGCTATGGTGACACCGAGAGTTTTATGGCGCGACGATTGCAACAGCTGGTGGCCGATCCTGATGAGCTGCTGATTGTAGCGGAAGACCAGCAGTCTGTACTGGGTTTCTTATCGCTGCACTTTATCCCACAGCTGGCGTTAGCGGGAGATTTTGCCCGTATCAGCTATTTTTGCGTGGCGGAAGGCGCGAGAAGTAAAGGGCTGGGGCAACAGTTATTGCAGTATGCTGAACAGCAGGCGCGCAAGCGGGGCTGCGATCGTATGGAAGTGCATTGCAATGAAAAACGCATCAAAGCGAATCAGTTTTACGCGCGCGAGAATTACCTGGAATCGCCACGTTACCGTATCAAGTCGCTGCTCGCCTGACAGGGCCGCTGATGGTGCCTTGCCCGACCGGATAAGAGGAACATAACGTTATGAAAGTTGCGATGGGGCAGTTTGCCGTAGCACCAGAATGGGAACAGAACGTGGCGACCTGTCGTCGGCTGATGCGCCAGTCATATGAGGCGGGTGCTACGCTGCTGGTGTTGCCGGAAGCGATACTGGCGGCGGATATGAACGATCCGGGGCTGGCAGTAAGAGAGGCACAGCCGCTTGATGGGCCGTTTTTAACGCAGCTGAGGCTGGCAAGTCGGGACAGTGCAGTAACGACGATCTTTAGTATGCATATTCCTGACGGACCACAGCGGGTCGTTAATGCGCAAATTGCTCTGCGCGATGGGGAGATTATTGCCCGCTACGATAAGCTGCATCTGTATGATGCCTTTGCCATGCAGGAGTCAAAGCGGGTAAACGCAGGTAATACGCTGCCGCCGCTGGTGGACGTTGGCGGTATGAAGGTCGGCATGATGACCTGTTACGATATTCGCTTCCCGGAGCTGGCGCGTCGTCTGGTAGTGGATGGGGCTGAGGTTCTGGTATTACCTTCAGCCTGGGTACGAGGGCCGCTAAAAGAACATCACTGGGAGGTGTTGACTACGGCGCGGGCGCTGGAGAACACCTGCTATCTTATTGCTGTAGGGGAGTGTGGACCGCGTAATATCGGTAACAGTATGATTATCGATCCGCTTGGCGTTGTTATTGCCCGCGCGGCGGAGGAACCGGCCCTGATCTTCGCCGAGCTGGATGCGCATCGTGTTGCCAGCGTGCGCCAACGGCTCCCGGTATTGATAAACCGTCGCTTCGCACGTCCTGAGCTAAACGCTGTCGATGGAACAACTGGTCAATAAACGCAGATTAATGCTGTAATGGCGGTAAAATTAGCACTCTGTTACATGTCGCTGTTGTATTAATCAACGTTCTGCGCGTTAATAGCGGCAGTTGTCTTCCCTGGTTAATGTAAGAAGGTGTTATGGAAGGTATCAGTATTACCAAATTACTGGTTATCGGTGCGCTGATCGTACTGCTGTTCGGCACAAATAAG
Organism: Mixta intestinalis; assembly: GCF_009914055.1. Taxonomy (NCBI): domain Bacteria; kingdom Pseudomonadati; phylum Pseudomonadota; class Gammaproteobacteria; order Enterobacterales; family Erwiniaceae; genus Mixta; species Mixta intestinalis. The sequence goes on from NZ_CP028271.1 coordinate 551,097, forward strand.
CTTCGTTCGCTGGGCGGCGATTTAGGCGCTGCCATTAAAGGCTTTAAAAAAGCGATGAAGGATGAAGATGGTGCGGCCCCTGCGAAAGCAGAAGAGCTGCCGACCGAGCGCGTTACGCACAAAGAGTAAGCTCTGGGGCATATTAGGTTACAAAATGTAACCCTGTAGCGATTGAAAGCCAGCGCCCGCTGGCTTTCATTATATCTGAGCGAAAAAAAACGCAGCCGGGTAGCTGCGTTTTTCTGGCAAACGGCGTGAATTACTTCACTTCCATCCCTTTTGCCTGTAGATCCGCATGGTAAGACGAGCGAACAAAAGGCCCGCAGGCTGCGTGGGTAAAGCCCATCGCCAGTGCTTCCGCTTTCATTTCATCAAACTCAGCCGGGCTAACGTAACGCTGTACCGGCAAATGGTGGCGGCTTGGCTGTAAGTACTGGCCCAGGGTCAGCATGGTTACGCCGTGACGACGCAGATCGCGCATAACTTCCACAATCTCCTCGTTGGTTTCCCCCAGACCTACCATCAGGCCTGATTTAGTCGGAATCGACGGATGCGCTGCCTTAAAGCGCTCCAGCAGCTGTAACGACCACTCATAGTTGGCACCAGGGCGTACCTGACGATAGAGGCGTGGCACGTTTTCCAGATTGTGGTTAAACACGTCCGGCGGCGTGGCGGTAAGAATTTCAAGCGCGCGATCCATACGACCGCGGAAGTCAGGTACCAGCGTTTCGATTTTAATCGTTGGGCTTTTTTCGCGAATGGCGCTGATACAGTCGGCAAAGTGCTGTGCGCCGCCGTCACGCAGATCGTCACGGTCAACGGAGGTAACCACGACGTAGCGCAGACCCATGTCGGCAATCGTCTGGGCCAGCTTGCCCGGCTCGTTGCTGTCCGGCATTAGTGGGCGACCGTGTGCCACGTCGCAGAAAGGGCAGCGGCGGGTACAGATAGCGCCGAGGATCATAAAGGTCGCAGTGCCGTGGTTAAAACATTCCGCAAGGTTAGGGCAGGAGGCCTCTTCACAGACAGAGTGCAGACCGTTTTTACGCATCGCCGCCTTGATGCCCTGGATACGGCTCGAATCAGCGGGCAGTTTGATTTTCATCCACTCCGGCTTGCGTAATAACTCCTGACGCTCGGTGACGACGGTTTTCACCGGGATTAACGCCATTTTATCTGCGTCGCGATACTTAACGCCGCGTTCCATCTGAATCGGTTTACTCATAATCTTGCAGCTTCCAGGTTGGATTGCAGTTTGAAAAGAGGCCGTAACTCATTGAGTCAGTTGCTTTTTCAACTTTATTTGTAAAAATCGCAAAAATTATATCATTTTGCTGCCTGACAAACAGCTTGCCAGGTGCGGAATGCGTTGCGGAATTGTAAAATGGCACGCATGGTTACAAAAGATCAAGTTCGTCCGCTGGTTGCCAGCTTGCCGTTTCAATTTGCAGCTGCTGTAAAAATTTCTCCACCAGCAGCGGCTGCACCTCATCTGGTGTCACGCTCGCACGAAAAGCGCTCAGCTGGGTCATCTCCAGCCCGGCGTAGCCGCAGGGATTAATGCGCAGAAAAGGCGACAGATCCATGGCGACATTTAGCGCCAGGCCGTGAAACGAACAGCCCTGACGGATACGTAAGCCAAGCGAGCAGATCTTTTTTCCGGCTACGTAGACGCCAGGCGCATCCGGGCGGGCGCTGGCTTCTACATCGTAATGCGCCAGCGTATCCACGACAGTCTGCTCCATCGCCGTAACCAGCTGGCGAACGCCCAGCTTGCGGCGCTTCAAATCGATAAGCACATACATTACCTGCTGACCTGGCCCGTGATAGGTAACCTGACCGCCACGATCGCTCTGTACGACCGGAATATCGCCCGGCATCAGCAGATGCTCAGCTTTTCCGGCCTGACCCTGAGTAAAAACGGGAGGATGCTCCACCAGCCAGAGCTCATCTGGCGTATCGACACCGCGCCGATCGGTGAACTGATGCATAGCAAGCGAGACGGGTTCCCAGGGGCGCAGGCCCAGCTGGCGCACAATAAGAGAAGGCTGTTGCAAAACGTACTTTCCGCTTCAGAGAAAGAACTCAGTATAACGCTGGCCGTGGGCGAGAACTACCCGCCCTGACCGCGCAAACGCGTTATAACACCATACGCACAATTTCAATATTGCCCAGTTCTTCATAGAGCGTTTCAACCTGCTCAATATGCGTTGCGGTGATGGTGATGGATACGGAGTGATAGTTGCCTTTGCTGCTGGGTTTGACCTCCGGCGTATAGTCGCCGGGCGCATGGCGCTGCACCACTTCCACCACGTGATCGACCAGCTCAGGTTGCGCCAGTCCCATTACTTTGTAGGTAAAGGAACAGGGAAATTCGAGCAGTTCATTCAGTTTGGTTTTCATATGGACTCCGGTGCTAAAAAAGACTCCCGCCGTAGCGGGAGTGGACTTATACAGCATTTATATGGGCGAAAGCGGCCAATATCAACTAAAACTGGCGTAACTTAGCCAAACCAGTGGTGGAACATCAGCTTGATGTAATCCACGATCCGGCTAAAGAAGCCGCCTTCCGGCACTTCATTCAGCACTACCAGCGGACGCTGTTCAATGGTCTTGCCATCCAGCTGGAAATTAATGGTGCCAACCGCCTGGTTTTTTTGCAGCGGTGCGTGCAGCTCGGTATTTGTCAGCACGTAGCTGGCTTTCAGATCTTTCATCCGACCGCGTGGGATGGTCAGATACATATCTTTATTAACGCCCAGCTGAACGCGATCGCTGTTACCGAACCACACCGGCTCAGAGGCGAACTCTTTACCTGCCTTCAGCGGTGCGACGGTTTCAAAAAAGCGGAAGCCCCAGGTAAGCAGCTTTTTACTTTCAATTTCACGACCTTTATAAGTATGTCCACCAAGTACCGCCGAAATCAGGCGCATCTCGCCTTCCGTTGCGGAGGCCACCAGGTTGTAGCCAGCAGAAGAGGTGTGACCGGTTTTGATGCCGTCAACGTTCAGGCTGGTATCCCACAGCAGGCCGTTGCGGTTCATCTGGCGAATATTGTTAAAGGTAAACTCTTTCTCTTTGTATACCGCATATTCGTCCGGTACGTCGCGGATCAGCGCCTGACCAATCAGCGCCATATCGCGGGCGGAGCTGTACTGCCCCTCTGCATCCAGGCCATGTACCGTCTGGAAGTGGGTGTTTTGCAGGCCCAGCGCCTTAACGTAGTTGTTCATCAGGCCAACAAACGCATCCTGACTGCCCGCCACATAGTCCGCCATTGCCACACAGGCGTCATTGCCGGACTGCAGGACGATACCGCGCGTGAGCTGTGAAACCGGCACGCGATCGCCAGGTTTCAGGAACATCAGCGAGGAACCACGGAATACCGGATTGCCGGTAGCCCAGGCATCCTGACCAACGGTAACGATATCATCCTGACGGATTTTGCCCGCCTTCACCGCCTGACCAATAACGTAGCTGGTCATCATTTTGGTCAGGCTGGCCGGATCGCGGCGTGCGTCGGCATTTTTTTCCGCCAGTACTTTCCCCGAGTTGTAGTCGATAAGGATATACGCTTCCGCATCGATATCCGGTACGCCAGGGATCATGGTTTTAAGATTAATATCTTCAGCTAAAGCGGCCTGGCTCAGGCTCAGGGCAATCACGGTGCCCGCCGCCAGGCGCTTAAAATAGTGACAGGGTTTCAGCGTATTCATGTTAGGGACAACAACATCCGTGGAGGTTAGTGAGAAAAGTGCCTTACTATAACAAAAGGCGTTTTTACAGGCATCCAACTTTGCGCCAACAAATCGGTCAGAACCTTTGCTTTCTGACCGGCTGGCACAACGCTGCTGCTTTTACGCTTTATATGCCGCTACTGGTTGCGGTGATAAAGGATTGCTGATTTGCTTCGCTCTGCAACCGCTGCTGCATCGCTGCCGCCTGTTGACGTGACGAGAACGGCCCCAGCTGCACGCGGTAAAGCGTACCGTTGTTAACTACATTACCCGGCACGCCAAATTGCGCTTTCAGCTTATCGGCCCACTGACGCGCACGTTCGGCATCGCTTAATGCGCCAACCTGCATCACATAATTACCGGTGACCGGCGCGGCGGCGCTTTCATTTGCTGGCGCGGCGACCGGCTGCGGCGGCTCGCTACCTTCCAGCACGCCGGTTGGCAACGGACCCGGCGCACCGAGGAAGCCGCTACTGTGTACCGGTGCGCCCATTTGATCTTCGCTGCTAAGTGTACTGTTATCGACCGGACGCACGCTCTGCGATGGCGTGGAAGCAGGAGCGGCTGCGCCACCCATAATGGTCATCCCGCCGTTGAGATCGGGACGGGCGGGCAGCGCATAGCTCTGTTTCGCCACCACGGTGCCGATAGTGCCGGGACCCGAAAGCGAGCCGTCCGGCGCGACTTTGATGTAGTCCACGCGCACGCGGGTATTGTTCGATATGTTCAGCCGATCGCCTGCGGCCCGGGAAAGATCGATAATGCGTCCCGGCGTATAGGGGCCACGATCGTTAACGCGCACCACCAGCTGTCTGCCATTGGCAAGGTTGGTGATGCGCACGTAGCTGGGCAGGGGCAGGGTAGGATGCGCGGCGGTTAATGCTTCAGGATCGAAGCTTTCACCGATGGCGGTACGGGTGCCGTTGGCCTCTTCGCCATACCAGGCAGCGAGGCCGATTTCGCTATAGTTAGTGGGATCTTTAATAATCTTGTAGCGCTTGCCGTTAACGCTGTAGTCCTGGCTGGTGGCAGGATTTATCGGCTCATAGCGCGGCTCGACGCCGCCAATTTCCACTACCGGACCGTTATAAGCCGGCTGCTGTGGTGCCGGAGTCTGCTGTTCTGTCACAGTACAGGCGGCTAACAGCAACGAGGCTGCCCCCACCCAAAGCCAATCCTTACGCATCGAGAGCCTCTTAAACGCTTTTAGACAACAATTTTCGGTGTGTGTGGATAGACATGACAATGCCAAATCCCGCCATCAGGACAATCAACGCTGAACCACCATAACTCACCAGCGGCAGCGGTACGCCCACAACCGGTAAGATACCACTTACCATGCCGATATTAACGAAAACGTAAACAAACAGAATTAACATCAGGCCGCCCGCCATCACGCGCCCAAAGGTGGTTTGCGCCCGGGCGGCGATAATCAAGCCGCGCATAATCAGCAACAGATAGAGCGCCAGCAAAATCAGAACGCCAACCAATCCCAACTCTTCCGCCAGCACAGCGAAAATAAAGTCGGTGTGGCGTTCAGGCAAAAACTCCAGCTGTGACTGGGTGCCGTGCAGCCAGCCTTTACCGCGCAGACCGCCGGAACCGATAGCGATTTTAGACTGAATAATATGATAACCGGCACCCAGCGGATCGCTCTCCGGATCGAGCAGCATCATGACGCGCGCGCGCTGATAATCGTGCATCAGGAAGAACCACAGCACCGGTATAAAAGCAGCCACCAGCAGAACGGCGATGCCGATCAGTCTCCAGCTCATGCCGGATAAAAACAGCACGAACAGGCCGGAGGCGGCAACCAGAATGGAGGTGCCGAGATCGGGCTGCGCGGCGACCAGCAGCGTCGGCACAAAAATCAGCACCAGCGCAATACCGGTATTTTTCAGCGTTGGTGGGCAAATATCGCGGTTAATAAAGCGCGCCACCATCAGCGGCACGGCGATTTTTGCAATTTCCGAAGGCTGAAAGCGTACCACGCCGAGATCGAGCCAGCGCTGTGCCCCTTTACTGATCTGACCGAATGCATCCACCGCCACCAGCAGTACCACGCATACCAGATACAAATAGGGCGCCCAACCTTCATAAACGCGCGGCGGTACCTGCGCCATCGCTACCATCACCGCCAGCCCCATAAAGATCTGACCGATTTTTCGCTCCATCATACCTGGGTCCTGACCGCTGGCGCTCCACATAACGAAGGCGCTGTAACACAGCAGGCAGGCGATGATAATCAGGAACAGCGGATCGATATGAATTTTGGTCCAGATCGACTTTTTTTGCGGGCTATCGTTCATGGACATCGTTATTCACCTTCATAACCGGGCGGAGTCGGCGCGGCATCCGGCAGCACCGTATTGTTATCGCCTAACATAATGTGATCGAGAATCTGACGCATCACGGTACCTACCGCCGGGCCTGCGCCGCCATTTTCCAGAATCATGGTGACGGCCACGCGCGGCTTATCATAAGGGGCGAAAGCGGTCATCAGCTTGTGATCGCGCAGATGCTCAGCAATTTTATGCGCGTTATAGGTTTCGTTCTCTTTCAGACCAAAGACCTGTGCGGTACCCGATTTTGCCGCAATCTTATAGGGCGCATTATCGAAGCTTTTATGTGCCGTACCGTTAGGCCGGTTCGCTACGCCATACATGCCATCTTTAGCGATCTCCCAGTAACCGGAGTGAATATCGCCAATCGGCACGGCAGGCGGCTGACGATAAGGCACCAGCTTATTATTTTCGCGTATGGCGCGCAGCAGGTGCGGCGTGCGGATAATGCCGTCGTTAATCAGGATCATCAGCGCCTTATTCATTTGCAGCGGAGTTGCCGTCCAGTAACCCTGACCGATGCCAACCGGAATGGTATCGCCCTGGTACCACGGCTTTTTAAAACGCTTCATCTTCCATTCGCGCGTCGGCATATTGCCGGGGTTTTCCTGGGGCAGATCGATACCGGTGCGCTGGCCATAGCCAAACTTACTCATCCATTCTGACAGGCGATCGATGCCCATGTCGTAGGCAACCTGATAGAAGAAAGTATCGGCGGATTCCTCCAGCGATTTGGTCACGTTCAGGCGGCCATGTCCCCATTTTTTCCAGTCGCGATAGCGTTTTTCAGAGCCGGGAAGCTGCCACCAGCCGGGATCGAACAGGCTGGTGTTACGGGTGATAACGCCTGCACTTAGCGCTGAGACGGCAACATAAGGTTTCACCGTCGAGGCGGGCGGGTAGGCGGCCTGAATGGCGCGGTTATAGAGCGGGCGGTTTTCATCCTGTAACAGCGCTTTGTAATCCTTGCTGGAAATACCGTCCACGAACAGGTTGGGATCGTAGCTCGGCGTGGAAACCATCGCCAGAATTTCGCCGGTGCGCGGATCGCTGACCACTACGGCGGCACGGCTGCCGGTCAGCAGGGTTTCGATATATTGCTGTAGCTTCAGATCGACTGACAGCCAGATATCGCGTCCAGCCTGTGGCGACTGTTCATGCAGTTGACGGATGACGCGCCCACGGTTATTGACCTCTACCTCTTCATAACCGGTTTTACCATGCAGCACATCTTCATAATAGTTTTCGATGCCCAGCTTGCCGATATCGTGGGTAGCAGCGTAGTTAGGCCATTTGCCTTCTTTATCGAGGCGGGCGACGTCACGATCGTTAATTTTTGACACGTAGCCCACGATGTGCGTCAGCGTTTGACCGTAAGGATAGTAGCGACGCTGATAGCCTTTCACCTCAACGCCGGGAAAGCGATACTGGTTTACGGCGAAGCGCGCCACCTGCACATCGTTCAGCGCCGTTTTCAGCGCAATAGAGGTAAAACGACGCGAGCGCTTACGCTCTTTTTCAAAGTTTTCGATATCATCGTCGGTGAGATCGAGAATAGGACGTAGATCCTGTAGCGTCTGTTTAAGGTTATCAACCTTCTCCGGTACCAGCTCCGCCTGATAAATCGTGCGGTTCAGCGCCAGCGCGATGCCGTTGCGGTCATAAATAATGCCGCGGCTTGGCGCAACGGGAACCAGCTTGATGCGGTTCTGGTTGGAACGGGTGCTGTAATCATCGAAACGTAAGATCTGCAGGTGATACAGATTGACGACCAGCACGCCGGAAAGCAGAAGAATACCGACGAAAGCGAGCAAGGCTCGCCGTACGAAAAGTGTCTGCTCGGCAGTATAGTCACGAAAAGAGTTGCGTTGAGATTTCATCCGCTGTTTGGTTGTCCGGTTTGCCTTATCAAATTATTCACGGTGATAAGGATGATTCGCAGTAATGCTCCATGCACGATACAGGCTTTCTGCGACCAAAACGCGTACCAGCGGATGAGGTAGCGTTAGCGCCGAAAGTGACCAACTCTGCTCTGCTGCTGCTTTGCAGGCTGGCGACAGCCCTTCCGGGCCGCCGATCAGCAGGCTGACATCACGACCATCCTGCTTCCAACGTTCAAGCTGCTGGGCAAGCTGTGGCGTTTCCCAGGGCTGTCCGGGAATATCCAGCGTGACAATGCGGTTGCCCTTACCAACGGCGGCCAGCATCGCTTCCCCCTCTTTGTCGAGGATACGTTTGATATCCGCATTTTTACCGCGCTTCCCGGCGGTAACTTCGGTCAACTCCAGCGGCATATCCTTCGGAAAGCGACGCAGGTATTCCATAAAGCCGGTTTGAACCCAGTCCGGCATTTTGGTGCCTACGGCAACAAGCTGCAACTTCACGGCTTAGCTCCAGAGCTTTTCCAGTTCATACAGGTGACGACTCTCTTCCTGCATGACGTGAACGATAACTTCACCGAGATCGACCACTATCCAGTCCGCGGCATTTTTGCCTTCCATACCCAGCGGCATCAGGCCGGCAGCGCGTGATTCTTCCATCACGTGATCGGCAATCGACATCACGTGACGTGAAGAAGTACCGGTACAGATAATCATGCAATCGGTGATGCTGGATTTACCCTGCACGTCGAGAGAAACGATATCCTGACCTTTCAGATCATCAATCTTATCAATAACGAAGTCTTGGAGTGCTTTACCTTGCAAAAGGTTCCCCCTTGGGTAACGGTTTCTGTTGTCTGAAGCGGCGTCGGACGACGCCTGAAAAATTTAGCGGCGCAGTATACCATGCGCTTATCAAGGGCGATATAAGCCCTGATGATTGATATAGTCGATAACCGGCGCGGGTAGCAAATCGTCGCACGAGAGGTTGTGGCGGTAACGCTGACGAATATCGGTCGCGGAGACAGGCAGCAGCGGCGTATCCGCCAGCCAGATTAAACCGCACGGCTGCTGATGCAGCGCGCTGGCTTGCTGGGTATGGTGTTGCGTTAGCCAGTTTTGCAGTTCCGGTGTCGGCATTGTGCGCTCATAGCCTGGACGCTGGCAGACCAGCAGATGGCAGAGATCCAGTAATTCCTGCCAGCGGTGCCATTTATGCAGGCTGAGCAGTGAGTCCTGACCAATGATAAAGGCCAGCGGCTGTGTCTCGCCGCGCTCCAGACGCAGCTGCTCCAGGGTTTCCACCGTCCAGGAGGGCGTCTGGCGCATCAACTCACGCGTATCAAGGTTAAACAGTGGACGATTGGCGATTGCCAGTTCTACCATGGCGACGCGCTGCGCGGCGCTGGCTTCCGGCTGCGGGCGATGCGGTGGAACGTTATTTGGCAGCAGCGTTACCTGATGTAAGCCAACCTGGCGCGCCAGCGCCTCCACCGTATTGAGATGACCGTAGTGAATGGGATCGAAAGTGCCGCCAAACAGGGCCTGAAGCGCTGCCATTAAAATTCACCTAATTCTGCCGGGAGTGCTTTATTGCAGAGCAGCAGTGACAGGGTCTCCAGTTCTGGCCAGAGGCGCTGCCCGTAATCCTGTTTTAGTGTAATTTCCAGCCGGGTCAGCAGTTGAATGGCCTGACGAATCTGTAATAAAGAGAGCCGTTGCAGCGCTTCGCTGAACAGGGCGCGACGATTTTGCCAGACGCGATGCTGATCGAAAAGCGCGCGTAAAGGCGTGTTACCCTGCTGGCGTTGCAGCGTCAGCAACAGCAGCAGTTCACGCTGTAGTGTGCGAATCAGGATCACCGGTTCGCTCTCTTCGGCAGCCAGCTGACGCAAAATATGCAGGGCACGTTTACTTTTGCCCGCCAGCAGCGCATCGACCCAGTGAAACGGCGTAAAGTGGGCGGCATCGCTGACCGCCTGTTCTACCCGCGGCAGCGTCAGCTTGCCGTCCGGCCAGAGCAGAGAGAGGCGCTCCAGCGCCTGGGATAGCGCCAGCAGGTTGCCTTCATAGCAGTAGCAGAGTAGCTGGCAGGCGGCATCGTCCAGATCGAGCTGCATTGCTTTGGCACGGGCGGCAACCCAGCGCGGCAGCTGGGCATGTTCCGGCGTAGCGCAGGGCACCAACACTGCCTGCGCGCTAAAAGCTTTGAACCAGGCGCTATTCTCCTGCGCTTTGGTTAATTTCGCCCCGGTTAAAATGGGTAATACATCGCTGTGCAGCAGCGTGCTCAGCTTCTCCAGCTGGGTAGCGATAGCGGCATTAGGGCCATTTTCCGGCAGCGTTAAGGTTAATGTCTGACGGCTGGCGAACAGACTCATTGACTGGCAGTGACTAAACACGGTGTCCCAGTCGGTACTGTTATCCAGCACAACGTTGAAATGTTCGGTGAAACCCTGCTGTTGTGCGCAGGCTTTTATCGCATCATGACTTTCCTGCAACAGCAACGGTTCATTGCCGATAAGCAGGTAGCAGGCGCGCAGCCCCTCATGGAGCTGCGCGTGCAGTTGCTCAGGGTAAATCCTGATCATTGCAGACTGGTAGCGGAAGAAGAGGGAACTTCCGGCGAATCTTCACCCGGCGCTAAAACGGCAGGCGCGGGCAGGATCTCTTTATCGTTCAGCTGAGCTACATGCACCGTCAGCAGCTTACGTACCAGCTGTTCCGCCAGACGCTGACGCATCTCATCACGAATGATGTTCTGTTCAGAGTCTTTTGCCAGCGCTGCCAGCGGGTTATCGAAGAACGAACGATAAACGGTAGCGTTAACCGGATAGATGCCTTTAGCCGGAATCACCACCTGTGCGCTGACCGACATCACCATAGAGTATTCCGCCGTAACGCCGTTCTGGAAAACGGAGGCGGTATCGCGGCTCTGGCGTTCGCCGGAGAGGCGCAGCGTCGGCAGATCGGTGCGGGTGCCCGCGTCGGCTGCTTCGACAATGGTGATATTATTCAGGCGCAGCTGCTGACGCACCGTACGAGCCAAAGGACCGTAAGGATCGCTGCTCTGCAATACCAGCGTGCGCAACTCCTGCGGCACCTGAGTGGTGCTGCGCAGGTGGAAGCCACAACCGGCGGTGATCAACACCGCCAGGCCGAGTAACAAGGTAAAAATCGGATGTCGCACAGTTCCTCCTGAACTTAACCTACTACCAGGTTAAGCAGTTTGCCTGGAACGTAAATGACCTTACGGATAGTTACGCCCTCCAGGTATTTTGCCACCAGGTGCTCTTGCGCGGCGCGTGCCTGCACCTGCTCCTGAGTTGCCTCAGCCGCAACGGTGATTTTACCGCGCACTTTGCCGTTAACCTGCACCACAACCAGCACTGAATCTTCCACCATAGCGGATTCATCAGCCACCGGCCAGGCAGCGTTGTCCACATCGCCTTCACCGCCCAGCGCCTGCCACAGCGTAAAGCTGGCGTGCGGGGTGAACGGATAAAGCATCCGTACTACAGCCAGCAGAGCTTCCTGCAGCAGTGCGCGATCCTGCTCGCTCTCCTGCGGTGCGCGTGCCAGCTTATTCATCAGTTCCATAATAGCGGCAATTGCCGTATTAAAGGTCTGGCGGCGGCCAACGTCATCGGAAACTTTGGCGATAGTTTTGTGCAGATCGCGACGCAGCGCCTTCTGATCGTCATTCAGGCTGGCAATATCCAGCGCAACGGTAGCACCTTTCTGGCTGTGGTCGTAAACCAGCTTCCAGACGCGTTTCAGGAAGCGGTTAGCCCCTTCCACGCCAGACTCCTGCCACTCCAGCGTCATTTCCGCCGGTGACGCGAACATCATAAACAGACGAACGGTATCTGCGCCGTAGCGTTCAACCATCAGCTGCGGATCGATACCGTTGTTTTTGGACTTCGACATTTTGCTCATGCCAGCGTAAATCACTTCGCGGCCTGAGTTATCGACAGCCTTAACGATACGTCCTTTTTCATCGCGCTCAACGTTGACGTCAACCGGAGAAACCCAGTTACGCTCGCCGTTTTCGCCCAGATAGTAGAAGGCATCAGCCAGCACCATTCCCTGACACAGCAGACGCTTCGCCGGTTCATCCGAATCTACCAGGCCAGCGTCACGCAGCAGCTTGTGGAAGAAACGGAAATACATCAGGTGCATAATCGCGTGTTCGATACCACCAACGTATTGATCGACCGGCAGCCAGTAGTTAGCTGCGGCTGGATCGAGCATGCCTTTATCGAAGTCAGGGCAGGTGTAGCGTGCATAATACCAGGAGGATTCCATAAAGGTATCGAAGGTATCGGTTTCACGCAGCGCAGGCTGACCGTTAACGGTGGTTTTCGCCCACTCCGGATCGGCCTTAATCGGGCTGGTTATGCCGTCCATCGTGACATCTTCCGGCAAAATAACCGGCAGCTGATCTTCCGGCGTTGGCATCACGGTACCATCTTCCAGCGTAACCATCGGAATTGGTGCGCCCCAGTAACGCTGACGAGAAACGCCCCAGTCGCGCAGGCGGTAGTTCACTTTGCGCACGCCCACGCCTTTTTCCGCCAGCCTGTTAGCAATCGCGTTAAAGCCCGCTTCATGATCGAGGCCATCGAACTCACCGGAGTTGAACAATGCGCCTTTTTCAGTCATGGCGGCGGCACTGATGTCCGGCTGATTGCCGTCCAGCGTCAGAACTACGGGTTTGATCGGCAAATCGTATTTTGTGGCGAATTCCCAGTCGCGCTGGTCGTGCGCCGGAACGGCCATTACCGCGCCGGTGCCATATTCCATCAGGACAAAGTTAGCGACCCAGACTGGCAATTTATCGCCGCTCAGTGGGTGAATGGCGAACAGACCGGTCGCCATGCCTTTTTTCTCCATGGTTGCCATTTCAGCTTCGGCAACCTTGGTGTTACGGCATTCGGCGATAAAATCAGCCAGTGCCGGGTTGTTCACCGCAGCCTGAGCAGCCAGCGGATGGCCTGCGGCAACCGCGACGTAGGTTGCACCCATAAAAGTATCGGGGCGGGTGGTGTAGACGGTCACTTTTTCTTCGCTGTCGGCTACGTCAAAAGTAATTTCCACCCCTTCAGAACGGCCAATCCAGTTGCGCTGCATGGTTTTGACCTGTTCCGGCCAGTCTTCCAGCTTATCCAGATCGTTCAGCAGCTCGTCAGCGTAGTCAGTGATTTTGATAAACCACTGCGGGATCTCTTTACGCTCGACTTTAGAATCACAACGCCAGCAGCAGCCGTCGATAACCTGCTCGTTAGCCAGCACGGTCTGATCGTTAGGGCACCAGTTGACCGCAGAGGTCTTTTTGTAAACCAGGCCTTTTTCATACAGTTTGGTAAAGAACCACTGTTCCCAACGGTAATATTCTGGCTGGCAGGTCGCCAGCTCGCGGCTCCAGTCGTAACCGAATCCCAGCAGTTTCAGCTGGTTTTTCATGTAGTCGATATTAGCGTAGGTCCAGGGAGCGGGCGCGGTGTTGTTTTTTACCGCTGCGCCTTCCGCAGGCAGGCCGAAGGCATCCCAGCCGATGGGCTGGAGCACGTTTTTTCCCAGCATACGCTGGTAGCGGGCAATCACATCACCGATGGTGTAGTTGCGCACATGACCCATATGTAGGCGGCCAGAAGGATAGGGCAGCATAGAGAGGCAGTAATATTTCTCTTTGCCTTCTTCTTCGGTCACTTTGAACGTCTGTTGGTTATCCCAGTGTTGCTGAACACGGGATTCTATCTCTTCCGGGCGGTATTGCTCTTGCATGGCAGCCTGTGGTCCTTTATGAATAGCGCGAAGCCTGAACTATGTCGATATGATCCGCATAGCATAGCCGATAAGGCTTTGCTGCAACAACACCTGACGGACGCTGGTGTGCCATTTCTCTTTAAGCTGGAAGCCTTACTGCAAAATTTCCCTCAAATCAGCATGCAGACGGAGGAAATTTGCGACAGGCGCTAGAATTAGCAACAGGCTTACCGCTGATTACAGGAGAAAATATGAATAAGGTGGCACAGCATTATCGTCAGCTGCTCTCTGCCCTGAGCGAGCGCTTGACGCAGGGAGAGCGGGATATCGACGGTATGGTCGATCAGGCTCGTCAGCAGCTAATCATGCAGGGAGAATTGTCCCGCAGCGAAATTAATGATGTCACGCGCGCGGTGCGGCGTGATTTAGAGGAATTTGCCCGCAGCTATCATGAAAACGAAGAGGATTTGACCGATAGCGTGTTTATGCGCGTGGTGCGTGAAAGCCTGTGGAAAGAGCTGGCGGATATTACCGATAAAAGCCAGCTGGAATGGCGTGAAGTATTTCAGGACCTTAACCATCATGGCGTCTACCAGAGCGGCGAAGTGGTAGGCTTGGGTAACCTTGTCTGCGAGAAGTGTCACTTTACCCGAGCGATTTATACGCCGGAAACGCTGTCGCTCTGCCCGGAGTGCGGGCACGATCATTTTCAACGCCAGCCATTTACCCCTTAAGACAGGGTGCGGCTGGAAGATAGCGGGCTATTTCATCTGTTGTCGGACGTGGTTGGAGGCGGCCAGCAGGCCGCCTTTAATACTAATGCAGGATTTTTGCCAGAAAATCTTTGGCGCGCTCCGAGCGGGGATCGGCAAAAAAGTCTTCTTTTCGCGTATCCTCAACGATTCTGCCCTCATCCATAAAGATTACCCGGTTTGCTACCTTGCGTGCGAAACCCATCTCATGGGTGACGACCATCATCGTCATACCTTCGTGCGCCAGCTCGACCATTACATCCAGCACTTCATTTATCATTTCCGGATCAAGGGCGGATGTCGGCTCATCAAACAGCATCGCTACCGGATCCATGCAGAGCGCACGGGCTATCGCCACGCGCTGCTGCTGCCCGCCGGAAAGCTGGCCGGGAAATTTATTGGCATGGGCCGCGAGGCCAACACGCGTCAGCAGCTTCAGCCCTTTTTCACGCGCGGCGTCCTTGTTGCGTTTTAACACTTTAATCTGTGCCAGCGTCAGGTTCTCTACAATACTCAGATGAGGAAACAGTTCAAAATGCTGGAAAACCATACCGACTTTAGCGCGCAGCTGTGCCAGGTTGGTTTTTTTATCGTTGAGCTGGATGCCGTTGACTTCGATACTGCCCTGCTGGATCGGCTCCAGACCGTTAACCGTTTTTATCAGCGTTGATTTGCCGGAACCGGAAGGACCGCAAACCACCACGACTTCGCCTTTTTGCACCTGAGTTGAGCATTCGGTCAGCACCTGAAAGTGACCATACCACTTCGAAACATTTTTCAGGGTAATCATTTATACCGTCCTTTTTCTTTTTAGATAGCTGACCAGCGTAGAGGCGCTAATACTGATAACGAAATAGACCAGACCGGCGAACAGAATCATCTCAACCTGGGTGCCGTCACGTTCGCCGATAGTGGAGGCGGTACGGAAAAAATCGGCGAGGCTGAGCACGTAAACCAGAGAGGTATCCTGAAACAGCACGATGCCCTGGGTGAGCAGCAGCGGCACCATGGCGCGAAAGGCCTGCGGCAGAATAATCAACCGCATGGTCTGGAAAGGCGTCATGCCGAGCGCCAGACCCGCACTGGACTGCCCGCGCGATATGCTCTGAATACCGGCGCGAATAATTTCCGCATAGTAAGCCGCTTCGAACAGTGAAAAGGCCACCATGGCGGAAATCAGGCGGATATCCGTTTTAGGCGACAGCCCCAGCACCTGCTGTAAGAAACTGGGCACTACCAGGTAGAACCAGAGTAGCACCATAACCAGCGGGACGGAGCGAAACAGGTTGACGTACAGCCTGGCAAACCAGCTAATGGGCGCAAAGGTTGAAAGGCGCATCATTGCCAGCAGCGTGCCCCAGAGAATGCCAAACACTACCGCCGTGACGGTAATTTTGAGCGTAATCACCAGCCCGCTGAGGAGATAGGGCAGGCTGGGAACAACAGAACTCCAGTCAAATTCGTACATTATTTGCTCCCCATATTGCCCGGCAGGCGTACCCGACGCTCTACAATGCTCATTACCAGCATAATCACCAGATTGATGGCGATATAGGCGAGCGTAATGGCAGTAAAGGATTCATAGGCGTGAGCGGAGTAATCGAGCAGCTTGCCCGCCTGTGCCGCCATATCCACCAGGCCGATAGTGGAAGCGATAGCGGAGTTCTTTACCAGATTGAGCATTTCCGAGGTCATCGGCGGTACGATCACCCGATAAGCATTGGGCAGCAGCACATAACGATAGGTCTGCGGCAGCGTCAGGCCCAGCGCCAGCCCCGCATTGCGCTGACCACGCGGCAGAGACTGAATCGCCGCACGCACCTGCTCGCAAACGCGCGCGGCGGTAAACAGGCCGAGACAGATAGTGGACGAAAGGAAGAACTGTAGATTGGGATTCAGTTCAGATTTAAACCACATCCCCAGATCTTCGCCTACCAGCTCTGGTGCTACCAGATACCAAAAGAAGAACTGAACGATCAGCGGAATATTACGAAACAGTTCCACGTAGCAGGTGCCAATTGCCGAAAGCAGGCGGCTGGGCGTCGTGCGCAGAATGCCAAAGAATGAGCCGACGAAAAAAGCGATGATCCAGGCGCTGAGTGAAACGACAAGGGTGGTTTGCAAGCCGGACAATAGCCAGCCGAGATAGGTGGTGTTTCCAAACGGTGCCTGTTCGAAAAAAATGCCCCAGTTCCAGTTAATACCCATAACAAACTCCGGTAAAAAAGGGTAGCTAAGCTACCCTGAAGATTGATGAGAGGCTCTAATGTAACGCCTGCCGGGGAACGACCGGCGGCGCTTGTCTGTCCGAGCCTGTTTTCAACAATCGAGTGGGCGGCAGGCCGCCCCTGTTTTCGTTATCGTTAATTTAACGCTTTATCATTCGGGGTCTTGAACAAGGCTTTCATGTCGTCAGAAAGCGCAAAGTTCATGTTGAGGTTTTTTGGCGGAATTGGCTGTTTAAACCAGGTATCGAACCATTTTTCCGCCTGGCCTGAGGTTTGCACTTTGGCAATAGTTTCATCCACCAGCGATTTAAAGGCCGGATCGTCTTTACGCAGCATGCAGCCATACGCTTCTTTCGACTGCGGCGTACCAACAATTTCCCAGTTATCCGGTTTCTTTGCCTTGGCGCGTTCACCGGCCAGCAGAGCATCATCCATCATAAAGGCGACGGCACGCCCGGTTTCCAGCGTGCGGAAGGAATCGCCATGATCTTTCGCGCTGATGATGCGCATTTCCAGCTTCTGCTCATCGTTGAGTTTATGCAGCAGCACCTCCGAGGTGGTACCGGAAGTAACCACTACGGTTTTGCCTTTCAGATCGGAGAAATCTTTAATCGGGCTGCCTTTTTTCACCAACAAACGCGTGCCGATTACAAATACCGTGTTGGAAAAGGCGGCCTGTTTCTGGCGCTCAAGGTTATTGGTGGTTGAGCCACACTCAAAATCATAGGTGCCGTTCTGCAGTAGCGGGATACGGTTCTGCGAGGAAACGGGCAACATTTTTACCTGTAAATTCGGCTTATTCAGCTTTGCCTTAATGGCATCAACGATGGCGTTTGAATAGGCCTGTGAATAGCCCACCACTTTCTGCTGGTTATCGTAGTAAGAAAAGGGAACGGAAGATTCACGGTGGCCGACAACAATAACGCCATTATCATTGATTTTTTTCAGCGTGCCGGTGAGTTCTTCTGCCTGGGCTGCGCCTGTTACTGCACCCAGCAACAGAAGAGACAGCGCCGCTTTACGCATCTGCATGTTCCAACTCCTTCATCTTTTGGACACCCAATCTGCGATCGGGTGAATAATATTTATGGCCAGCCGCCTTTCCTGCGCTTCCAGAACGGGTCTGAACAGCCTTTAACATAGCGGAATGTTAACGCAATGAAACAAAAAAGTTTCTTTTTTGCGAAGTCCGCCGCACCAAATTTACGCATTCTGGCAGTGATGCCCCATATCAGGGCATCGGGTGCGCAAAAAGAGGGCATGGAACCGGATCTTTATCGCTAACAGAGCAGCATTACGGCTTCGCTAATAAACTAATGCAAGGGCTATGCCATTAACCTTATGTCAGGAGTGTGTCGGTCTTATGAAAGGGGAAGAGAGAGAAAACAGGCGAAGCAGATCGCTTCGCCTGTCGTTGTTAGCGGCGTTTGCGGAAAACTGTCACTAAGGCAACCAGCGTAAACAGCAAGGTAATCAGCCATACCGTCAGATTACCGGTACGGGCATAGGGCGTCAGGCCGGTAGTTGGCGTAACGCGGGCCTCCAGCGTCTGACGCGTAAACTGTGGAATAATGCTTTGTACCACGCCATCGGCGCCAACCACCGCTGTCACTCCATTATTGGTGCTGCGTAACAGCGGTCGACCCAGTTCCAGCGCGCGCATTCGCGCCATCTGAAAATGTTGCCACGGGCCGATGGAGTGACCAAACCAGGCGTCATTAGAGACGGTTAACAGGAAATCGGTATCGGGACGAAGATTATCCCTTACCTGCTGTCCCAGCACGATTTCGTAGCAAATTGCGGTAGTCAGATGATAGCCCGCCGCTTTCAGCTGCGGCTGAATATAGTCGCCACGGCTAAAGGAGGACATCGGCAGATCGAAGAACGGTGCCAGCGGGCGCAGCAGCGTTTCCAGCGGCACGAATTCACCAAACGGCACCAGATGGTTTTTCTGATAGCGATTGCCACCGTTGTAGTCATAGGGGCGATCGGCACCCAGCACAATGACCGAGTTGTAATCGTGGTAGCGGTTGCTCTCCAGGCGCGAATCAACAATACCGGTTATCAATGTGGAATGACCGGCGCGCAGCGCCTCGTCCATAGCATGCAGGTACGGCTGCTGATTAACTTCGAGATCGGATATCGCTGATTCAGGCCAGATAATCAGTGGCGCGTTGCCAACGAATGGACGGCTGTTTTCTCCGTAGATGCGCAACGTATTGCGTAGCTGTTCCGGATCCCATTTCAGCATCTGTGGAATATTGCCCTGCACCAGCGCAACATTAACGGCTCGTGAAGGCTGTGGCTGGAACCAGCTGATATAACGCAGCGGCCAGGGCAGCAGCAGCAATGCCAGCGCGGCGACCAGAGAGAGTGCCAGACGCGGTAAGCGCTTACGCTGACGCACTTTTAAGCGCCCCAGATAGTTAACCTGCCTGAAACTGGCTATCCGCTTACGCGGCAGAAAATGAATAAGGCGCTGTAGGCGGATATAAAGAAAAAGCTGGGAGAAGGCATAGACAACCAGGCCCGCAACGATCATCAGCACGAACGTAATGGTCTCAACGCCCGCCAGTGGTGCCAGCCCTTTCAGCGGGCCATCGATCTGGCTGTAGCCAAACTGTAGCCAGGGAAAACCGGTAAGGATCCAGCCACGTAAAAACTCGCTGAGCTGCCAGATTACCGGGGCCAACAGAAGGAACCGCAGCGGCGTGGCCTGTGGGCGAAGACGATTAAGAACCGCGGCAAACAGGAGCGGATAAAGCGCCAGATAAGCCGCCAGCAATATCACCAACAGCACGTTAACCGGGCCGGGCATACCACCAAAGGTGGCGATACTGACGTAAACCCAGTTAACACCGCTGCCAAACAGCCCAAATCCCCAGGCAAAGCCGATAGCTGCCGCCTGCGACGTGGTGCGGTGCAGCGTTAACGCCTGTAGCCCAATCAGCGATATCAACGCGGCGGGCCAGAAATCATAAGGAGAAAACGCCAGCGTGCCGACAGCACCGGTTAACAGAGCCAGCAGCAGGCGAACCTGCTGACGGGCATAAAAAGAGGCGATAGCCATAGTCGTGTTATCTATCCAGAATGGAGGCAACAGCCATAAATGCGTTATTCTTCCAGCGTCGGCAACGGCGCGTCTTCTGGTATTTTGACATGAACCTGAATGATGCGGCGGCTGTCAGCCATAGCGACTCTAAACTGATAGCCTTCGATTTCGATGCTTTCACCGCGTGCAGGCAGATGCCCAAAACCCTGCATGACCAGTCCGCCGATGGTATCCACCTCTTCATCGCTGAAATGCGTCTCAAAGACCTCATTGAAATCTTCAATCGGCGTCAGCGCACGAATGGTATAGGTATGGCGGCTGAGCTGACGAATATCGCGATCTTCTTCATCGTCATATTCATCTTCGATTTCGCCCACAATCAGCTCAAGAATATCTTCAATGGTGACCAGGCCGGATACGCCGCCGAATTCATCGATCACAATCGCCATGTGATAGCGCTGTGAACGGAACTCTTTCAGCATGCGATCCACGCGCTTGCTTTCAGGTACCACCACCGCCGGACGCAGCACTTTTTCCATACTGAAAGGTTCAGATTCGCTGCTCATAAACGGCAGCAGGTCCTTCGCCATCAGAATGCCTTCCACGTGATCTTTGTCTTCGCTGATCACCGGGAAGCGAGAGTGGGCAGATTCAATAATCACCTGCAGGCACTCTTCAAGGCTCTGATTGCGTTTCAGCGTAATCATCTGCGAGCGGGGAATCATAATATCGCGTACGCGCTGTTCGGCGATATCCATGACGCCTTCCAGCATGTCGCGGGTATCCTGGTCAATCAGCTCGTTCTGTTCGGAATCACGAATGAGTTCCAGCAGCTCTTCACGGTTCTTCGGCTCACCATGAAAAAGCTGGTTGAGAATGAGGGAGAAAAATCCCTTTTTACTACTGGGACTGTCGCTGTTTTGTGAATGGTCGTCGCTCATGGCGTTCTGGTATGGGTCTCTCTTTATAAGTATCGGCCTGCCGACATGGGTCGGCAGGAGTTAATAACAGGCAGCCGTTTAAGGCACCTCTTTCTCCGAAATGTACGGATCGGGATAGCCAAGAGCAAGCATTATCTCGGTCTCCAGCGATTCCATCTCTTCGGCTTCATCATCTTCAATGTGGTCATAACCGAGCAGGTGCAGGCTGCCGTGGATAACCATGTGCGCCCAGTGCGCTTCCGGCGCTTTTTCCTGCTCCTGCGCTTCGCGTTCAACAACCTGGCGACAAATCACCAGATCGCCTAACAGCGGCAGCTCTATGCCGGGCGGTGCTTCAAACGGGAAGGAGAGCACGTTGGTCGGCTTATCCTTGCCGCGATAAGTCATGTTTAACTCATGGCTTTCCGCTTCGTCTACGATGCGAATAGTTACTTCGCTTTCCGGCTGAAACTGCGATAGCACCGCCTCCAGCCAGCGACGAAAATCATTCTCGCCTGGCAAACCTTCCGTTTGCTCACAGGCGAGCTGTAAATCGAGAATCACCTGACTCATTTAGATTCCTGTGTTGCCTGTACAGCCTGCGCTGCCAGCGCTTCGCGTTTACGCTCTTCCGCCAGTCTGTCGCGTCGTTTTTGATCGGCTTCTTCCCACGCCTCATAGGCGGTAACGATACGGGCGACCACTGGATGGCGTACCACGTCTTCGCTATGGAAGAAGTTAAAGCTAATCTCTTCTACATCTGACAGCACTTCGATCGCATGGCGCAGGCCGGATTTGGCGTTGCGTGGCAGGTCGATCTGAGTGATATCGCCAGTAATCACCGCTTTTGAGTTAAAGCCGATGCGGGTCAAGAACATCTTCATCTGTTCGATAGTGGTGTTCTGGCTCTCATCGAGAATGATAAAGGCATCGTTCAGCGTACGACCGCGCATATAAGCCAGCGGTGCAACTTCGATCACGTTGCGCTCCATCAGTTTTTCGACGCGCTCAAAGCCCAGCATTTCAAACAGGGCGTCATACAGCGGACGTAAATAGGGATCCACTTTCTGACTTAAATCGCCCGGCAGAAAGCCCAGTTTTTCACCCGCCTCGACAGCCGGCCGCGTCAGCAGGATACGGCGTATCTCCTGACGTTCCAGCGCATCTACCGCCGCTGCTACCGCCAGGTACGTTTTACCGGTACCTGCCGGTCCAACGCCGAAAGTAATATCATGATCGAGAATATGCGCAATATACTGCGCCTGGTTCGGTGTGCGCGGCTTGATTACGCCGCGTTTGGTCTTGATATTTACCGCTTTGCCATATTCCGGCACGCTTTCCGCCGTTTGCTCCAGCACACGACTCTCTTTAATGGCCAGGTGAATCTGTTCCGGCTCGATATCAGGGATAACGCCGCGTGCCGGCGCGGTATCGACGTAAAGATTGCGCAGGATATCGACAGCAGCATTGACGCAAATGGCGCGCCCAACCAGCCTAAAGCTATGGTCACGGTGGCTGATTTCGATGCCTAAACGACGCTCAAGCTGCTTGATGTTATCGTCGAAAGGACCGCACAGGCTCTGCAAACGGTGATTATCCGCAGGTTCTAACACTATTTCGCGAGTTTCAATATTCAAACTAATCCTTTGGGTCACTCAGGGCCAGGTTGAGAAGTCACAGGGTTTATGCTGCCTGACTGGCAGACATGCTATAGCCGAAGTATTTATGTCATGACAGAAAGGCGCAAGCCATAAAGCGGATATTTGGGCGCAGCTTTCAGAAAGCAAGTGTAATGGCGTGAAATTGAGCGGCGGACCAGGAATGTCCGCCGCAAAAGGAAGATCGATCAAGGCTGATAGATGCCTACACCGATGTCGTTCTCTTTACGCGTACGCGCAATGACTGAAGCCGGGCTTTCCGTTACGCGCAGGCCCATTTGATCTTCGGTGCGTACCACCACGCCGCGCAGTGAGTTAGGGTAGACATCAACAATTTCCACATCGACGAATTTACCGATCATGTCCGGCGTGCCTTCAAAATTTACCACGCGGTTGTTTTCGGTGCGCCCGGAAAGCTCCATCACGCTTTTACGCGACGTACCTTCCACCAGGATACGCTGAACGGTACCCATCATGCGGCGGCTCCACGCCATTGCCTGCTGGTTGATGCGATCCTGCAAGATGTAGAGACGCTGCTTCTTCTCATCTTCGCTAACGTCATCCGGCAGATCGGCTGCGGGCGTACCCGGACGCGCCGAGTAGATGAAGCTGAAGCTCATATCGAAGTTAACGTCGGCGATCAGCTTCATGGTTTTCTCAAAGTCGTCCTGCGTTTCGCCGGGGAAGCCGATGATAAAGTCGGAACTGATTTGAATGTCAGGACGCGCTTCTTTCAGCTTGCGAATGATCGCTTTGTATTCCAGCGCGGTATGAGCACGCTTCATCATCGTCAGAATGCGATCTGAACCGCTCTGTACCGGCAGATGCAGGAAGCTCACCAGCTCCGGCGTATCGCGATAAACGTCAACGATATCGTCAGTAAACTCGATCGGGTGGCTGGTGGTAAAGCGGATGCGGTCGATACCGTCAATCGCGGCGACCAGGCGCAGCAGTTCAGCAAAGGTGCAGATACCATCATCATAGGTTGCGCCGCGGTAAGCGTTCACATTCTGACCGAGCAGGTTGACTTCACGCACGCCCTGTGCCGCCAGCTGAGCGATCTCCAGCAGAATATCGTCGCAGGGACGGCTGACTTCTTCGCCGCGCGTATAGGGCACCACGCAGAAGGTGCAATATTTATTACAGCCTTCCATGATGGAGACGAACGCCGTCGGTCCTTCGGCTCGTGGCTCCGGCAGGCGGTCGAATTTTTCAATTTCCGGGAAGCTGATATCCACTACCGGGCTTTTTGAACCGCTCACGGTGTTGATCATTTCCGGCAGGCGATGCAGCGTTTGCGGGCCAAACACGATATCGACGTAACTGGCGCGCTGACGAATATGGTCACCTTCCTGCGAGGCGACGCAGCCACCCACGCCAATAATCAGGTCAGGGTTGCGCTCTTTCAGCGTTTTCCAGCGTCCCAGCTGATGGAAGACCTTTTCCTGTGCCTTTTCGCGAATGGAGCAGGTATTGAGCAGCAGAACATCAGCTTCTTCCGCCACTTCCGTGAGGGTATAGCCGTGCGTACTCTCCAGCAGGTCAGCCATTTTAGATGAATCGTATTCGTTCATCTGACAGCCCCAGGTTTTGATATGCAGTTTTTTACTCATCTAACTTGCCATTTATCAGTGCAGGAAGGATTGCAGGGCGCGTATTGTAATGCTTTGCTGCTGTTGTGACCAGCCTCCATGCTTTTCTGTTTTCCGATGATTTTCCGGTACACTTTAATCTGAATGATTTGCTGACCTGTCACAGCGAGACGGCAGGACACAGAAGGAAAAATATATGCACCAAACGCAGGTTGATATCGCCGTGGTTGGCGGAGGTATGGTTGGCGCGGCGTTGGCCAGCGGGCTGACGCAGCAGGGCTTTCAGGTGGCGGTGCTGGAGCGTGATACGCCGCCCGCGTTTCATCCGGAGGCACCGCCCGATATTCGCATTTCGGCTATCGGCTGCGCCTCGGTCGCGTTATTAAAAGAGCTGGAGGCGTGGCCCGGCGTGATGCAGATGCGCTGTGCACCTTATCGTCGCCTGGAAACCTGGGAGTGGCAGACAGCGCGGGTGCAGTTTGATGCGCAGAGCCTGGGGCTGCCGGAGTTAGGTTACATGGTCGAGAATAATGTGCTGCAACTGGCGCTATGGCAGCGATTGCAACAGCAACCGGTAACGCTGTTCGCACCGGCAAAATTATCGACGCTTGAGCAATATAATGGCGGCTGGCGGCTGACGCTGGAGGAAGGGCAGCAGCTTACTGCCCGGCTGGTAATCGGCGCTGACGGGGCGAATTCGCAGATACGTCAGCTGACCGGTATCGGCATTCAGGGCTGGAATTACAGTCAGTCCTGCATGTTGATTAGTGTCGAACTGGAGCGTGAGGCAGGCGATACCACCTGGCAGCATTTTACGCCTGACGGCCCGCACGCGCTGCTGCCGCTTTATGGCCGCTGGGCCTCACTGGTCTGGTATGACAGCCCGGCGCGCATCCGTCAGCTACAGGCGCTGCCGCCGGAGCAGCTGGAAAAAGAGGTCGCCCGCTGCTTCCCGGCGCGTCTGGGGCGCTTTCGCGTCCATCAGGCGGCTTCCTTCCCACTGGTACGCCGCCACGCCAGCCGCTATGTGCTGCCAGGCGTAGCGTTGGTAGGCGATGCGGCACATACCATCAATCCGCTCGCGGGGCAGGGGGTTAATCTCGGCTATCGCGATGTTGATGCGCTAATCGATGTGTTGACCACGGCGCGTAATCAGGCCGAAGACTGGGCTTCCGAGCGCGTGCTGTTGCGTTATCAGCGTCAGCGTCAGCGGGATAATTTGCTGATGCAGAGCGGTATGGATTTCTTCTATTTTACCTTCAGTAATCGCCTGGTGCCGCTACGGCTACTGCGTAACGTCGGATTAATGGCGGCGGAGCGCGCGGGTGTGTTGAAGCGTCAGGCATTGCGTTACGCGTTAGGACTGTAAATTTGAGCGGGCAGGGAAACCTGCCCGTTAAAAGAGCTGAATCGCAGACGCAAAAAAGCCCGCAAAAGCGGGCTTTTTCACACTGTTTGGCTGGGGTGCAGGGATTCGAACCCCGGAATGCCGGAATCAGAATCCGGTGCCTTACCGCTTGGCGACACCCCAATAAATTGGGATAAACAGTTTGTAATTGGCTGGGGTACGAGGATTCGAACCTCGGAATGCCGGAATCAGAATCCGGTGCCTTACCGCTTGGCGATACCCCAATAAATTGGTGGCTACGACGGGATTTGAACCTGTGACCCCATCATTATGAGTGATGTGCTCTAACCAGCTGAGCTACGTAGCCAGACTTCACTGCTTCATTCTGGTGTGGCTGGGATACCTGGATTCGAACCAGGGAATGCCGGTATCAAAAACCGGTGCCTTACCGCTTGGCGATATCCCAATATCCGAACACGTATCTGTGTTACACCAGAATGATGGCTGGGGTACCTGGATTCGAACCAGGGAATGCCGGTATCAAAAACCGGTGCCTTACCGCTTGGCGATACCCCATCCGCTGCCGATGACTAAAATGGTGCGGGAGGCGAGACTTGAACTCGCACACCTTGCGGCGCCAGAACCTAAATCTGGTGCGTCTACCAATTTCGCCACTCCCGCAAAAAAGATGGTGGCTACGACGGGATTTGAACCTGTGACCCCATCATTATGAGTGATGTGCTCTAACCAGCTGAGCTACGTAGCCATCTTTTTTTCGCGTTACCTTCATCGGCGTTGCGGGGCGCATTATGCGTATTGCGCTCAACAGCGTCAACAAGTTTTTTGCCGTTTTTCCTTGTTCCCGCATCGTTTGACTGGCTTATAACCAGCATGATGAGAAAAAAGACAATTTTTGATCGTAACTGCAGCAGAAGCAATAAAGAACGGGCCGTAAAGGCCCGAATTACGTTGCGCTAAAGGCGAACAGGTTAGTAGGCGGACTGGTGCACGCCAACCGCGCGGCCTGACGGATCGTCCATTTTTTTGAAGGCTTCGTCCCATTCAATCGCTTTAGCAGAAGAGCAGGCGACGGAAGGGCCGCCCGGTACGCATTCTGCCGCGCTCGGCAGCGGGAACAGCTCTTCAAAGATCTCACGATAGAGGTAGCCCTCTTTAGACGTCGGCGTGTTGTACGGGAAGCGATAGTGAGCGGTCTGTAGCTGCTGATCGCTTACCTGCTGCTGCGCCACTTCTTTCAGCGTATCGATCCAGCTATAGCCGACGCCATCAGAAAACTGCTCTTTCTGACGCCACACTACGCTTTCCGGCAGATAGGAGGAGAAGCACTCGCGCAGAATGTGTTTTTCCATTTTGCCGTTGCTGCCGCACATTTTATCCTGCGGGTTAATGCTCATCGCCACGTCGAGGAATTTCTTGTCGAGGAAAGGCACGCGTGCCTCCACGCCCCAGGCGGCCATCGATTTGTTGGCACGCGCGCAGTCATACATATGCAGCGCCAGCAGCTTGCGCACGTTTTCATCATGGAACTCTTGCGCGTTCGGTGCTTTGTGGAAGTAAAGATAGCCGCCAAACACCTCGTCGGCCCCTTCGCCGGAAAGCACCATTTTGATTCCCATCGCTTTAATCATGCGCGACATCAGGTACATCGGCGTTGAGGCGCGGATGGTGGTGACGTCATACGTTTCGATGTGATAGATCACGTCGCGAATCGCATCCAGCCCTTCCTGCACGGTAAAGTGAAGTTCGTGGTGCACCGTGCCGAGATGGTCCGCCACTTTTTTCGCTGCCTGTAAATCGGGTGAACCAGCCAGGCCGATGGCGAAAGAGTGCAGCTGCGGCCACCAGGCTTCGCTTTGATCGTGATCCTCAACGCGTTTTGCCGCGAAACGCTTGGTGATGGCAGAAATAATTGAGGAATCAAGCCCGCCGGAGAGCAGTACGCCATAAGGTACGTCAGACATCAGGTGGCTTTTTACTGATTCTTCCAGCGCGTCTTTCAGTGCGGCGGCGTCAGTGACCTTATCGGCTACGTTGCGATACTCCATCCAGTCACGCTGGTAGTAGCGACGCATTTCACCATCGGTGCTGGAGAGATAGCTTCCCGGCGGGAATTCTTTAATAGAACGACAGACCGGCACCAGCGATTTCATTTCTGAAGAGACAAACAGGTTGCCGTGCTCGTCGTTCCCCATATAAAGCGGAATAATACCGATATGATCGCGGCCAATCAGCCAGGTTTTCTTTTCGCTGTCGTAGAGAATAAAGGCGAACATACCCTGCAGGTCGTCAAGGAAATCGACGCCTTTTTCCTGGTAAAGTGCCAGAATAACTTCACAGTCGGAGCCGGTCTGAAACTCGTAGCGATCGCTCAGCTCTGCGCGCAGTGCCTGATGGTTATAGATTTCCCCATTGACGGCCAGCACATGCGTGCGGGCGGCGTTGTAAAGCGGCTGAGCGCCGTTGTTTACGTCAACAATAGAAAGACGCTCATGAACCAAAATGGCATGTTCGTCAGCGTAAACGCCAGACCAGTCCGGTCCACGGTGACGCATTAAACGGGAAAGCTCCAGCGCTTTTTTACGCAGTTCGGAAGCATCGCTTTTCAGATCGAGTACACCAAAAATTGAACACATAACCTGCTCCTGATCTCACCTTCAAGGTGATGTTGTCATTGAGTGATGTTGGATGCGCAACGTTTGTCGTTGCGTGATGAATATGAAAATGCGCTATTTACTGCATACAATGCAAGTGGTTTCCCATTTTTCTGATAAAAAGATTGACAGCTTCCGCATAAAATTGAATTTCATCTAATAAAAAGGCCATAAAATTGATGAATCAGCAAAAAATGCCGGGGTGCGGATAAAAGTCAGGCTTTCGGAGAAGGGGAGCAGGATAAAAAAACCAGCCGCAGGAGGCTGGTTAGTGCAGATTAATCTTCTAACAGATGCTGTAGTAAAGTGCCGTTAAGCATGGCACGTTTCGCCAGCGCAAAGGCACCGATAGCGGAACGATGATTCAGCGCGGAACGGACTACCGGTAAATTTTTGCGGAACGCCTTTAACGCCTGAGTATTAATGCAGCCCTCGATCGCCGGAAACAGCACCTTTTCTGCCTCGGTAATTTCCCCTGCCAGCACGATTTTTTGCGGATTAAATAAATTAATAGCGATGGCGATCGCTTTGCCGAGATAGCGTCCGGCATGTTCAATGACTTCCATTGCCAGCGCATCACCGCGGTTCGCTGCCTTGCCGATCGTCTGAATAGTGCAATCGTTCAGCGTCAATGTACTGGGATAGCCCTGCTGTAACAGATGACGTACGCGATTTTCCAGCGCACCGTTGGCGGCGATGGTTTCCAGGCAGCCGAAGTTACCGCAATGACAGCGCTCGCCCAGCGGATCGACCTGAATATGGCCTATCTCACCGACGTTGCCGTTGCTGCCGAGAAAGATCTGTCCATTGGCGATAATGCCTGCTCCGGTGCCGCGATGCAGACGCACCAGAATGGAGTCGGCGCAGTCGCGACTTGCACCAAAATAGTGTTCCGCCAGTGCCAGGCTGCGAATATCGTGCCCGACGAAGCTGGTAACGTTGAAACGCTGCTGTAGGTTAGCCACCAGCGGCCAGTTATCCACCGCAATATGCGGCATATAACGGATAACGCCATTATCCGGATCGACCAGTCCCGGCAGGATAACGGCAATAGCGATTAGCTCGCGCAGCTTGCGCTGGTGGGATTCGCTAAAATGGGTAATGGCGTTAAACAGCGCGTGCTCCAGCGTTTCCTGGGTGCGCTCCGGCAGCGGGTAATGCTCTTCCGCCAGCGATTTGCCGCTCAGATCGTAGAGCGTTACCGTGGCATCATGGCGCCCCAATCTGACGCCAATGGTATGGAAGTTGCGGGTTTCAGTTATGATAGAGATAGCGCGGCGTCCACCGGTGGACGCCTGCTGGTCCACCTCTTTTATCAGGCCGCGCTCAATAAGCTGGCGTGTAATCTTCGTGACGCTGGCGGGAGCAAGGTGGCTGTGTTCCGCAATCTGAATGCGGGATATCGGGCCTTGCTGATCGATAAGGCGGTAAACCGCTGCGCTGTTTAGCTGCTTTACAAGATCGACATTACCTATTTGTGCATGGCCGCCAGTGGTCATTAATGATTACTCGCTAAAGACTTCGTTACCGTTAACGATGGTCTTGATGATATGAAAATCACGCGTGAAGACGGCCAGGTTTGCGACTTTTCCCGCTTCAATTGAACCCAGCTGCTTATCTACGCCCATTGCCCGGGCTGGATAAAGCGTTGCCATTCTCAGGGCTTCATCCAGTGAAATCCCAACCTGTTCAACGCAGTTGCGTATTCCCTCGATCATGGTCAGCGCCGATCCGCTAAGCGTTCCGTTTTCATCAACGCACAGCCCGTCCCGATAGTATATTGTTTTGCCAGCAAAAATGAACTGGTCAATAGATGCTCCTGCCGCTGCCGTTGCATCGGTGACTAAAACCAGCTTGTCTCCCTTAATGCGTTTAGCGTTACGCACGTTGGCATAGTGCACGTGCAGACCATCAATAATAATGCCGCAATAGACTTCAGGCGTATCAAGCAGAGCGCCGATCAGGCCAGGTTCACGTCCGGTCAGTGCGGGCATGGCGTTATAAAGATGTGTTGCAAAACTGATGCCCGCAGCAAAGCCGTTACGTGCTTCAGCATAGGTGGCGTGAGAGTGTCCGGCAGAGATAATAATACCGGCCTCACGCAGCTGGCGGATAACGTGCGTATCCACCATTTCAGGTGCCAGCGTGATTTTGGTAATCGCTGCGGCGTTATCGCACAGAAACTGTACCAGCGCCGGATCGGGTTTGCGGATCAGTTCTGCGCGATGCGTCCCTTTTTTCGCCACGCTAAGCCATGGTCCTTCAAGATGCAGGCCCAGCGCCTGGTGTGGATGCAGCGCCAGCCAGCTCTGCATTACTTCTACCGCACGAATCATTAGCTCGTCGGAGCTGGTAATCAGCGTCGGCAGGAAGCTGGTGCAGCCCGATTTCTCATTCGCCTTTTGCATAATAGCGAGCGTTTCCAGGCTCAGCGCATCGAGACTGTCATTAAACTGCACGCCGCCGCAGCCGTTAAGCTGAACGTCGATAAAACCGGGAGACACAATTGCGCCGCCCACGTCACGCTGTTCACACTGCGCTGGCAGCTCGTTGTGCGGACAGACCCGTTCAATCAGGCCGTCTTTAATGACCACGGCATGATTATCCAGAATTTCGTGGCCGGTAAACAGGCGGCCATTCACTAAAGCGTACATAATATTCTCCCGACTCAGGCGGCGTCTGTCCGGCACTCCTGCCGGACAGAAGGTTAACTCTGGTGCTTACAGGCCCTGCATATTTTCCGCTTCCATTTCGCGGAAATATTTAACCGTTTTTACTTTAAGTTCCATGGTGGCAGGCTCATCGCACACCACCACGGCTTTAGCATGGAGCTGCAGGCAGCTGATGGTCCACATATGGTTGACGTTGCCTTCTACCGCCGCCTGGAGCGCCTGTGCTTTTACGTGCCCGGTCACCAGAATCATCACTTCTTCCGCGTCCAGCAGCGTACCTACACCTACTGTCAGGGCATATTTCGGCACCTGATTAACGTCGCCGTCAAAGAAGCGCGAGTTAGCTACGCGGGTATCGTGCGTCAGCGTTTTGATACGGGTGCGGGATGCCAGTGAGGAAGCCGGTTCGTTGAAGGCGATGTGTCCATCGTTACCTACGCCGCCCATAAAGAGATGGATTTTCCCATAAGCGCGAATCTTTTCTTCATACTGGCGACATTCTGCGTCAATATCCGCAGCATTTCCATTAAGAAGATTTATGTTTTCGCGGGGAATATCAACGTGATCGAAGAAATTTCGATACATAAAGCTGTGGTAGCTTTCCGGATGTTCTTTCGGCAGACCGACATACTCATCCATGTTAAAAGTCACCACATGTTTAAAGCTAACCTGGCCCGCTTTATGCATTTCAATTAAATGCTTGTATGCTTCCAGCGGCGTGCCGCCGGTTGGCAGACCAAGAACGAAAGGTCGATCGGCGGTGGGTTTAAATGCATTGATACGGTTTACAATATGGCGGGCGGCCCATTTACCTACCTGGGAAGCGTTCGCCAGAGGAATCAGTCTCATATTTTACCTCGTCTAAGCAATATTCAAGTCGATGGTGGACGGTAGAGCAATGTGCTAAGCGTAGGGCAAGGGAGCAGATCCTGGCCGCAGAGAGAAGCGCCGTCCTGATATTTTAGATCATAAAATAAGTTCTCAACGATAGCCAGAGGCTTTACCCGCAGAAATAAGATTATGGTGACAAAAGTCACAGACAGAGCGCTTTTAATTTGCGAAGCGAATTAAATTATTTTTACACTGCACTACGGAAGTGGATTTTCGGCAGGTTATCTGAGGAATGTGATAACAAGAGTAACAGCTTCAGGGGCCTTTTTATGCTTACAAGGGGAAAATAGTGAATATTCTAAGTTACTTGCAGAAGGTCGGGCGGGCACTAATGGTGCCGGTAGCTACGCTGCCTGCCGCGGCAATACTGATGGGCATCGGTTACTGGCTCGATCCTGACAGCTGGGGCGCGGGCAATGCGCTGGCGGCGCTGCTGATTAAATCGGGCGGCGCAATCATTGAACATATGCCAGCGCTGTTCGCCGTGGGCATCGCTTACGGGATGTCGAAAGATAAGGATGGTGCCGCCGCGCTTTCCGGCTTCGTCGGTTTTCTGGTCGTCACTACGCTTTGTTCTCCTGGCGCGGTAGCAATGATTCAGAAAATCCCGGTGGATCAGGTGCCTGCCGCTTTCAATAAAATCGACAACCAGTTTGTCGGTATCCTGGTAGGTATTCTTTCTGCGGAAGTCTATAACCGCTTCAGCCACGTTGAGCTGCCAAAAGCGCTATCGTTTTTTAGCGGACGTCGCCTGGTGCCGATCCTGGTTTCCTTCCTGATGATCTTCATCTCTTTCATCCTGATGTATATCTGGCCGGTTATTTTTAATGCGCTGGTGACCTTCGGTGAGCATATTCAGAAAATGGGTTCAGTGGGTGCGGGTGTTTACGCATTCTTCAACCGCCTGCTGATTCCGGTTGGTCTGCATCATGCGCTGAACTCCGTGTTCTGGTTTGACGTTGCCGGTATCAACGATATTCCTAACTTCCTGGGCGGTGCGCAGTCTATCGCTAATGGAAAAGGGATCGTGGGCGTAACCGGACAATATCAGGCTGGTTTCTTCCCAATCATGATGTTTGGTCTGCCCGGTGCTGCACTGGCTATCTATCAATGCGCGCGTCCTGAAAACCGTGCGAAAGTGGGCGGTATCATGCTGGCCGCTGCGTTTGCCGCATTCTTTACCGGTATTACCGAACCGCTGGAGTTCTCCTTCATGTTCGTCGCCCCGGTACTGTATGTGATTCACGCGGTGCTGACCGGTATTTCCGTATTCATTTCCGCCAACATGCAGTGGATTTCCGGCTTCGGCTTTAGTGCTGGCCTGGTGGATATGGCACTGCAGTCACGTAACCCGCTGGCGCATCATTGGTATATGCTGATTCCGCAGGGCATCGTGTTCTTTGGGATTTACTATCTGGTGTTCCGCTTCACTATCCAAAAATTCAACCTGTTGACGCCGGGACGCGAGCTGGCCGTTTCCGGTGACGAGAGCGATGGCTATGATGTGAACGTTGAAGAGGCCGGACAGGGCGAAACGGAAACGGAATCACTGGCGCGTCGTTATATTAGTGCGGTAGGTGGCTCAGAAAACCTGACCCATATCGATGCCTGTATTACCCGCCTGCGCCTGAACGTTAAAGACAGCGCGGTGCTGAATGAAAGCCTGGCCAAACGCCTCGGCGCATCCGGCGTTATTCGTCTGAACAAACAGAGCGTGCAGATCATTGTCGGTACGCAGGCTGAATCTATTGCATCTGCGATGAAAACCGTGCTGGCAAAAGGACCGGTCGCCGCTGCCTCTGGCGCTGTTGCTCCAGCGACGCCGGTTGAGAAAGTTGCGCCTGCGGTTACTGCTGCTAACACACAGCCTTTCGCAACGCTGCTGGCACCGGTGAGCGGTGAAATCGTACCGATTGAGCAGGTACCGGATGAAGCCTTTGCCAGCAAAGCCGTAGGTGAAGGCGTGGCGATTAAGCCTACCGATAAAACGGTTGTAGCACCGCTGGCAGGTACGGTAGTGAAAATCTTTAACACTAACCATGCGTTCTGCCTGGAAAGCACCGATGGCGTTGAAATTGTGGTGCACATGGGGCTGGATACCGTGGCGCTGGAAGGCAAAGGCTTTAAACGACTGGTAGAAGAGGGCGCAACCGTCGCCGCCGGTGAGCCGGTGCTGGAGATGGATCTCGACTTCCTGAATGCCAACGCCCGTTCCATGATCAGCCCGGTGGTGGTCAGTAATGTTGATGACTTCGCTGGTATTCATCTGCTGGCGTCCGGCAGCGTGGTAGCAGGCGAAAGCGAACTGTACGAAATCCGCAAATAACGCACCTTTGTGTGAAACCTCTACGGGCAGGAAGCGATTCCTGCCTTTTTTCTTCTCTGGTGCTAACAAACGGTTGTTTCTCTTGCGCGCTTTGTGGATCATAATCCGTTATTTCATGGTCGAAACGATCAGACATTTCGTGTTGAGGATACAGTGATGAGTGAGGCTGAAGCCCGCCCAACTAATTTTATTCGTCAGATCATTGACGAAGATTTGGCGAGCGGTAAACACAGCAGTGTGCATACCCGTTTTCCACCGGAGCCGAATGGCTATCTGCATATTGGTCACGCAAAGTCGATTTGCCTGAATTTCGGCATTGCGCAGGATTATCAGGGGCAGTGTAACCTGCGTTTTGATGATACTAATCCGGCGAAAGAGGATATCGAGTATGTCGAGTCCATTAAGCAGGATGTGCAGTGGCTGGGTTTCCAGTGGAGTGGCGACATCCGTTACTCCTCCAATTATTTCGATCAGCTGTATAACTACGCGCTTGAGCTGATCAATAAAGGTCTGGCCTACGTTGATGAGCTGTCGCCGGAGCAGATCCGTGAATATCGCGGCACGCTGACCTCGCCGGGCAAGAACAGTCCATATCGCGATCGCAGCGTGGAAGAGAACCTGGCGCTGTTTGAAAAAATGCGCAACGGCGAGTTTGCCGAAGGCGCGGCCTGCCTGCGGGCGAAAATCGATATGGCTTCCAACTTTATCGTGATGCGCGATCCGGTGCTCTACCGCGTTAAATTCGCCGAGCACCACCAGACCGGCAACAAGTGGTGCATCTACCCGATGTATGACTTCACCCACTGTATTTCCGATGCGCTGGAAGGCATTACGCACTCGCTCTGTACGCTGGAGTTCCAGGATAACCGCCGTCTTTACGACTGGGTGCTGGATAACATCACTATCCCGGTACATCCGCGTCAGTATGAGTTCTCACGCCTTAACCTCGAATACGCCATCATGTCCAAGCGTAAGCTGAACCTGCTGGTATCAGAAAAAGTGGTGGAGGGATGGGACGATCCGCGCATGCTGACCGTTTCCGGCCTGCGTCGTCGTGGCTATACCGCCGCTTCGATTCGCGAGTTCTGTCGTCGTATCGGCGTCACCAAGCAGGATAACATCGTCGAGATGGCTGCGCTGGAATCGTGCGTGCGCGATGACCTGAACGAAAACGCACCGCGTGCGATGGCGGTACTCGATCCGCTGAAAGTCGTAATTGAAAACCTGCCTGCCGGTCATGAAGAGATGATTACGATGCCAAATCATCCTAACAAACCGGAAATGGGAACGCGTATCGTGCCGTTCAGCCGCGAAATCTGGATCGACCGCGCTGATTTCCGTGAGGAAGCCAACAAACAGTACAAGCGTCTGGTACTGGGCAAAGAGGTGCGTCTGCGTAACGCTTATGTGATCCGCGCTGAGCGAGTGGCGAAAGATGAAGCGGGCAACATTACCTGTATCTTCTGTACCTGTGACGTGGATACGCTGAGCAAAGATCCGGCGGACGGACGTAAAGTGAAAGGCGTCATTCACTGGGTGTCGGCGGAGCATGCGGCAGCGGCGGAATTCCGCCTGTACGATCGCCTGTTCAGCGTGCCTAATCCGGCGGCGGCGGAAGATTTTCTTACCACCATTAATCCGGAATCGCTGGTTATCAAACACGGCTTTGTTGAGCCGGGTCTGGCGCAGGCGGAAGCGACCTCACCTTATCAGTTTGAGCGTGAAGGTTATTTCTGTGCCGACAGCGTTTACTCCAGCCCGCAGCATCTAGTATTTAACCGTACCGTTGGCCTGCGTGATACCTGGGCGAAAAGCGGCGAATAACCCCCCATTAACGGCGATCGGGCGGCTCAATGAGCCGCCTTTTTTATGCACTATTCTCAGCATTAGGCTAACGCCTGCCACGCCAGCCCTGATGTTATCTGCTCTCTTTTTAATCGGCTAATAATGTAGTCACGATAAAAACGAACGGTTTTTATTTATGTACTAGTGCATGAGTTCACTATCAGGTAGAATGTTTTTCACAGTAGCCGTTCTGCCAGACAGAACGCTATCTGAACAAAAAATAAACAAATAACATTCTGAGGTTATCTTATGGAAGCAGCGGTTTCCGTCAATAAGCTCCCTTCTGTCCTTTGGGGTACGCTGATTATTACCGGCACCGTTGTCGGTGCTGGCATGTTTTCTCTGCCGGTGGTGATGTCCGGCGCCTGGTTTAGCTGGTCGGCGGCGATTCTGCTGTTAACCTGGCTCTGTATGCTGCTCTCCGGGCTGATGTTTCTGGAAGCCAGCCTGCATTATCCGACCGGTGCGGGCTTTGATACTCTGACGCGCGATCTGCTTGGCGCACGCTGGAATCTGCTTAACGGCACCTCGATCGCTTTTGTGCTGGGTATTCTGACCTACGCCTATATTTCTGCCAGCGGAGCAATTTTGCAGCACACGTTCGCCACGTTACATCTGCCGGTTTCCGCCAGAATGGCCGGGCTGGGCTTTACGCTACTGGTGGCGCTGTTCGTCTGGCTTGGCACCGCCGTGGTCAGCCGCGTGACGCTGATTTTCCTCGGCGCAAAAGTGATTACTTTCTTCCTGCTGTTTGGCGGCCTGCTGGGGCACGTTAAGCCAGCGCTGTTACTGGACGCGGGCGGTAACGAAACAGACTATCTGCGTTATGTCTGGATGGTAATTCCGTTTTGCCTCGCCTCCTTTGGCTATCACGGCAATATTTCCGGGCTGATTGGTTATTACCGTCATGATGGTAAGAAGGTGGCGCGCTGTCTGCTGTTGGGGACCGTAGCGGCGCTGGTTATCTATCTGGTGTGGATTATCGGCACCATGGGTAATATTCCTCGCGGTGATTTTATCGCTATCGCCCAGCGCGGCGGTAATATTGATGCGCTGGTGGAGGCGCTAAGCGGGCTGCTACAGAGCGCCTCGCTGAGTAAACTACTGACGATTTTCAGCACTTTCGCCGTAGCCAGCTCTTTCCTCGGCGTCACGCTGGGGCTGTTTGATTATCTGGCTGATCTGCTGCGCTTTGATAACAGCGGCACCGGGCGTCTGAAAACGACGCTGACAACATTTTTCCTGCCGCTGGCGGCGGCAATGATTTGGCCGAATGGTTTCTTGCTGGCGATTGGCTACGCCGGACTGGCGGCGACGATTTGGGCGGTGATTACCCCGGCACTGCTGGCACATCAAGCCAGAAAACGCTTCCCCCAGGCGCAGGGATGGCGTTTAAAGGGCGGCAGGCTGCCCATCGTATTGGTATTGCTGTTTGCTACCTTAAATATCGTCGTTTCGCTGCTCAGTTATGTCGATCTGCTGCCAGTATATGCCCGTTAATCCTTTCTCAGGACGACAACCGTCGTCCTGTTCTTTCATTTTATTTATTTCCCGCATTCCAATTAAAAATAAGTTATCTACTTAATTAAAGACAATTAGGTCTTTATTTAGACTTATTAATATATATATTCCTTAATAATAAAAAGATAGCCTGCTTATATTTCTAATGCGACGGAATTAAGTTTATTTATTTGTTAATTACCGCATCCTTTTATGTGCCCCATGTCATGTTTTAATAAAACATATGTATTTCCTTATTGATAATTCGCGACGCGAAAAATATCCTAGCAACGCAACGAGAAGCTCCTTAGCTATTGTTGTTCATGATTTTTTAATTTTTCCGTCAAAGAGGAATACCCATGCGCACCTTACCAGGGAAGCGTAAGGCCGCCTGTTGTTCGGCGGCTGTAATAACCGCGCTAACTACTTTTATTACCCCGCCTGTTCGTGCTACCGGCTTTATTGAAGATTCGTCATTAAAAGGGGCCGTTTATTATTGGCAGCGGCAGCGCGACAGAAAAGAGGTTGATAAGAGCAGCGAACATTACGGCAAATACCGGGAGAACTTACATCACGCCACGTTAAACAGCAGCCTTGATTTTAATTCGGGCTACGCTGCCGATATTATCGGGTTGGATCTGGCCGTTTTCGGCGCGGTTGAAATGAGTAACAGCGGCCCGGCGGCACCGAATGAAATTGGTTTCAGCCGTGGAAAAACGCGCTGGGATGAAGACTGGAGCGGCGATCGCAGCGGCACCAGTCTTTATAAAGCAGCGTTAAAAATGAAAGTAGATGATTACTGGCTGCGCGCGGGTTATATCCAGCCGCAGGGGCAAACGCTGCTGGCACCGCACTGGAGCTTTTTACCCGGCACCTATCGTGGCGTTGAAGCAGGATTTAGTCAGGATTACGCCGAAGCGGGCAAGCTTGAAATGTCCTATATGTGGACCGACCGTTATAAAGCCCCCTGGTATCGACATATCTATCGCTTTCGTCAGGCCGATGGTAAAACCGGCATCTCCTGGCTACACGCGGTCGGCGCTCGTTACGATTTCAACAATCAGCTGATCCTGGAAGCCTCATGGGGCCAGGCGGCAGATTATATGGACCAGTATTTTGCTAAAGCTTCATGGAGTACACCGCTTGGCGATAGCGATTTACGCACCAGCTATCAGTTCTACGGTGCGCACGATCGGGAGAGCGGCGGGGCAAACAACAGCAACGATGTTTATGACGGCATGGCCTGGCTTCAGGCGCTGACCTTTGGCTATACCTGGGGGCCGTTTGACTGGCGACTCGAAGGGACCTGGGTTAAAGCCGAAGGCAACCAGGGCTTTTTCCTGCAGCGTATGACGCCATCCTACGCCAGTTCTAACGGCAGGCTGGATATCTGGTGGGATGCACGCTCTGACTGGAACGCCAACGGAGAAAAAGCCATTTTTGCTGGCGTAATCTATGACCTCAGCCAGTGGGACATGGCGGGCTGGAAGGTTGGCGCTTCCTGGGCCTACGGCTGGGATGCCAAACCGAGCAGCAATCCGCAATGGGACCAGAGCCAGCGCATCAGAGAATCTGCCTGGAATCTCGATCTGATTTACACCATCCAGGAGGGCAGGGCGAAGGATACGCTGTTTAAGCTGCATTTTACCCGCTATGACAACCACAGCGACGTTCCCAGCTTCGGCGGCGGCTACGGCAACATGTTCCAGGACGAAAAAGACGTGAAATTTATCGTCATTGCACCTTTCACCATCTTTTAAACAGAACAGGCAGCTACGGCTGCCTCCGGGCAACGGCTATAACGGCAATCGCCTGCGGCTGACCGGCAGTACGCGGTGAAGGAAAGCCCACGCGACAGGACGAATAAGGGGAAAACATGAAACGTTTAACGCTGTCAGCGCTAATTATGGCGACGCTGGCGGGATGCAGCAGCGACGCAATGCAGGCGCAGCGGGTTGTGGATCAGGTAAGTCAATTTGGCGTGCGTTACGAAGTAACCGATAACCAGGCTGCCCTGCACGGCACCGACTGCGCCGCGTTGGGGGCTGACTGGGCCGCCTGTAACCGGGCAACCATTACCCTGACAAATAATGGTCCGGCGCTGACCAGCCGCAACTGGGCGATCTACATGAGTAATGTTCATGCGACGATTAAGATCGACAGCGATCGGTTCAGGATCGTGCATGTTAATGGCGATCTGACGCGTCTGGAGCCCACTGAGAAATTTACCGGCATCGGCGCAGGGGAATCGATCGCGATCCCCCTGATCAATGAATACTGGCAGCTGTTTATTACCGATGTGATGCCGCGCTGGTATGTGACGGCGGAAAACGCCCAGCCGCGCATTATCGCCAGTACCGACACCGAAGATTTGACGCAGTTTGTTGCGCCCTTTAACGATCGCTGGAAGCGGACCGCTGATGATAAAAATATACTGATGCAGCCTGCCAGCCGTTTTTTGAAAAACAGTGATATCGCCGTGCTGCCGACGGCGGCGCTGCGTGGACAAATTACCCCAACCCCGCTGGCGTTAAAAGTTCACCCGCAGGATCTTGATTTAAGCAAAGGCGTTGCCTTTGATTTGCTGACGCTGCCGGATAATCAGGCACAGGTGATTAAAGCGCGCTTTGCGCTGCTGGGCGTGAAGGAAAACAGCGGCGGTGTTCCTTTGCGTACCACCATTCGTCAGGCGGATTTTAGCGGTGAACGTGCGGTAAGCGGGGCTTATCATCTCAGCATCAGCCCGCGGGGTATTGAGCTGACCGGCTACGACAGCGCCGGTGTCTTTTACGGGCTGATGTCGGTAGCATCGTTGCTGCCTGCTGAAGGGCTGCCGGTGATTGCAACGCTGGAAGCACAGGATGCACCGCGCTTTGCCTACCGTGGCGCTTTCCTTGATGTGGCGCGTAACTTCCACAGCAAGCAGGCGGTAATGCGTATGCTGGATCAGATGGCCGCGTGGAAAATGAACAAATTTCACTTCCATCTCAGCGACGATGAAGCCTGGCGTATCGCTATCCCTGGTCTGCCGGAGCTTACCGAGGTAGGTAGCCAGCGCTGCCACGATCTTAGCGAACAGCGTTGCCTGTTGCCGCAGCTCGGTTCTGGTCCCTTTAACAATAACAACGGCAGCGGCTTTTTCAGCCGGGCGGATTACATCGATATCGTTAAATATGCCCAGGCACGCCATATTGAGGTGATCCCGGAAATCGATATGCCTGCGCACGCACGCGCCGCCGTCATCTCAATGGAAGCACGTTATCAGCGCCTGATGAAAGCGGGCGAAACAGAAAAAGCAGAAGAGTATCGGCTGCGCGATCCGCTTGATACCTCTGAAACGACCTCCGTTCAGCTTTACGATCGTACCAGCTATCTCAATCCCTGCCTCGCCTCTTCACAGCGCTTTGTCGATAAGGTTATCGGCGAAATTCAGGCGATGCATAAAGAAGCCGGGCAGCCGCTGTCTACCTGGCACTTTGGCGGCGACGAGGCTAAAAATATTCGCCTTGGCGCAGGCTACAGCGATAAACAGCAGCCGCAGCCTGGTACCGGCCTGATTGACCGCAGCCAGGAAA
The DNA here is from genome assembly GCF_009914055.1 of Mixta intestinalis. Taxonomy (NCBI): domain Bacteria; kingdom Pseudomonadati; phylum Pseudomonadota; class Gammaproteobacteria; order Enterobacterales; family Erwiniaceae; genus Mixta; species Mixta intestinalis. Next base: position 591,856 of record NZ_CP028271.1, read on the forward strand.
ATCGCCCCTGGGAAAAATCGCTCGCCTGTCAGAAAATGATTGCGGCTGGTGAAGTGAAAGATCTCGATCATCTGCCGAGCTATTTTGCGCTGGCGGTCAGCAGTAAGGTACATGCGCACGGTATCGAACGTATGCAGGCCTGGCAGGATGGCGTGAAACATGCGGAGAACGCTGCCGCCTTCGCCACGCCAAAAGTGGCGGTTAACTTCTGGGATACACTTTACTGGGGCGGCTTTGACAGCGCTAACGACTGGGCCAATAAAGGCTACGATGTGATTATCTCTAACCCCGACTACGTCTATATGGATTTCCCTTATGAGGTGAACCCGTTAGAGCGTGGCTACTATTGGGGAACGCGCTATAGCGATGAACGTAAGATGTTTAGCTTTGCGCCAAATAACCTACCGCAAAATGCGGAGACCTCAGTCGATCGTGATGGCAAAACCTTTACGGCACGCTCTGATAAACCCTGGCCCGGAGCCTGGGGGCTGTCGGCGCAGCTGTGGAGTGAAACCGTACGTACCGACGACCAGATGGAATATATGATCTTCCCGCGCCTGTTTACCGTAGCGGAGCGCGCCTGGCATCGTGCCTCCTGGGAGCAGGATTATCAGCCGGGGCGTGAATATCAGGGTGGCGTCACGCAGTTTGTCGATCGTCAGGCGTTAAACCGCGACTGGCAGCGTTTCGCCAATATTCTGGGGCAACGTGAGCTGGCGAAGCTGGATAAAGTCGGTATCGCTTACCGCCTGCCGGTGCCGGGCGCGCAAATTCGCAACGGCAAGCTGGAGGCGAACCTTGCGCTGCCGGGTCTGGCTATCGAATACTCGCTGGATGGCGGTAAAGGCTGGCTGCGCTATGACGAGCGGATGAAGCCTACGGTTGCTGAAGGCAGTAGCGTTATGGTACGCAGCGTCAGCCCGGATGGAGAGCGCTACAGCCGCAGCGAAGCGCTCTGATTGAAAACGTTGGGGCAGGCTTTTACGCTTGCCCGGCGTCACAAAGCCATAAAAAAACCGGTGCTCAGGCACCGGTTTCCATTACTGCATAGCACAATTTTTTATTTGTCGTGTAATGTTTCATCTTCGCGGCAGTCACCCGTCGCGCAGTGACCGTACAGATAGAGACTGTGGTTGGTCAGCTTGATGCCGTAACGCGTGGCGATTTCACGCTGGCGAGCTTCGATCGATTCATCACTAAATTCAATCACCCGGCCGCAGTCAAGGCAAATCAGGTGATCGTGATGATGCTGCTGGGTCAGTTCGAAAACGGATTTACCGCCTTCAAAGTTATGGCGTGTAACGATGCCAGCATCATCAAACTGGTTCAGTACGCGATATACCGTTGCCAGCCCAATTTCTTCGCCCATATCAATCAGGCGCTTGTACAAATCTTCCGCACTGACGTGATGGCTCTCAGGTTCCTGAAGCACTTCCAGGATTTTTAGTCGTGGAAGCGTAACCTTCAGGCCGGCCTTCTTTAATGCGGTGTTATTGTCAGTCATGCGGATATTGTCCTGTTACTTTGCTAGTCACAATGTGGCTGAACAGCCATGAACATCGGTCGACGCTAAAGCTAATGCGTCTCATTATAGAACTGATGCTTCGAAATGAAAACCGTACGGGGAGGCGTGAAGCCGCAAGTGGAAGTAAAATAAGAGCTACGTCCGGCGTTGTTCATGCTCATCTGATGCTGCGTTTACATTTCGCTTCATCCTGCCGCTTTACAGCACAACGGCAGGAAAGCGTATGACCGATACGGGTATTCTACCGACTGTTTGATAAAATTTTCAAACCCGTACCTATCATTTCTATAGGAAAAACCTGTTACGCAATGTGATGTGGTACACAATCAGCGCGGAATCAGGCTTCCAGAATTTCCTGCAGATGCAGCTCTTCGTAAATCTGCTTCACCCACTTATCAACGCGTTCGTTGGTTAATTCAGGCTGACGATCTTCGTCAATTGCCAGTCCAAGGAAATGCGTATCGTCGGCGAGACCTTTAGAGGCTTCGAAGTGATAGCCTTCGGTTGGCCAGTGACCAACGATTACCGCGCCGTTCGGCTCGATAATATCGCGGATGGTGCCCATGGCATCACAGAAATATTCAGCGTAATCTTCCTGGTCGCCGCAGCCAAACAGCGCTACCAGCTTGCCGTTAAAGTCGATCTCTTCCAGCGTCGGGAAGAAGTCATCCCAGTCGCACTGCGCTTCGCCATAATACCAGGTAGGGATGCCCAGCAGCAGAATATCAAAAGCCTCCAGGTCTTCTTTACTGCTCTTGGCAATATCATGCACTGCAGCAACGTCGCTACCGAGCTGTTTCTGGATCATTTTCGCAATGTTTTCTGTATTGCCGGTATCGCTGCCAAAGAAAATGCCTACGATTGCCATGAGTTTAATAACCTCTTGAAACTTATAGAATTGGTAACTGCCCGTGGAATGCAGATTACGGCAATAATAGCAGAGACCGTCTGGAGGCGGAACTCGTAAAGCCGCTGCATTTGTGTCTCATTGTGCGCTTCTTTCAGCCAGTCAGAGCGCCTTCAACTGGGCAAGAATCATCTCTTCAATCAGCTCGCTGCGGCTTACGCCACGTTCAGCGGCCATTGCATTGAGCGCTTCGACAGCCTCACTGTTCATCTTCAGTTCAACGCGCCGTAAACCCCGTACTTTGTCACGTTTCAACTGGTTGCGTTTGTTGATACGAAGTTGTTCATCACGCGACAGCGGACTGGTTTTCGGGCGTCCCGGGCGACGTTCATCTGCAAACAGATCGATCGTGGTCCGGTCCGTGTGTTCTTTTGCCATAGAATCGTGGTACTGAATGGGCTGCGCGTTTGCGCCGCGCATGGTGACGTTTGGGCCGGCTTGCCGCCATTTTCAGCGACGGCAAAATTTTAGCGCGCCATCATACCCTGAGCAAAGAGTGAGAACAATCTTTGTCGGCGGGTTAACGCCTTGCTTTTACAGCGCTAAAAAACGCTGTATGGCACGCAGTACCGCGTCGGGTTTTTCAGCATGAACCCAGTGACCCGCTCCGGCAATCACATGCGCGCGCGCCTGTGGGAACTGCGCCAGCAACGTATCACGATGAATATCATCCAGATAGGGAGAAAGCTCGCCGCGAATAAACAGCGCCGGTCCCTGCCACGGCGGTATACTTTCCCAGCCGGAAATCGCGCTATAGTTATCCCACAGAACAGGGACGTTAAAGCGCCAGGCACCGTCGTGAAAAGATTTCAGCAGGAACTGAATCACGCCTTCTTCAGCGATGATTTCACGCATGATGTCGGCGGCGGCGCTGCGTTGGGTAACGCCTGAAGCGGTAACGGCATTAACGGCAGCGAAAATGGCATCGTGTCGGCGGGTCTGGTAATCCACCGGGGCGATATCGATCAGCACCAGCTGTTCGATACGTTCCGGTGCCAGCGCGGTCATGGTCATGGCGATTTTGCCGCCCATTGAGTGACCGATAACCGTGACGTTATCGATGCTGTGCCGATCGAGCGTTTCCAGCATATCCTGTGCCATCGCCCGATAGCTCATCACCTCGCTGCGCGGCGAAAGGCCATGATTGCGCACGTCAACCTGGATAAGCGGCCGATCCGCCTTCAGGCCGCGCGCCAGTACGCCAAGATTATCCAGGCTACCAAACAGACCATGAATCAACAGGATGGGTGTCGCATCGTTGGCAGATTGTTCAGTTTGCAGGCGAGTATTCAAATTCATGGCAAAGTTCTTACAGTTGACAGTAAAGCTTAGGTTATCATGGTTTTTACTTTCCCTGCCGGTTAGTGAGCGGTTGTTCGCCGGGAGGCTTTGCGGCATATTCTGACTTTTGTCTGCAAGCGCCAACGTTGCTACCGACCCGCAGGATTTAACTTTATAATCCTTATGTTAGAACCAGCGCGCAAATTGTACAGCTGAACCTGGCTAATATCCGCTGCGCCTGGCTCTGCCACAAGCAATTACCGTACGGATGAAGATGAAAACGATTGAAGTCGACGAAGAGCTCTACCGCTACATTGCCAGTCACACGCAGCATATCGGTGAAAGTGCCTCGGATATTTTACGGCGTATGCTGAAATTTACCGCCGGTCAGAGTGCGCCGGTTGCGGCTACGGCTCCCGCCGTAGCTGTTAACGTGAGTCAGGAGAGTGAGACCAGCAAACCGGTCCCACGTTCTCAGGATCGCGTGCGCGCCGTGCGTGAGCTGCTACTCTCTGATGAGTATGCCGAGCAAAAGAAAGCGGTTAACCGTTTTATGCTGATTCTGTCGACGCTCTATTCTCTTGATCCCGCTGCGTTTGCCGAGGCGACCGCCTCGCTGCAGGGACGCACCCGCGTTTACTTTGCCGGCGATGAGCAAACACTGTTACAGCATGGCACCCATACTAAGCCGAAGCATGTGCCCGGCACGCCGTACTGGGTGATCACCAACACTAATACAGGCCGCAAATGCAGCATGGTGGAACACATTATGCTGGCAATGCAGTTCCCGCAGGAGCTGGCAGATAAGGTTTGCGGCACCATTTAACTGAAGCGTCAGGGAGAAGCGCCAATGGCCAATCACCCCCGTGCCGGGCAGCCAGCCCAGCAGAGCGATTTAATTAACGTCGCACAATTAACGTCCCAGTATTACGTTCTGCAACCTGAGAAAGGCAATGTGGAACATGCGGTGAAATTCGGCACATCAGGCCATCGCGGCAGCGCCGCGCGTCAAAGCTTCAACGAAACGCATATTCTCGCGATTGCGCAGGCGATAGCGGAAGAACGGCGTAAAAATGGCATTACCGGCCCCTGTTTTGTCGGTAAAGATACGCATGCGCTGTCGGAACCGGCGATTATTTCCGTGCTGGAAGTGCTGGCGGCTAACGGTGTTGATGTGATTGTGCAGCAGGACAACGGCTATACGCCAACCCCGGCGATCTCAAACGCTATCCTTGAACACAACAAAGCGGGCGGCGCACAGGCGGATGGTATTGTAATCACGCCTTCGCATAACCCGCCGGAAGATGGCGGCATCAAATACAATCCGCCGAATGGCGGCCCGGCGGATACCAACGTCACGAAAGTGGTGGAAGATCGCGCTAACCAGCTGATCAAAGATGACCTGAAAGAGGTGAAACGCCTCACCCTGGCACAGGCCTGGGCCAGCGGTCATCTGCGGGAAAAAGATCTGATCCAGCCGTATGTAGAAGGGCTGGCGCAGGTCGTTGATATGGACGCGATTAAAAAAGCGGGCCTGAAAATCGGTGTCGATCCGCTTGGCGGATCCGGCATGGCCTACTGGCAGCGTATCGCTGAACATTATCAGCTCGATCTGACCATCGTTAACGACGCTATCGATCAAACCTTCCGCTTTATGCATCTGGATAAAGATGGCGTAGTGCGCATGGACTGCTCTTCTGAATGTGCGATGGCGGGCCTGCTGGCGCTGCGCGATAAGTTCGATCTCGCTTTCGGTAACGATCCTGACTATGACCGTCACGGCATTGTCACGCCTGCGGGCCTGATGAACCCGAACCACTATCTGGCGGTAGCGATTAACTACCTGTTCCAGCATCGCCCACAGTGGGGTAAAGAGGTGGCCGTTGGGAAGACGCTGGTATCCAGCGCGATGATCGATCGCGTGGTTAACGATATCGGACGTAAGCTGGTGGAAGTGCCGGTCGGCTTTAAATGGTTTGTCGATGGCCTGTTTGACGGCAGCTTTGGCTTCGGCGGCGAAGAGAGCGCGGGCGCCTCTTTCCTGCGTTTTGACGGCACGCCGTGGTCTACCGATAAAGACGGTATTATTCTCTGCCTGCTGGCGGCGGAAATTACTGCCGTGACCGGAAAAAACCCGCAGCAGCACTATGATGAGCTGGCTAAACGCTTTGGTGCGCCAAGCTATAACCGCTTACAGGCACCTGCCACGTCGGCACAGAAAGCGGCATTGTCGAAGCTGTCGCCGGAAATGGTCAGCGCCGATACGCTGGCTGGCGATCCGATTACCGCGCGCCTGACCAGCGCGCCGGGTAACGGGGCGGCGATTGGCGGTCTGAAAGTCATGACGGAAAACGGCTGGTTCGCCGCACGTCCGTCCGGTACTGAAGATGCCTATAAAATTTACTGTGAAAGTTTCCTCGGCGCAGAACATCGCGAAAAAATCGAGAAAGAAGCCGTTGAGATCGTCAGCGCGGTACTGAAAAACGCCTGAGTCTGAACGCGAAAACAAACAAGGCGCTGATCATCAGCGCCTTTTTTATGGGCGATAGGGTAGCTCAAGGCATGAAGCGATAGCCGATAGCGGTTTCGGTTAACAGATGCGCCGGACGTGCCGGATCCTGTTCCAGCTTCTGGCGCAGATGCCCCATATAGATGCGCAGATAGTGGCTGTGTTCAACCGCGTTTGGCCCCCAGACATGGTTTAACAGCTGGCGTTGGGTCAGCACTTTTCCCGGATTATTTAACAGCAGTGCCAGCAAACGAAACTCTGTCGGCGTCAAATGGATGGTAGCGCCAGCGCGCGTAATATGATGAGCAGCTAAATCAACCTCTACCTGACCGAACTGCACCACGCTGTTTGGGGCATTTTTTCCCGCCTGCCGACGCAGCGCCACGCGCACCCGCGCCTGTAATTCCCCGATGCCAAAGGGTTTAGTAAGAAAATCATCCGCTCCGGCATCCAGCGCCGCGATTTTGTCCTGCTCGTCGCTGCGCGCCGAAAGGACGATAACCGGGATCGCGCTCCACTGGCGCAGATCGCGAATAAAGTCGATGCCGTCACCGTCGGGCAGGCCGAGGTCGAGAATGACCAGATCGGGGCGACGCGTTGCCGCCTCAATCAGACCGCGCTGTAAGGTATCGCTGTCGTATACGCGCAGTGCTTCACCCTCCAGCGCTACACGTAAAAAACGCCGTATCTCTTTTTCATCTTCAACAATCAGTACGCTGGTCAAAACGGGGCCTCTCCGTGCCGTAGAATCGATTGAACAACCTGAAAGCGCATTCTGATAGAACGCGTCGTGCTCTTTATCGTTAACATCAGCCGTTAATAGAACAACATTAAAACCATAAATAAACAATTTTGTAACTTAGTTACCGCCTGGGGCATTTTTTGTCCTTTTTTTCAGCAAAAAAAGTGGTCGGATGAGTAGTAAAATTACACAATGAGGTCTATTATCGTTCACATATTCCGTTATTTACTTATCTCCAGGAGGCGTAGGTTATGTATTCTGTTTATCCCCTGCCTAAAATTATCCTGCGTCGCACGGCCGTTGTACTTATTGGCCTGTTGGCGCTACCCATAATGATTTTCCGCCCCGACAGAGCGCGTTTTTACAGCTATCTGCACCGTGTCTGGAGTAAGACCAGCAGCAAGCCCGTCTGGCTGGCCCAGGCGGAAGCGGCGGGCGGAGACTTCTACTAAACTGGCAATTAAGGCCAGGGATTGATCAGCAATCTAATCACAGATAGCGTTTGCTATCCCGATAAATCCTGCCGAGCGGCGGGATTTTTTTTGCCTTCTGTTCCGGTGTCACTGGATTTTAAGTGCGTTGCACTTGGGCTTCAGCTAAACTAAAACTTATACAAAGTTTTTGGAGTTGTACAAGTATGAGCGAAAAAATACCGGTAGGAATCAGCGCCTGTTTATTGGGAGAAAGCGTGCGTTTCGACGGCGGTCATAAACGACTGGCTTTCGCCGCTGAACAACTCGCTCCCTATGTGCGCTATGAACCGATCTGCCCGGAAATGGCGATCGGATTACCGACGCCGCGTCCGGCGTTGCGGCTGGTGAAAAAGCAGGATGAGGTTGCACTTTGCTTCAGCAAAACCGGCGGCGAAGAGATCACCGCGCAGATGCGTGAGTTTGCCGCGCATAAGGTCAGCGGTCTGCATCATCTGTGCGGCTATATTCTCTGTGCTAAATCCCCCAGCTGCGGCATGGAGCGGGTACGCGTATACGAACCTGACAGTAACAACAATCGTAAAGAGGGTATCGGTATCTTCGCCGAAGCGCTGCAACGCGAAATGCCCTGGTTACCGATGGAAGAAGATGGGCGTCTGCATGATGATGTGCTGCGGGAAAATTTTGTCGGCCGGATCTATGCCCTGCATGAGTTTAATCAGATGTGGCGTCAGGGATTGACGGCGCACGGCCTGATCGCTTTTCACACACGCTATAAGCTGCTGCTGCTGGCCCATTCACAGCCGGAGTATCGTGAGATGGGACGCTTCGTTGCGGCAATGAACAGTTATCCTTCGCTTGAAGCGTACGCAACGGAATACCGTAATCGCCTGATGGCGCTGATGGCGCATCGCGCCACGCGTAATAATCACACTAACGTTTTGATGCACGTTCAGGGTTATTTTCGTCGCCAGCTCTCTTCCACCCAGCGTCAGGAACTGGCTTCACTGATCGATCGTTATCGTCAGGGCTTACAGCCGCTGCTGGCGCCGATTACGCTGCTTAAACACTATATGAAAGAGTATCCGCACGAATGGCTGGCGCAACAGCGTTATTTTGAGCCTTACCCGGAAGCGCTGCGTTTACGCTACGGTCGTTGATCGCTCAGGAGAACCTATGACCACCCATCTGGTCTGGCTGCGCAACGATCTGCGCATCAACGATAACAGCGCGCTCTGGGCAGCCTGCCGTGCGCGCCATGCCCGCGTGATTGCGTTGTTTATCGCCACGCCGCAGCAGTGGCATCAGCATAATATGGCACCGCGTCAGGCGGAATATATCTGGCGTAGCCTGCAACAGCTACAGCAAAGCCTGACGGAAAAGGGGATCGCGCTGCACTATCATCAGTGTGATGACTTCACCGCCTCCGTTAGCTACCTGCAAGATTTCTGTCACGAACAGCAGGTTGATGCGCTGTTTTACAACTATCAGTATGAATTTAACGAACGCGAACGGGATGCCGCCGTTGAGCGTCGGCTCACTGAGCAGGGCGTGACGGTGCAGGGGTTTGACGACAGCGTCCTGTTGCCGCCGGGCAGCGTCAGAACCGGCAATAATGAAGCGTATAAAGTCTTTACGCCGTTCAGCAAAGCGTATCGCAAGCGTCTGCGTGCCGGGCTGCCAGAGTGTCTGTCGGCACCGCAGGCGCGTGCAGAAACGCCGCTAACAACATTACTACCGCTGTCACCTTTTGACTATCCGCGTGAATCGTTTGATGAGCAGCTATTTCCCGTTGGCGAAGCCGCCGCGCTACAGCGCCTGCGCGCTTTCTGTCGTCAGCCGGTGCTGGATTATCCGGCGCAGCGTGATTACCCCGCGCTGGAGGGCACCAGCAGGCTTTCTGTGTGCCTGGCGACCGGCACGCTGTCGCCGCGTCAGTGCTTACATCGTCTGCTGCGCGAACAGCCGCAGGCGCTGGAGGAAGGGCAGGCCAGCGTCTGGCTGAATGAGCTAATCTGGCGTGATTTTTACCGCCACCTGCTGGTTGCGTTTCCAAAGCTGTGTAAAAACCAGCCTTTTGCGGCCTGGACGAAAAAATTAGCCTGGCAGCAGCGGCCCGAGCAGTTTGACGCCTGGTGCCAGGGGAAAACCGGCTATCCCATTGTTGATGCTGCGATGCGTCAGCTAAACGCCACCGGCTGGATGCACAATCGCCTGCGCATGATCGCCGCCAGCTTTCTGATTAAGGATCTGCAAATCGACTGGCGGCTGGGCGAGCGCTATTTTATGTCGGTACTGATCGATGGCGATCTGGCCGCCAACAACGGCGGCTGGCAGTGGTCCGCCTCTACCGGCACCGATGCCGTTCCCTGGTTTCGTATTTTTAATCCCACCACTCAGGGCGAGCGCTTTGACGCACAGGGTGAATTTATCCGCCGCTGGCTGCCGGAGCTGGCGGCGGTGCCCGATAAAGTGATTCATCATCCGCATGACTGGGCAAAGAAAAATCATCAACGGCTCGATTATCCGCTGCCAATCGTGGAACATAAGGCGGCAAGAGAGCAAACCCTGGCTATTTTTGAGGCGGCGCGCCAGGCGTCGTCGGTCATATCCCCGGAGTAGGTGAATGAATAACTTTGAACTGGAGCAGATCGTTAACCAACAGCTTAACAGTGCCGCCTTCAGCGACTACGCGCCCAACGGTTTGCAGGTTGAAGGCCGCGCAGAGGTAAGGAAGATCGTGACCGGCGTCACCGCCTGCCAGGCGCTGCTGGATGAAGCGGTGCGGCTGGAAGCGGATGCGGTAATGGTGCATCACGGCTATTTCTGGAAAAACGAGGCACCGGCGATTAAAGGCATGAAGCGCCGCCGCCTGCGCACGCTGCTGGCGAATGATATCAATCTCTACGGCTGGCACCTGCCGCTGGATGCGCACCCGCAGCTGGGCAACAACGCGCAGCTGGCACAGGCGCTGGGTATTACCGTTCAGGGCGAGATTCAGCCGCTGGTGCCGTGGGGCGAACTGGCGCAGGCGCTAAGTGGAGAAGCACTGGCTGCGCGTATCGCTGAGGTGCTGGGGCGTCAGCCGCTCCACTGTGGCGACACCGCGCCGCAGCAGATTCGCCGTGTTGCCTGGTGCAGCGGCGGCGGTCAGGGCTTTATCGACAGCGCGGCGGCGTTTGGCGTGGATGCCTTTATCACCGGCGAGGTTTCAGAGCAAACTATCCACAGCGCCAGAGAGAATGGTCTGCACTTTTTCGCAGCGGGGCATCACGCCACGGAGCGCGGCGGCATTCGTGCGCTGGGCGAATGGCTGGTCGCGCATTATCGGCTGGATGTCACCTTTATCGACATCGATAATCCCGCCTGAAAAAACGTCTTTTCACCTGCGACGGGATGCTTCCCGTCGCCATATCTGCGTCACATCCTCGCTCAAATTGGTTGACACTCTTGTAGCATCACCGCATAACTATTTGTTCAAAATGAATAAGTCACGCAGTTTGTGATGTCAGGAGGTGTGTTTTGCAACGAGCACGTTGTTACCTGCTGGGGGAACGCGCGGTCGTGCTTGAGCTGGAACCGCCCGTTTCGTTGCTCAGCCAGCAGCGAATTTGGGGATTAACGCAGCGCCTGCGCGACTATCCGCAGGTGCTGGAAGCGATCCCCGGAATGAATAATCTGACGGTAGTGCTGCGCGATCCACAGCAGCAGGCGCTGGATGCGATTGAACGTCTGCAACGCTGGTGGGAAGAGAGCGAGGCCGCCGTGCCTGAGTCACGCCATGTCGCTATTCCGGTTATTTATGGCGGCGAGGCGGGGCCGGATCTGGCCGCGGTGGCGCGCCACTGCCAGATGTCGCCGCAGCAGCTGGTTGAGGCGCACGCCGCCGTTGACTATGTGGTTTATTTTATCGGCTTTCAGCCTGGTTTCCCCTATCTGGGTGGACTGGACAGCCGCCTGCACGCCCCACGTCGCGATGTACCACGCGTGCTGGTACCTGCCGGTTCGGTAGGCATCGGTGGCAGCCAAACCGGTATCTATCCTTTAGCGTCTCCCGGCGGCTGGCAGCTACTGGGGCGCACCACGCTGGCGCTGTTTAATCCGCAGCATCAGCCACCGACGCTGCTGCGTCCCGGTGATAGCGTGCGATTTGTGCCGCAGAAGGAGGGCGTATGCTGAAAATTATTCGTGCCGGTATGCATACCACGCTACAGGATAACGGGCGCAGCGGCTGGCGTCAGTTTGGTATCAGCAGCGGCGGGGTGCTGGATGAACCGGCGATGCGCACCGCGAATCTGCTGGTTGGCAATGCACAATCGCAGGCGGTGCTGGAGATTACGCTGGGCCAGTTTTGCGCCGAGTTTGGGCGCGACGGCTGGTTTGCGCTGACCGGCGCGGGCTGTAACGCCGAGCTGGACGGACGTCCTGTCTGGACCGGCTGGCGGCATGCGGTAAAAAAAGGGCAACGGCTGACGCTCGCCATGCCGGTGCGCGGCATGCGCAGCTATCTGGCGATTGATGGCGGTTTTGCCGTCGAGCCGCTACTTGATTCATGTAGCACCGATCTGAAGGCCGCTTTCGGCGGCTGGCAGGGGCGCAGTTTACAGGATGGCGACAGGCTGCCGCTGGCCGTGCCGGAGCGCCAGTTAACCCGCCCGGCCGGGGTGCGCCAGCTGCTGTGGGGCAATCGCCTGCGTGCGCTACCCGGTCCGGAATACCATGAGTTCAGTCACGAGTCACAGGAAGCCTTCTGGCGCATCTCGTGGCGGCTCGATCCGCAAAGTAACCGCATGGGCTACCGCTTACAGGGGCGACCGCTGACGCGCAACAGCCGCCGTGAACTGCTTTCGCACGGTTTGCTGCCCGGCGTTATCCAGGTGCCGCATAGCGGTCAGCCGATTGTGCTGATGGCCGATGCACAAACTACCGGCGGCTATCCACGTATCGCCTGCGTGATCGAAGCCGATCTTTATCATTTGGCGCAGATCCGCCTGGGTGAGCCGATCCATTTTATTCACTGCACGCTGGAGGAAGCGCTACAGGCGAAGCAGCAACAGCAGCAGGTTATCGCACGCATAGCATGGGGACTGGAAAATGAAAATTGATTTAAACGCTGACTTAGGCGAAGGGTGCGCCAGCGATCGCGAACTGTTACAGCTGGTCAGCTCCGCCAATATCGCCTGTGGTTTTCATGCGGGTGACGCGCAGACCATGCTGCAGTCGGTGCGCTGGGCGCTGGAGTATGGTGTCGCCATCGGCGCGCATCCCGCCTTTCCCGATCGGGAAAACTTTGGGCGCAGCGCGATGCAGCTACCGCCGGAAACCGTTTACGCCCAGATGCTGTATCAAATTGGTGCGCTCAAGGCGCTGGCGGAAAGCGAAGGGGGGCAGCTGACGCACGTTAAACCGCACGGGATGCTCTATAACCAGGCGGCGCGTGATGCGCAGCTGGCGGATGCTATCGCCAGAGCGGTCAAAGCGGTGGATGCGAGCCTGCTACTGGTGGGGCTGGCAGGCAGCGAATCGATACGCGCCGCGCAGCATTATGGGTTGCGCACGCGTGAAGAAGTGTTTGCCGATCGCGGCTATCAGGCCGACGGTTCGCTGGTGCCGCGCGGTCAGGCGGGAGCGATGATCGAAGAAGAGGAACAGGCCATTTCTCGTACGCTTGGCATGGTGCAGCATGGCAAAGTCGAAAGCGTAACGGGGGAATGGGTAGCGCTGCGGGCGCAAACCGTTTGCCTGCACGGCGACGGTCTCCATGCGCTCGCCTTTGCCCGTCGGCTGCGCGCCGCCTTTGCCGCGCAGCACATTTTAGTCAGCAGTGACGTCTGACCATTATCCCGGTTCGCACCGGGAATTTTACAGGAGAAATTATGCAACCTCTGGTTAATCTTTGGCCGTTGCTTGGCATCGCCGCCATCGTTATCGGTTTCCTGCTTCGTTTTAATCCGGTACTGGTGGTGGTTATCGCAGGCGGCGTGACCGGCGTAGCGGCGCATATGCCGCTGATGGATATCCTGGAAAAACTGGGTTCCGGTTTCCTGAATACGCGCAATCTGCCGTTTATTCTGCTACTGCCGCTGGCGGTTATCGGCCTGCTGGAACGGCACGGGCTTAAAGAGCGCGCACAGGCATGGATCGCAACCATTAAAACCGCCACCGCCGGACGTCTGTTGACGATTTATCTACTGGTGCGCGAAGTAACGGCGGCGCTGGGCTTAACCAGCCTGGGTGGACATCCGCAAATGGTGCGCCCGCTGCTGGCACCGATGGCGGAAGGGGCGACGGAAAACCGCTACGGCGATCTGCCAGATTCGGTGCGCTATCGTCTGCGCGCCATGTCTGCCGCTACCGATAATGTCGGGCTGTTTTTTGGCGAGGATATTTTTGTCGCCTTCGGCGCGATTATCTTTATGCACAATTTTATGCTGGAGTCGGGCGGTATTCAGACCGAACCCCTGCATATCGCGCTCTGGGGCATTCCCACGGCGGTGTGCGCCTTTATTATTCATGCGCTGCGTCTGCGACGGCTGGATAAGAAACTGGCGGCAGAACTGAGCGCGCTGAATCAGGCGGCCCTGCAACAGAAAGGAGGTCGCTAATGTTTCAGCAACAATATCTGTTCTATCTGGCGGGTCTGATTCTGCTGGTAGTGGCGCTGATGTCGTGGCGCGATAAGGCGAATCCGCGCCGTTTAACCACCGGCCTGTTCTGGGGGCTGTATGCGCTGATCTTTTTTGTGGGTGACTGGGCTTATCAGCTGGCGGAACAGTTCAGCGCCAGCCGCGAGTCAGGCGCGCGTGGGCTACATATTGCTATCGGCGTGCTGGTGGTGGTGATGGCCTTGCTGGCGGGCTGCGGTGGCGTGCGTCTCGGACGTTATCATCAGCGCAGTGAAGAAGAGCGTCAGCAGAGCGCCAGGCGTCTCGGTGGGCGTCTGTTTTACCCGGCGCTGGCTATTCCGCTGGTTACCGTGGCGGGCGTACTGGCCTTTAACCATTTGCCCGGTCTGCAACAGGCGGTATTTGGTGACGGCAATCATGCCACGCTGATTACGCTCTTTTCTATGACCATCGGCTGCTTTATCGGCTGGCTGCTGGCGTTGAAAATGAGCCGCGAAAGTCCGGCACAGTCGATGCAGGAGGCGCGCCGTCTGCTGGATGCCATTGGCTGGGCGTTTATTTTACCGCAGATCCTCGCCACGCTTGGCCTGCTGTTTACCAGCGCAGGAGTGGGCACCGCAATTGCTCATTTAACCTCGCACTATCTGGCGGTTGATAACCGTTTTATCGCCGTCGCCGTTTTTGTACTGGGTATGGCCTTGCTCACCATGATTATGGGTAACGCTTTCGCCGCTTTTCCGATTATTACCGCAGGCGTTGGGATTCCAATTCTGGTGTTACAGCACGGCGGCAACCCGGCGGTGATGGCGGCGATCGGCATGTTTTCCGGCTATTGCGGGACATTGATGACGCCGATGGCGGCCAATTTTAACATCGTGCCAGCGGCGCTGCTGGAGCTGCCGGATCGCAACGCGGTAATCAAGATTCAGGTGCCGACTGGCGTGCTATTGTTAATTGTTAATGTTTTTCTACTCTATTTTTTAATGTTCCTGTGAGGCGATAAATGAAGACAGTGCTGATTACGGCGTTTGAGCCTTTTAACGGCGAACAGATTAATCCCTCCTGGGAGGCGGTGCGTCAGCTGCATGAACGCATGGTATGCGGATACAGAGTGATGGCGAGGCAGTTGCCCTGTGCTTTTGGCGATGCGTTAACCGCGCTGTATGCTGAAATGGAGGCGCTGCAACCAGATCTGGTGATTGCCGTAGGGCAGGCGGGGGGACGCGCCGATATTACCGTCGAACGCATCGGCATTAATATTAACGATGCGCGTATTGCGGATAATAATGGCAACCAGCCGATCGATGAGCCGATTATTCCCGGCGGCCCGGCCGCCTATTTCGCCACGCTGCCGATCAAAGCGATAGTTGATGGCATACGCGAGGCGGGCATTCCGGCTTCAGTGTCGCAAACTGCGGGCACTTACGTGTGTAACCATGTGATGTATGGTCTGTTGCATCGCCTTGCTCAGCAGGATGATAAGGTACGTGGTGGATTTATTCATGTGCCCTACCTTCCGGAGCAGGCGGTAAAGCATCCCGGTAGCCCCAGCATGGCGGCACAAACCATCATACTGGCACTGGAAATGGCGATTACTATTGCGCTTCGCACCGAACAAGATTTGCGCCTGGTTGGCGGCGCAACGCACTAACAGGATAATCTTATGCCAGAAGGACCAGAGATCCGCCGCGCGGCGGATCGGCTGGAAGAAGCCATTGTCGGCAAGCCGTTGACGGCGGTCTGGTTTGCCTTTCCGCAATTGAAAACTTATGAAGATGCGTTGGTTGGCGAGACCGTGACGGCGATTGAGACACGCGGCAAGGCGCTGTTGACGCATTTTTCCAATGGGCTGACGCTTTACAGTCATAATCAGCTTTACGGCGTCTGGCGCGTGGTGAAAACCGGCAGTGAACCCGTAACACAGCGGGTGCTGCGTGTTAAGCTTGCCTGCGCTGACTGGACTATTCTGCTTTACAGCGCCTCAGATATTGAGATGCATAACGCTGATACGCTGGCGGCGCATCCCTTTTTGCAGCGTATCGGGCCCGATGTGCTGGATATGCGTTTGACGGAAGAGGAAGTGCGCGAACGCTTACTCTCTCCCCGTTTCCGGCGGCGTCAGTTTAGCGGTTTGCTGCTCGATCAGGCTTTTCTTGCCGGGTTGGGTAATTATCTGCGCGTGGAGATTTTGTGGCAGGCGGAGCTGGCACCACAGCATCGGGCGCAGGATTTAACCGAACCGCAGCTGGCGCGGTTAACGCAGGCGCTGCTGGCGATTCCGCGCCACTCTTATCGTATGCGCGGCACCATGACCAGTGCGCATCACGGTGCCGCGTTTGAGTTTAAGGTGTTTCATCGTGCGGGTAAGGCGTGTGAGCGCTGCGGCGGTACGATTGAGAAAACGATGCTCTCATCGCGCCCCTTTTACTGGTGTCCCGGCTGTCAGCACTAACTGCGCGTTGCGGGTAATAAAAAAGGGCCGGTAGGCCCTTTAGTTATTATTACCGTGCTGTCGCAGGAGACATATCCCGCTCCTTAGCTTTAGCGATAACCTGAAAGACCCGCAGGCCCTTTTTAATGCTTACTTCGGCAGGTTAGACTCAAACTCGCGCTGAGCGTAACCGGTATAGAGCTGGCGCGGGCGGGCAATCTTCATGCCTTCGTCATGCATCTCTTTCCAGTGCGCAATCCAGCCAACGGTACGTGCCATCGCGAAGATAACGGTAAACATTGACGAAGGAATACCCATCGCTTTCAGGATAATACCGGAGTAGAAATCGACGTTCGGATAGAGCTTACGTTCAATAAAGTAGGGGTCATTGAGCGCAATATGCTCCAGCTCCATCGCCACTTCCAGCAGGTCATCCTTCATGCCCAGCTCGTTCAACACTTCGTGGCAGGTTTCACGCATCACCGTGGCACGCGGATCGTAGTTTTTATACACGCGATGACCGAAGCCCATCAGACGGAACGAATCGTTTTTGTCTTTCGCGCGCTTCACGAATTCCGGGATATGATCTTTATGGCTGATCTCTTCCAGCATGCGCAGACAGGCTTCGTTGGCACCGCCGTGCGCCGGCCCCCACAGTGAAGCGATACCGGCAGCGATACAGGCGAACGGGTTAGCGCCGGATGAACCAGCGGTACGTACGGTAGAGGTAGAGGCGTTCTGCTCATGATCGGCGTGCAGAATCAAAATGCGATCCATCGCGCGTTCCAGCACCGGGTTCACGGTGTACTCTTCGCACGGCGTGGCGAACATCATATGCAGGAAATTGCCCGCATAGGAGAGATCGTTACGTGGATAGACAAACGGCTGACCGATTGAGTATTTGTAACACATTGCAGCAACGGTCGGCATCTTGGAAAGCAGACGGAAAGCGGCGATTTCACGGTGGCGTTCAATATTGACATCAAGCGAGTCATGATAGAATGCCGCCAGCGCGCCGGTCACACCGCACATAACCGCCATCGGGTGTGAATCGCGACGGAAACCGTGGAACAGACGAGTAATCTGCTCGTGAATCATGGTATGGCGCGTCACGATAGTACGGAATTCTTCAAACTGCTCCTGCGTCGGCGCTTCGCCGTTCAGCAGAATATAGCAGACTTCAAGATAGTTAGACTGAGTGGCGAGTTGATCGATCGGATAACCACGATGAAGCAGAATGCCTTCATCACCGTCGATATAAGTGATTTTGGATTCACAGGACGCAGTAGAGGTAAAACCTGGGTCAAACGTGAATAAACCTTTAGAGCCAAGGCTTCGTACATCCACCACATCCTGACCCAGCGTGCCCTGTAGCACGTCAAGCTCAACAGGCGTTTCACCGGTTACGGTGAGCGTCACTTTTTTATCAGACATTTACAGTCTCCTTAGCGCCATGTTTGATAGATCTTTGACACCAGAATTAGCAACATGCTGCGGATCGCCGAAAAAATGACAGGCTGTCTACTCTGTGGCATGGGTTGCGTGCAGGGTACAGAGTGACGGGCGCGGCTGGAAACGCTTCCGGCAGCCATGATACTAATGCGTTCTGCGGTTGTTAAAGATCCGTTCTGGTCATTATGAATCTTAACTAATAATCTGATGCGTTTAGCAATTTAATTCAATCACTGTTACATAACTTACCATTAGGGGAAAGTGTACCCCCATAACTTTTATGCATCCCAGGAATTTTGTGCATTAGTTTGTAACTGAAATGTTTAAGTTTTGTCAAATCAGATAATTAAATTTGTTTAAAATGTGAAATTCGTGAGATCGATCACTGTTCTGCCTAAATGTTCCCAAAGCGTTTGTAGAGGAATTGTAATAATAATGTGATCGTCCTATACTGCCGCCAGGTCTCCGGAATACCCTGACACCAGGAGCCACCCAGCGTTTTACCGCTTCAATTAACACTGGATGTTGCTGTTTTGGTGCCGGTGCACGAGTCTGACCACGCCCGTGATCGGCTTTCACCTTCAGGCCCGGAGGAAGCAAAATAAGAAAGGCTGTGTGGGCAAAACCGTGAAAAAACAAAGACCTGTCAACTTGGATCTCACTACGATCCGGTTTCCCGTTACTGCAATTGCGTCCATTCTCCACCGCGTTTCCGGCGTCATTAGCATTGTGGCTGTCGGTATTCTGCTCTGGCTATTGGGTCTCTCGCTCTCCTCTCCCGAAGGCTTCCTGCAGGCCTCTGCCGTAATGAACAGCTTTTTCGCTAAGTTCATTATGTGGGGCATCCTTACCGCCCTGGCCTGGCATATCGTTGGTGGTATTCGTCATATGCTGATGGACTTCGGGTATCTGGCTGAAACTCAGCGCGTAGGTAACAGCTCAGCGCGTATCGGTTTTGGTATAACTGTCGTGCTTTCAATTTTGGCGGGAGTCCTCGTATGGTAAGCAATGCTACTGCACTGGGGCGCAATGGCGTTCAGGACTGGCTGCTGCTGCGTGCTACAGCGATCCTCATTACGCTCTATACCCTGTATATCCTCGGCTTCATCATTATGTCAGATACGCTGACCTATGATATCTGGCGCGCCTTCTTCGCCTCGTCCTTTACCAAAGTCTTTACGCTGCTGACGCTGTTCTCCACCGTTATTCACGGCTGGATCGGCATGTGGCAGGTACTGACCGACTACATTAAACCGCTGGCGTGGCGTCTGCTGTTACAGCTGGTCGTGGTTGTCGCGCTGTTGGTTTATGCGATTTATGGAACTGTTGTGGTGTGGGGTGCGTGAGATGAATTTGCCAGTCAGAGAGTTTGATGCCGTCGTGATCGGGGCAGGTGGCGCAGGTATGCGCGCAGCCCTGCAAATTTCCCAGTCGGGCCAGAGCTGCGCCCTGCTGTCTAAAGTCTTTCCTACCCGTTCCCACACGGTTTCTGCGCAGGGTGGTATCACCGTCGCGTTAGGTAACAGCCATGAGGATAACTGGGAATGGCATATGTACGATACCGTCAAAGGTTCCGACTATATCGGCGATCAGGACGCGATCGAATATATGTGTAAAACCGGCCCGGAAGCGATTCTGGAACTGGAGCATATGGGTCTGCCGTTCTCCCGTCTTGACGATGGACGTATCTACCAGCGCCCGTTCGGCGGTCAGTCGCGTAACTTCGGCGGCGAGCAGGCGGCACGTACTGCTGCCGCAGCCGACCGTACCGGTCACGCGCTGCTGCATACGCTGTATCAGCAGAACCTGAAAAACAAAACCACTATCTTCTCCGAGTGGTACGCGCTCGATCTGGTGAAAAACCAGGATGGGGCGGTTGTTGGCTGTACCGCACTCAGCATTGAAACCGGTGAAGTGGTCTACTTCAAAGCGAAAGCGACGGTGCTGGCTACCGGCGGCGCGGGCCGTATCTACCAGTCCACCACCAATGCGCATATCAACACTGGCGACGGCGTAGGTATGGCGCTGCGTGCTGGCGTGCCGGTGCAGGATATGGAGATGTGGCAGTTCCATCCAACCGGTATTGCCGGTGCGGGCGTGCTGGTCACCGAAGGCTGTCGCGGTGAAGGCGGCTATCTGCTGAATAAACATGGCGAGCGCTTTATGGAGCGTTATGCGCCTAACGCCAAGGATTTGGCGGGCCGTGACGTCGTTGCGCGTTCAATGATGATAGAAATTCGTGAAGGTCGCGGCTGCGAAGGTCCGTGGGGACCGCACATTAAGCTGAAACTGGATCACCTTGGGAAAGAGGTGCTGGAGTCACGTCTGCCGGGTATCCTGGAGCTATCGCGTACTTTCGCCCACGTCGATCCGGTGAAAGAGCCGATTCCGGTTATCCCAACCTGTCACTATATGATGGGTGGAATTCCGACCAAAGTGACCGGTCAGGCGCTGACGCTGAATGCACAGGGCGAAGAAGTCGTGGTGCCGGGCCTGTTCGCGGTCGGCGAAATTGCCTGCGTATCGGTACATGGCGCGAACCGTCTGGGCGGCAACTCGCTGCTGGACCTGGTGGTCTTTGGACGCGCCGCAGGCCTGCATTTGCAGGAATCTATCCAGGAGCAGGGCGCGCTGCGTGACGCCGCACCGGAAGATATTGACGCCGCGATGGCGCGCTATCAGCGCTGGGATAACAACACCACCGGCGAAGATCCGGTTGAGATTCGCAAAGCGCTGCAAAGCTGCATGCAGAACAACTTCTCGGTATTCCGTGAAGGCGATGCGATGGCGAAAGGGCTGGAGGATCTGAAACAGATTCGTGAACGCCTGAAATTCGCACGCCTGGATGACCGTTCCAGCGATTTCAATACCCAGCGCATTGAGTGCCTGGAGCTGGATAACCTGATGGAAACCGCCTTCGCTACCGCCGTTGCGGCGAACTACCGCACGGAAAGCCGCGGTGCCCACAGCCGTTTTGACTACCCGGATCGTGACGATGAGAAGTGGCTGTGCCATTCGCTCTATCTGCCGCAAACCGAAAGCATGACGCGCCGTGAGGTGAACATGCAGCCGAAACTGCGCCCCGCTTTCCCGCCGAAAGTGCGCACCTACTAATTTGCGGAGAAG
This sequence comes from Mixta intestinalis, assembly GCF_009914055.1. Taxonomy (NCBI): domain Bacteria; kingdom Pseudomonadati; phylum Pseudomonadota; class Gammaproteobacteria; order Enterobacterales; family Erwiniaceae; genus Mixta; species Mixta intestinalis. The sequence goes on from NZ_CP028271.1 coordinate 612,886, forward strand.
AGACGATGAGACTCGAATTTTCCATTTATCGTTATAACCCGGATGTGGATAACGCGCCCCGTATGCAGGATTACACCCTGGAAGCGGAAGAGGGACGCGACATGATGCTGCTGGATGCGCTGATTAAGCTGAAAGAGAAAGATCCGTCGCTGGCGTTTCGCCGTTCCTGTCGTGAGGGCGTTTGCGGCTCTGACGGGCTGAATATGAACGGGCGCAACGGCCTGGCCTGCATCACGCCGGTCTCGGCGCTGAGTAACGGCAAACAGAAAATTGTGATCCGTCCGTTGCCGGGCCTGCCGGTGATCCGCGACTTAGTCGTGGACATGGGTCAGTTCTATAAGCAGTATGAAAAGATCAGGCCTTACCTGTTGAATAATGGCGAAAATCCGCCGGCGCGCGAGCATTTGCAAACGCCGGAAGAACGCGCACATTTAGATGGGCTTTATGAGTGTATTCTGTGCGCCTGCTGCTCAACCTCCTGTCCGTCGTTCTGGTGGAACCCGGATAAATTCGTTGGGCCTGCGGGGCTGCTGGCCGCCTATCGCTTCCTGATTGACAGCCGCGATACCGAAACCAACGCGCGCCTGGACGATCTCAGCGATGCTTTCAGCGTCTTCCGCTGTCACAGCATTATGAATTGCGTTAGCGTGTGTCCGAAAGGATTGAACCCAACGCGCGCCATCGGCCACATTAAGTCGATGCTGCTACAGCGTAACGCATAACGCCATAAGCGATCCGGGAACTCAGGTTCCCGGATGTTTTAAGGAAACCCCGTTAAGCGCTGTCAGCAGGCAACGTTTACCAAGGTTCCCTTACGGGCCAGGGCATCGGTTGCCCACTGTGCTCGTATCGATGAACTGGATCTGGCTGTACCGCGCACTTTACAAGCAGGTGCGGGGTGCAGCGTTGGGCAAGCCGGTAACCCGGCAACAATGAAACCTCGAATAAAGCATGTAATGCTTAAGGGATCACAATGCAGAACAGCGCAATGAAGCCCTGGCTTGACTCCTCCTGGCTGGCCGGCGCGAACCAATCTTACATAGAGCAGCTCTATGAGGATTATCTCACCGATCCTGACTCTGTTGATGCTGTATGGCGTGACATGTTCCAGCAGCTTCCCGGCACCGGGCTCAGGCCTGAGCAGTTCCACTCCTCTACGCGCGATTATTTCCGCCGTCTGGCGAAAGATACTTCACGCTACGCCGCTTCTGTTGGCGATCCCGACGCCAATGCCAAACAGGTTAAAGTCCTGCAACTTATCAATGCCTTCCGCTTTCGCGGTCATCAGCATGCCAGTCTTGACCCGCTGGGACTCTGGCAGCAGGAGCAGGTATCGGATCTTGAACCCGCCTTTCACGGCCTGAGCGAGGCGGATTACCAGGAAACCTTCAATGTCGGTTCCTTCGCTATTGGTAAAGATCGCATGCAGCTCGGCGAGCTGATTAATGCGCTGAAGCAGACCTACTGCGGGCCGATCGGCGCGGAATATATGCACATCACCAATACCGAAGAGAAGCGCTGGCTCCAGCAGCGTATTGAATCGGTGGTTGGGCATGCCTCTTTCAGTAAGGAAGAGAAAAAAGGCTTCCTGAAAGAGCTGACCGCAGCGGAAGGACTGGAACGCTATCTCGGCGCGAAATTCCCGGGCGCGAAACGTTTCTCGCTCGAAGGCGGCGATGCGCTGGTACCGATGCTGCGCGAAATGATTCGTCATGCCGGTAAGAGCGGCACGCGTGAAGTGGTGCTGGGTATGGCGCACCGAGGGCGTCTGAACGTCCTGATTAACGTACTGGGTAAAAAGCCGCAGGATCTGTTCGATGAGTTCTCCGGCAAGCATAAAGAGCATCTTGGCACCGGTGACGTGAAATACCATATGGGCTTCTCTTCTGACGTGGAGACCGAAGGCGGTATGGTGCACCTGGCGCTGGCATTTAACCCGTCGCACCTGGAAATCGTCAGCCCGGTAGTCATGGGATCGGTGCGTGCACGCCTCGATCGTCTGGATGAGCCGGGCAGCAATAAAGTGCTGCCGATTACCATTCACGGTGATGCGGCGGTTATCGGTCAGGGCGTGGTGCAGGAAACCCTGAACATGTCGCAGGCGCGTGGTTATGAAGTGGGCGGTACGGTGCGTATCGTGATCAACAACCAGATTGGTTTCACCACCTCTAATCCAAAAGATGCCCGCTCAACGCAATACTGTACCGATATCGGCAAGATGGTGCAGGCACCGATCTTCCACGTCAACGCTGACGACCCGGAAGCGGTGGCCTTTGTGACCCGTCTGGCGCTCGATTTCCGTAACACCTTTAAGCGTGACGTTTTCATCGATCTGGTTTGCTATCGTCGCCACGGCCATAACGAAGCGGATGAGCCGAGCGCCACGCAGCCGGTGATGTACCAGAAAATTAAAAAGCATCCGACGCCGCGTAAAATTTACGCTGACCGTCTGGAAGCTGAACAGGTGATCAGCCTGGAAGATGCCACGGAAATGGTTAATCTTTATCGTGACGCGCTGGATGCAGGCGAATGCGTGGTGCCGGAATGGCGTCCGATGAGCCTGCACTCCTTTACCTGGTCGCCTTATCTCAACCATGAGTGGGATGAGAGCTACCCGGAAAAGGTAGATGGTAAACGGCTTCAGGAACTGGCGAAACGCATCAGTCAGGTGCCGGAATCGGTAGAAGTGCAGTCGCGCGTGGCGAAAATTTACAACGACCGCGCTGAAATGGCGGCGGGCAACAAGCTGTTTGACTGGGGCGCGGCGGAAAATCTCGCCTACGCCACGCTGGTAGATGAAGGCATTCCGGTACGTCTCTCCGGTGAAGATTCCGGGCGCGGCACCTTCTTCCATCGCCATGCGGTGATTCATAACCAGGCGAACGGCTCAACTTACACGCCGCTACAGCATATTCACAACGGTCAGGGCCAGTTTAAAGTCTGGGATTCTGTACTGTCGGAAGAAGCGGTACTGGCGTTTGAATATGGCTACGCTACCGCTGAGCCACGCACGCTTACCATTTGGGAAGCGCAGTTTGGTGACTTCGCTAACGGCGCGCAGGTGGTGATTGATCAGTTCATCAGCTCCGGCGAGCAGAAGTGGGGCCGTATGTGTGGCCTGGTGATGCTGCTGCCGCACGGCTATGAAGGGCAGGGCCCGGAACACTCTTCGGCACGCCTGGAGCGTTATCTCCAGCTGTGCGCCGAACAAAATATGCAGGTTTGCGTACCGTCTACCCCGGCGCAGGTTTATCACATGCTGCGTCGTCAGGCGCTGCGTGGGATGCGTCGTCCGCTGGTAGTGATGTCGCCGAAATCGCTGCTGCGCCATCCGCTGGCCGTTTCTTCACTGGAAGAACTGGCGAACGGTAGCTTCCAGCCAGCGATTGGTGAGGTCGACGATCTCGATCCGCAGGCGGTAAAACGCGTGGTGCTGTGCGCCGGTAAGGTCTACTACGATCTGCTGGAGCAGCGCCGCAAAAATGAGCAAAAAGATGTGGCTATCGTACGCGTTGAGCAGCTCTATCCTTTCCCGCATAAAGCGGTACAGGAAGCGTTACAGCCCTATGCGCACGTACATGATTTCGTCTGGTGTCAGGAGGAGCCGCTGAACCAGGGTGCCTGGTATTGCAGCCAGCATCACTTCCGCGAAGTGGTTCCTTTTGGTGCTTCTTTACGTTATGCCGGCCGTCCGGCTTCCGCTTCACCTGCTGTAGGTTACATGTCCGTACACCTGAAACAGCAGCAAGACCTGGTTAATGACGCGCTGAACGTTGATTAAATAAGGAAAGATAATGAGTAGCGTAGATATTCTCGTTCCCGACCTGCCTGAATCTGTTGCTGACGCCACCGTAGCAACCTGGCATAAAAAACCGGGCGATGCGGTAAGCCGCGATGAAGTTCTGGTAGAGATCGAAACGGATAAAGTTATCCTGGAAGTGCCGGCTTCCGCCGACGGCGTGCTGGAAGCCGTACTGGAAGAAGAAGGTGCCACCGTTACGTCGCGTCAGATCCTGGGCCGCCTGAAAGAGGGCAACAGCGGCGGTAAAGAAACGACCGCTAAAGCTGAAGGTAACGAGGCTAACCCGGCGCAGCGGCAGTCCGCTTCGCTGGAAGAAGAAAGCAACGACGCGCTCAGCCCGGCGATCCGCCGCCTGATTGCTGAACACGATCTTGACGCCGCTGCGATCAAAGGCACCGGCGTTGGCGGACGTCTGACCCGTGAAGATGTGGAAAAACATCTGAAACAGCAGCCTGCCGCCGCGAAAGCCGAGCCGAAAGCGGAAGCTGCACCGCAGCAGCCGCTGGCGGGCCGCAGCGAAAAACGCGTACCGATGACCCGTCTGCGTAAGCGTGTGGCGGAGCGTCTGCTGGAAGCGAAAAACAGTACCGCAATGCTGACCACCTTCAACGAAGTGAACATGAAGCCGATTATGGATCTGCGTAAGCAGTACGGCGAAGCTTTCGAGAAGCGTCACGGCGTGCGTCTGGGCTTTATGTCCTTCTACATTAAAGCTGTGGTAGAAGCGCTGAAACGTTACCCGGAAGTGAACGCCTCTATCGACGGCGACGATGTGGTTTATCACAACTACTTCGACGTCAGCATTGCCGTTTCTACGCCGCGTGGCCTGGTCACGCCGGTGCTGAAAGATGTTGATACGCTGAGCATGGCGGACATTGAGAAAAAAATCAAAGAGTTGGCGATTAAAGGCCGCGACGGTAAGCTAACGGTCGACGAGCTGACCGGCGGTAACTTTACCATCACCAACGGCGGCGTGTTCGGTTCTCTGATGTCCACGCCGATCATCAACCCGCCGCAGAGCGCGATTCTGGGCATGCACGCCATTAAAGATCGTCCGATGGCGGTAAATGGTCAGGTAGTAGTGCTGCCGATGATGTATCTGGCGCTCTCTTACGATCACCGTCTGATCGATGGCCGCGAATCCGTAGGCTATCTGGTGGCAGTGAAAGAGATGCTGGAAGATCCGGCGCGCCTGCTGCTGGACGTTTAATCTTGCCGGGCGCGGTATATGCCGCGCCCAACGTTACTAATGTTTTCAGACCTGAATGGATAGAACATCATGAACTTACACGAGTACCAGGCGAAACAGCTGTTTGCACGGTATGGCTTACCGGCACCCACCGGTTACGCCTGCACTACGCCACGCGAAGCGGAAGAGGCGGCCTCCAAAATTGGCGCAGGCCCGTGGGTAGTGAAATGTCAGGTTCATGCCGGTGGCCGTGGTAAAGCGGGCGGTGTGAAAGTGGTTAACAGCAAGGAAGATATTCGTGCCTTCGCTGAAAACTGGCTGGGTAAACGTCTGGTCACTTACCAAACGGATGCGGAAGGGCAGCCGGTTAACGAAATTCTGGTAGAAGCCGCTACCGATATCGATAAAGAACTCTATCTCGGTGCGGTTGTCGATCGCAGCTCGCGTCGCGTGGTGTTTATGGCCTCTACCGAAGGTGGCGTAGAGATTGAGAAAGTAGCGGAAGAAACCCCGCACCTGATTCATAAAATGGCGCTGGATCCGCTGACCGGTCCGCAGCCTTATCAGGGCCGCGAGCTGGCATTTAAGCTGGGTCTGACCGGCAAACAGGTAAACCAGTTCACCAAAATCTTTATGGGCCTGGCAACGCTATTCCTGGAACGTGACCTGGCGCTGGTTGAGATCAACCCGCTGGTTATCACTAAGCAGGGCGACCTGATCTGTCTGGATGGCAAACTGGGCGCGGACGGCAACGCAATGTTCCGTCAGCCGGAACTGCGTGAAATGCGCGATCCGAGCCAGGAAGACCCGCGTGAAGCCCATGCTACCCAGTGGGAACTGAACTACGTTGCGCTGGAAGGTAACATCGGCTGTATGGTAAACGGCGCTGGCCTGGCGATGGGGACCATGGATATCGTGAAACATCACGGTGGCCAGCCAGCTAACTTCCTCGACGTCGGCGGTGGCGCGACCAAAGAGCGCGTAACCGAAGCCTTTAAAATCATCCTCTCTGATGATGCGGTGAAAGCGGTATTTGTTAACATTTTCGGCGGCATCGTGCGCTGTGACCTGATTGCTGACGGCATCATCGGTGCAGTAGCGGAAGTTGGCGTTAACGTACCGGTAGTGGTACGTCTGGAAGGGAACAACGCTGAGCTGGGCGCACAGAAACTGGCGGACAGTGGTTTGAATATTATTGCAGCAACCAGCCTCACCGACGCGGCCCAACGCGTTGTTGCTGCAGCGGAGGGTAAGTAATGTCCATTTTGATCGACAAAAACACCAAAGTTATCTGCCAGGGGTTCACCGGTGGCCAGGGTACATTCCACTCTGAGCAGGCGCTGGCCTATGGGACGCAGCTGGTTGGTGGCGTAACGCCGGGCAAAGGCGGCACGACCCATCTCGGCCTGCCGGTATTCAATACCGTGCGCGAAGCGGTAGAAGCTACCGGCGCGACAGCCTCCGTTATTTATGTACCGGCTCCGTTTTGTAAAGACGGCATCTTGGAAGCGATCGATGCGGGCATTAAATTAATTATCACCATTACCGAAGGTATTCCGACGCTGGATATGCTAACGGTAAAAGTGAAGCTGGACGAAGCGGGCGTGCGCATGATTGGCCCGAACTGTCCGGGCGTGATCACGCCGGGCGAATGTAAAATCGGTATCATGCCGGGCCACATTCACCAGCCGGGACGCATCGGCATCGTATCCCGTTCAGGTACGCTGACCTATGAAGCGGTTAAGCAGACTACCGACATCGGTTACGGCCAGTCCACCTGCGTGGGTATCGGCGGCGATCCGATTCCGGGTTCTAACTTTATTGATATCCTGCAGATGTTCCAGGATGACCCGCAGACCGAAGCCATCGTAATGATCGGCGAAATCGGCGGCAGTGCGGAAGAAGAGGCGGCTGCTTTTATCAAAGAGCACGTGACCAAGCCAGTTGTTGGCTATATTGCGGGCGTCACCGCGCCGAAAGGCAAGCGTATGGGACATGCAGGTGCCATCATCGCAGGCGGTAAAGGTACGGCGGATGAGAAATTCGCTGCGCTGGAAGCCGCAGGTGTAAAAACTGTACGTAGCCTGGCAGATATTGGCGATGCAGTAAAAGCGGTTCTTCCTCTGAAATAATCTCTTTAAGATTATTCGATAAATTGGCCACCTGTGGGTGGCCTTTTTTATATATTGCCGTTGGTTAAGTAACTTCCTGTCTTTTATCCCTCTCATTGCTTCTGGATAAACCTCTCATTCGTTCTCCTGTTTTTATATTTGGCATAAATTTTGCAATATATGTTTGTTGTATTTTTGATTGTTTTTGGTTTATTTATTGTAAATTTCAACGGAAAGGATAATGGTAAAAATAATGTTATCTGAAGAAAAGGAATTAAACGCTTTAGCTATTCAACTAAAAGAAAAGTAAAATTTGGCAATTTAAACTTTTTCTAATATTAAACACATGCGCTAATATTACTAAATATAAACGTTAAGTTAACATTTGATTTACCACTATTTTAATTTCTCTCATTAAGTTTTAATTTTTCTTTGATTTGCCGTTAATTATTTGAAGTTTAAGTTTTCCTATTGACCTCGCGCCTTTTCGGAGTAAATTGCGCCATATCATTTTTTGGATTTTTACCTCATTTGTAGTAGTTGCGAATCTGGATCAAAAAAATCCTCAGGCCGCAATAATTTTGCTTTACCGTTTCGTTTGTATGGGTATTATATTGGCGTCTCACCAGGGAAGATATAATTAACTTTCGTTTAACTGCTGTAGGGCAGCGTGGCTGTTTGCGTCCGCTATACAGCAAAAAATAAAAAACCTTTTTCAACAGCAATTAGCCTGTCGCTATTTGTTGGTTCGCCAATAAATAACGTATGCGTTAATCGCTTTCAGCGAAAAGCAAGGGGTCAAGATGTTCGATATCGTCGATCTGTCGCGTTTACAGTTTGCCTTGACGGCGATGTACCATTTCCTGTTTGTGCCACTGACGATAGGTCTGTCGTTTTTACTGGCAATCATGGAAACCGTCTATGTCCTGTCGGGAAAACCGATTTACAAAGATATGACTAAGTTCTGGGGCAAGCTGTTTGGCATTAACTTCGCCCTGGGGGTTGCCACCGGCCTGACGATGGAATTCCAGTTTGGGACTAACTGGTCTTACTATTCTCACTACGTTGGGGATATTTTCGGCGCTCCGCTGGCTATCGAAGCGCTAATGGCTTTTTTCCTTGAATCGACTTTTGTCGGCCTCTTCTTTTTCGGCTGGGATCGTCTCGGCAAAGTTCAGCATATGGCCGTGACCTGGCTGGTTGCGCTGGGTTCCAACCTTTCTGCGCTGTGGATCCTGGTCGCTAATGGCTGGATGCAGAACCCGATTGCCGCCGAGTTTAATTTTGAAACCATGCGCATGGAAATGGTGAGCTTCTCTGAGCTGGTATTAAACCCGGTGGCACAGGTGAAATTTGTGCATACCGTGGCGGCGGGCTATACCACCGGGGCCATGTTTATCCTGGGCATCAGCGCTTATTACCTGCTGCGCGGGCGCGACGTCGCTTTTGCGAAGCGCTCTTTCGCTATTGCGGCCAGTTTTGGTATGGCGGCAGTGCTGTCGGTCATTCTGCTGGGCGATGAGTCCGGCTATGAAATGGGTGATGTACAGAAAGCTAAGCTGGCTGCGATAGAAGCCGAGTGGGAAACCCAGCCTGCGCCAGCCTCCTTTACGCTGTTCGGCCTGCCCAACCAGGAAACTCAGCAAAACGACTACGCCGTTCAGGTTCCGTGGCTGCTGGGACTCATTGCCACCCGTTCGGTGGATAAACCGGTAACCGGGCTGAAAGAGCTGTTGGCGGAACATGAAGTACGTATCCGCAACGGTATGAAAGCATATCAGTTACTGGAAGCGTTGCGCGCTGGTGAAACCGATCCGGCAGTACGCGAAGACTTTAACGCCCGTAAACAAGATCTTGGCTATGGCCTGTTGCTGAAACGCTATACGCCGAATGTGGCTGACGCAACGGAACAGCAGATCAAGCTGGCAACGCAGGACTCTATTCCGCAGGTCGCGCCGCTCTATTTCTCCTTCCGCATTATGGTGCTGTGCGGTGTGTTGATGCTGGGGATTATCGGGCTCTCATTCTGGAGCGTAATCCGCAACCGCGTGGGTAAAAACCGCTGGCTGCTGCGAGCGGCATTCTTCGGCATCCCGCTCCCCTGGATCGCTGTTGAAGCGGGCTGGTTTGTGGCTGAATACGGCCGTCAGCCCTGGGCGATTGGCGAAGTGCTGCCAACAGCGGTAGCGAACTCCTCGCTTACTATCGGCGATCTGCTGTTCTCAATGATCCTGATCTGCGGCCTCTATACGATCTTCGTGGTGATAGAGATGTATCTGATGATCAAATTCGCCCGCCTGGGGCCAAGCAGCCTGAAAACCGGACGTTATCACTATGAACAGTCCACTATCGCTTCACAGCCTGCGCAGTAAAGGAGTCAGCCATGTTGGATTATGAAGTTGTACGTTTTATCTGGTGGGTGCTGATTGGTGTTCTGCTGATTGGCTTCGCCATCGCCGATGGGTTCGATATGGGCGTGGGTATGCTGTCACGCATTCTGGGACGCACCGATACCGAGCGCCGCGTGATGATTAACAGCATCGCGCCGCACTGGGACGGCAACCAGGTATGGCTGGTCACCGCAGGCGGCGCACTGTTCGCCGCCTGGCCAATGGTTTACGCCGCGGCGTTTTCCGGCTTTTACATTGCGATGATCCTGGTACTGGCTTCGCTTTACTTCCGCCCGCTGGGATTTGACTATCGCTCAAAGATTGAAGATGTACGCTGGCGTCGTGGGTGGGATAACTGCATCTTTATTGGCAGCTTCGTACCGCCGGTAGCGATTGGTATCGCGTTTGGCAACCTGTTACAGGGCGTGCCTTTCCATGCCGATACCTATCTGCGCCTCTTTTATACCGGCAGCTTCTTTGAATTGCTCAACCCGTTTGGTCTGCTGGCGGGCGTGGTCAGCCTGACAATGATTCTGACCCAGGGGGCAACCTATCTGCAAATGCGTACCGGCGGTGAGCTTTACCTGCGCGCCCGTGCAGCGGCGCAAATCTCCGCGCTGGTGATGCTGGTGGCTTTCGCGCTGGCGGGCGTTTGGGTGGTATACGGTATTGAAGGTTATGTTGTGACCAGTGCGCTCGATCATGCGGCGGTCTCTAATCCGTTAAATAAAGAAGTGGCACGTCAGGCAGGTGCCTGGCTGATTAATTTCCAGAACCATCCTCTGCTGTGGCTGATTCCTGCGCTGGGCCTGCTGCTGCCGCTGTTGACGGTGATCTGTTCACGTCTGAGAAAGAGCGCATGGGCATTTCTTTGCTCCTCGCTGACGCTGGCGTGTGTGATCCTTACCGCCGGCGTTGCGATGTTCCCGTTCATTATGCCTTCCAGCACCCAGCCTAATGTCAGCCTGACGCTGTGGGACGCGACTTCAAGTCTGTTAACGCTCAACCTGATGCTGTATGTGGCAATGATTTTCGTACCGCTGATCCTGATTTACACCAGCTGGAGCTATTACAAGATGTTCGGGCGCATTACCAAAGAACATATAGAACGTAACACTCATTCACTTTACTAACGGAGGCGACAAGCTATGTGGTACTTTGCCTGGATTCTCGGAACGCTGCTGGCCTGCTCCTTAGGTATCATCACTGCGCTGGCGCTGGAGCATATAGAAGAAAGCGCGCCGCAGGATAACGCGCAAGGCTGATCGATTGACGCGTAGTGCATTGACAGGAAAGAGCCCGCAACGGGCTCTTTTCTTTTTGCAGGCCAGCCGACAACGAAAAATTTTGTCAATTCATCTGTTTTTAGTCCCACCTTGTGCCAGTAAATATCACGAAATTTTTGTCAATAGTATCCGTTTGATAATTATTTTATCTGCGCTCTGGCGACCCATTCCCAAGCCGTTTGCACTTGCGTATAGTAGCAACGTTTAAAAAGCATTACCGGGATGTAAAGTGAGTACAACGCTGTTTCGCTGGCCGGTACGTGTCTACTACGAAGATACGGATGCCGGTGGCGTGGTTTATCACGCCAGCTATATTGCTTTCTATGAACGAGCACGTACTGAAATGCTGCGCGAGCGTCATTTCAATCAGCAATCGCTGCTTGAACAGCAGATTGCTTTTGTTGTTCGTCGAATGACGGTTGATTACATTGCTGCTGCGCGTCTGGACGACTTGCTTGAGGTTCAGAGCGAGGTAACGACGATGAGTCGGGCCACCATGACGTTCAGGCAACGTATTGTTAACACAGAAGGCAAAGTTCTCAATGAAGCAGAAGTTCTTATTGCCTGCATCAACCCACACCTCATGAAGCCGATAGCGCTTCCCAAGTCTATTGTCGCGGAGTTCAAGCAGTGACTGACATGAACATTCTTGATTTGTTCCTGAAGGCAAGCCTTCTGGTCAAACTTATCATGTTGATTTTGATCGGGTTTTCTATTGCGTCCTGGGCAATTATCATCCAGCGTACCCGCATCCTTAACGCGGCGGGGCGCGAAGCGGAAGCCTTTGAAGATAAATTCTGGTCGGGCATTGAGCTTTCTCGCCTGTACCAGGAAAGCCAGACGCGCCGCGACGAGCTAAGTGGCTCTGAGCAGATCTTTTATGCCGGTTTTAAAGAATTTGCTCGCCTGCACCGTGCGAACAGCCATGCGCCGGAAGCGGTCGTCGAGGGTGCGAGCCGCGCGATGCGGATCTCGATGAACCGCGAGCTGGAAGCGCTGGAAAACCATATTCCTTTCCTGGGTACCGTAGGCTCTATCAGTCCTTATATCGGCCTGTTTGGTACGGTGTGGGGGATTATGCATGCCTTTATCGCGCTGGGTGCAGTGAAGCAGGCCACGCTGCAAATGGTAGCGCCGGGTATCGCGGAAGCGCTGATCGCAACCGCTATCGGTCTGTTTGCCGCTATTCCGGCGGTCATGGCCTATAACCGTCTTAACCAGCGCGTCAATAAACTGGAACAGGGCTACGACAACTTTATGGAAGAGTTCACGGCTATCCTGCACCGTCAGGCATTCTCCAGCGACAGTAAAAAGTAAGCCGAGGTGACGTATGGCCAGAACGCGTGGTCGCGGTCGCCGCGATCTGAAATCAGAAATTAACATCGTTCCGCTGCTGGACGTGCTGCTGGTGCTGCTGCTGATCTTTATGGCGACGGCACCCATTATCACCCAGAGCGTTGAGGTGGATCTGCCAGATGCTACGGATGCGAAAACCGTCTCCAGCGATGACAATCCACCGGTAATCGTGGAAGTGGCTGGCGTTGGCCAGTACAGCCTGGTGGTCGATCACGATCGCATGGAGCAGCTGCCTGCCGAGCAGGTGGTGGCAGAAGCGCAGCGTCGACTGGAAGCGAATCCGAAAACGGTGTTTCTGATTGGCGGTGCGAAAGATGTCCCCTATGACGAAATCATCAAGGCGCTGAACCTGCTGCATCAGGCGGGTGTGAAATCAGTTGGCCTGATGACGCAGCCAATTTAATTATTCCGTAACCGTTTTTTGGGAACCGAGCGTGTCGAAGGCATCCGAACAAAACGATAAGTTAAAACGCGCGATAATCATTTCAGTGATATTGCATATCTTTTTGATTGCATTACTGATCTGGAGTTCGTTTGACGAGAAAATCGAGGCCAGCGGCGGCGGTGGCGGTAGCGATATTGATGCTGTCATGGTCGATCCGGGCGCGGTGGTTGAGCAGTATAATCGCCAGCAAAATCAGCAAAGTGACAGCCGCCGGGCTGAACAGCAACGGCAGAAAAAAGCGCAGCAGCAGGCTGAAGAGCTACAGCAGAAGCAGGCGGCAGAACAGCAACGTCTGAAAGAGCTGGAGAAAGAGCGGCTACAGGCGCAGGAAGAGGCGAAAAAGCAGGCGCAGGAACAGGCTGAGCAGCAGCGCGAGGCTGAAGAAGCGATGAAGCGTGCGCAGGAGCAGCAGAAAGCAGCAGAAGCCGCCGCCGCTAAAGCGAAAACCGAAGCGGCAGAGCAGGCAAAAGCTGCCGCCGCTGCTGCGGCAAAAGCGAAAGCGGAAGAACAGGCGAAAGCAGCCGCTGCCGATGCGAAGAAAAAAGCGGAGCAGCAGGCTAAAGCGGCGGCAGAAGCGAAGGCCAAAGCCGAGGCCGAGGCGAAAGCGCAGGCGGCCGCCGATGCCAAAGCGAAAGCTGAGGCAAAAGCCAAAGCTGCGGCGGAGGCTAAAGCAAAAGCCGCTGCGGAAGCGAAAGAAAAAGCGGCACAGGAAGCCAAAGAAAAAGCGGCTGCCGATGCTAAAGCGAAAGCCGAGGCGAAAGCAAAGGCAGCGGCGGACGCCAAAGCCAAAGCCGCTGCGGAAGCGAAAGCGAAGGCTGCCGCAGACGCGAAGAAAAAAGCGGCGGCGGAAGCAGCCAGCGACAGTAGCGCGGTAGATGATTTGCTGGGCGGCCTGACCTCAGGTAAGAACGCACCTAAAACCGGGCAGTCCGGCGGTGCGGCGGGTAAAGGTACGCAGAAAAAATCAGGGGCTTCCGGGGCGGCTATCGATAGCTATCTCGGTCAGGTGAAAGGGGCAATAGAGAGTAAATTCTATGATTCCGACACCTTCAAAGGGCGAACCTGTGACGTGCGCATCAAGCTGGCACCGGATGGACTGTTGATTTCAGCAACGGCGGCAGGCGGCGATGCGGCCCTGTGCCAGGCGGC